>NZ_CACSIG010000008.1:0-400498 GCF_902705815.1 Alteromonas infernus
CTGGGCAAACAAAAAAGCCAGTCTAAAAAGACTGGCTTTTGTTACATCAAACCGGCGTTCGGTTAGTTACCTTTAGACTGATTCATGTACTTAAAGAAGTCACTATCAGGTGCAATAACCATAACGTCTTGCTTGCTGTTAAAGCTCTTTTTGTATGCGTCCATACTGCGTAGGAAGCTATAAAAATCGGCGTTTTGAGAATATGCATCAGCATAAATCTGTGCTGCAATTGCATCACCTTCACCGCGTAGCTGTCGCGCATTTCGTTCGGCGTCGGCAAGCATTACGGTTACTTTCGCATCAATGTTTGCCTTGATCACTTCAGCTTGCTCTTGACCTTCTGAGCGGTGCTCACGAGCTACGGCGGCACGCTCTGCGCGCATACGCTGGAAGATCGAGTTGCTCACCTCAGTAGGTAAGTTAATCTGCTTAACGCGTACGTCTACAATTTCAATACCAAGCTCGTCAGACGATGTAGACGCCTGTTCCATTGCTTGGTTCATTAGTGCTGAACGCTCACCAGAAACGATTTGTGCAATAGTACGGGTACCGAACTCTGAACGTAGACCGTTGTTTACTTTTTGTTTAAGTAGCGCTTCAGCCTGCAGCTTGTTACCACCCGTTGATAGGTAGTAACGGGCAAAGTCATCAATGCGCCACTTAACATAAGAGTCTACGATAAGGTCTTTTTTCTCACTTGTTACAAAGCGGTCAGGTGAGCCGTCTAGTGTTTGAATACGCGCATCGAGTACACGTACCGAATCAATAAATGGCAATTTAAAGTGAAGACCTGGTTCAAACACCTTAGTGTCGCCAGTGTCGTCATCTCTTTGAACTTTACCAAACTGAATAACAATAGCTCGCTCGCCTTCTTTAACCGCGAACAGAGAGCCTGATGCGAGTAAAACAAGAAGAACGAATGCTGCAATTAATAAATTCTTCACTGTGCTTATCTCCCCTCTCTGTAGCTATCGCCGCGTAAGCCTGAGGTCGGCGATGAGTTGCGGCTTCTGCCTTCTGCATCAGTCACCGGCGCTTGCAAACCTTCTAGCGTGTTACGAGAACGCGCTTTCGTTGTAGACTGCTGACGCTCCATGATTTTATCTAACGGTAGATACATCATGTTATTGCCGCCTTTGCTGTCCACCATGATTTTGCTGGTGCTGCTTAACACTTCTTCCATCGTTTCAAGATAGATACGCTCACGGGTAACTTGCGGCGCGCGCTCATACTGTGGAAGTAACTCGTTAAAGCGGGCTACTTCACCTTGCGCCTCTAACGTTACCTGCTCTTTATATGCTTGCGCTTCTTCGTTCATGCGATTGACCTGACCACGTGCGCGAGGCTCGATTTCTCTTGCGTAAGCTTCTGCTTCACGAATAAAGCGTTGCTCATCTTCCTGTGCGGCAATGGCGTCATCAAACGCATCTTTTACCTGCTCAGGAGGACGTGCGTCACGGAAGTTCATATCAATAATAGAAACGCCCATGTTATAAGGCTCGATAATCCCCTGAAGTTCTTCCCATACTCGCTGACGAGTCACTTCACGACCGTCTGTTAGTACGTCATCCATCTTCGAGTGACCGACTACATAGCGGATTGCACTGTCTAACGATTGGCTTAGGCTTTGTTCTGGGCTCTCAACGGCAAAGGTCCAACGGTATGGGTCAACAACGCGAAATTGCATTTCCATTTGAACACTTACTACGTTTTCGTCTTCTGTTAGCATTGAACCAGAAGATGATTGGTCGCGGATTGACTGCACGTCAACAGGGATAACTGTATCAACGAAGGTCGGCGCCCAGCGAAGGCCGGGTTCTACCTGTTGGTAGTACTCGCCAAAGCGCAGTACAACACCACGCTCTGCTTCACGAATAGTGTAAAAGCCGCTGATAAACCATATCACTACAAGCAAGCCTACTAGAATACCAGCACCGATGCCGCCTAGGCTTTTGCCCGAGCCACCACCGTTACCACCTGACTTTCCAAACTTACCAAATAAGTTTTTAAACACATCGTCTAAATCTGGGGGACCTTGCTCTTTCCCGCCGCGATTCTTCCACGGGTCGTTATTATTGCCACCCGGCTCATTCCAAGCCATGCTGATACTCCATAGATTACTGTTATATTTTTAAATGTCGCATGCTCAATACAGTGATTAGCACTGCTTAATGTCGCACAACATACTCTGATATTCCGTTTTCCAGACGTTTTTCAAGCCTGTTCCAGTCGGCAGCGGGCATTCTTACATCGACTACCCAGTCACCTTGACTGTCGTATTCTTCGCTAGAAATACAGTTTAGTTCGTATAATACGCCGCGCAATCGACTTTGAGCTGGGGGAATCTTTAATGTGTAATTCACCATACTTTTACTCAAACACTCGGTTAAAGCTTGGCTTAACAACTCTGTCCCTTCCCCCGTCTGTGCAGACAACCACACGCGAACGGGCACCCCTTCGTCATTTCTTTCTATACGAGGTTTAACGTCTTCTAGTTTATCAATCTTATTACAGATTAGTAATTGTTGAATATCCCCAGCTTCAATTTCTTCAAGTACGTCGTTTACTTCGTCCATGGTTTCTCGATACTTCGCATCAGCGATATCAACGACATGGAGCAGTAAGTCAGCTTCTTGAGTCTCTTGCAGCGTTGCTTTAAAAGCCGCGACTAAATCGTGAGGAAGGTGTCGGATAAACCCTACCGTGTCGGCCAAAATAGCGGGGCCAACGTCTTTTAACTCGATTTTACGTAACGTGGGATCTAGCGTTGCGAACAGCTGGTCGGCAGCGTAAACGTGAGAGTCGGTAATGGTGTTAAACAGCGTCGATTTACCCGCATTCGTATAGCCAACTAAGGATACCGTTGGAATTTCAGCGCGTTTACGAGAGCGACGACCTTGCTCTCGCTGTTTCTGCACTTTTTCCAAACGACGAAGAATGGCTTTTATACGACCACGAAGTAATCGTCGGTCAGTCTCTAGCTGTGTCTCACCCGGTCCGCGTAGACCTATACCACCTTTTTGACGCTCAAGGTGAGTCCAGCCTCGGATAAGACGCGTTGAGATATGTCTCAACTGGGCTAGTTCAACCTGAAGCTTACCCTCGTGCGTTCGCGCTCTTTGAGCGAAAATATCGAGTATAAGCCCCGTTCTGTCTAACACCCTGCATTTACACACGGCTTCTAAGTTACGCTCCTGGGAGGGAGACAGCGCGTGGTTGAAAATAACAACGTTGGCATCGTGTGCGTTAACTGCCGCTGCTATTTCCTCTGCTTTACCTGAACCAACGAAAAACTTAGCATGAGGAGCGCTGCGCGAAGTAGTAATGACTTCTACCGCGTTCACCCCTGCCGAAGACACAAGCAATTCAAGCTCACTTAAGTCTTCTTTACTGTTCTCGTCGGAAAAATTAACATGAACAAGTACAGCCTGTTCACCGGCTTCATAACGGTCAAACAAGCGCGTTACCTTTTAAATTATTCACCTTTAGTATTTTCAGAATCTCCTGCGCTTGGCATTGTGATAGCGCGTGCTGGAACAACAGTAGAAATTGCGTGCTTATACACCATTTGGCTTACTGTGTTCTTCAGTAGAATAACGAACTGGTCGAATGACTCAACCTGCCCCTGAAGTTTGATACCGTTTACCAGATAAATTGATACTGGTATACGTTCCTTACGCAAAGCGTTTAAGAATGGGTCTTGTAAAGATTGCCCTTTAGCCATTTGATATCCTTAGTTTTTATTATTCGTGATAATAATTACACTACCACTGCACGTCTAAAATATACCACACTCAAACATTTAAAGTGTGACTTTCGCTGTAATTTTAGTCAAATTATCGTTAGCAAATGTGTCTAACCACGTAACCTGCTCCCAGCCCCTTAGCCAAGTCAGCTGGCGCTTTGCGAGTTGTCTTGTGGCGATAATGCCTCTTTCCCGCATTTCTGCGTAACTCAAATGGCCGTCTAAATACTGCCACATTTGCCTATACCCTACAGAACGAATAGAAGGTAAATCTTCATGAAGATCACTGCGTTCGTAGAGTTTTACTACTTCTTTCTCGAACCCTTGCTCCAACATCATGTCGAAGCGGGTAGCAATACGGTTGTGCAACACGGCACGGTCTTCGGGCGCGATGGCAAATTGGGCAATGTTGTAAGGGCACTTTTCGCCCTTTTGCTGCTGCCAATAGGTCAACGTTTTGCCGGTGTTTCTATACACTTCAAGCGCTCGAGTAATACGCTGTGGATCGTTAGGGTGAATTCTCTCACCGCTAACCGGGTCTACACTACGCAGTTCGTCGTGTAATTTAGACCAGCCCAAGCGTTGTGCCTGCTGTGTTATTTCATCTCGTATCTTTTCATCTGACTTAGGTAGTGGCGAAATACCATTTATCAAGGCATTGAAGTACATCATTGTACCTCCAGCCAAAATTGGTACCTTGTCACGCGCTAATATATCGCCAATTAAACGATTTGTATCGTTAACAAATTGCGACACTGAATAACTTTCAGCAGGGTCGATAATGTCAATTAAATGATGTACCACTCCTGCGCGCTCTTCGATTGAAGGTTTCGCAGTACCAATGTCCATCCCTTTATACACAAGGGCAGAGTCGACACTGATCACTTCACTTTCAACCTGAGCAGCTATCTCTAGCGCTAAGCCCGTTTTGCCTGATGCCGTGGGGCCCATAATAGCAATCACAGGCAATGCAGAATTTATGCCATCGGACACCTTATTCTCCCCACACATCGAGCACTAAATTCAAGGGGCGCACTTTAGCAAATTGCTCTATAATTTCCCATTGTTTAACTGCGCTTTGCTGATCCAACCAGTACCACAGCGCTTTTGTTACTTCATCGTCTATCAAAGCTTCAGGTAAAGACAATAATTTTAGCGCGCTTTCAAGACTATTAATGGTGTCACCGAACTTCACATTTAGAAGAGATTCAAACCATTTAATCCACGGAAGATGTCGAGTTCCTGCCGGAACCTGCTGTAACCGATATTTTCCCGCAACCTTATTTATTTCAAAATGCGCTTCATTTAGCATCGAAACCAGTTTTTCTTCCACATTATCGAGGGAAACAGCCACTGGCATTAACAAAGGTTGACTGTGCTGTGCTTTTAAAAATAGTTCGCTTAGCCAGATATTTACAACTTTCGTCGCACTAATAAGGTAAATTTTTTCTTCTTTTGGGTAAATTCTGCACAGTGAGGAGAGATTTACACACTCAAGTATTGATGACTCATTCCCGTCGCCGGTCAAATTGTCGCTATTTGGCGTCATCAAAGCATTATAGCTAGACTGATATGCAGCGCTTGGGCCCCTACTTTGTCGCTGAGTTATTCCCCCTGCTCTTACGCCTGAACTCCCAACCCCGCTACTTGCGGTTTTGCCTGACGGTGAATACGATGACGGGTACGCGCTTTGCTCATTAAACGCACGAGTACTACTTTCAGCTTGAGTTTGAAGCGGTCTGATGTAGTCGTGTTCAACTTCATGGGACATAAAGTCACTTTCTAAGTGACGCTTATTATCCATACCTGTCAGGGACGCTTCATCTGTCATCGCATGAAGCGCATCACTGACGGTTTTACAAATGAAGTCATGTACTAACCGCCCTTGCTGGAATCTAACTTCGTGTTTTGCGGGATGAACGTTCACATCGACATCTTTAGGGTCAACGGTTAAGTAGACTACAAAGCTTGGCTGCTCTATAACGCCCCATACGCTCTCGTATGCTTGACGTATAGCGTGCATGATCAGTTTATCCCGCATACCGCGCCCATTAACAAAACTAAACTGGCAGTCATTGCTGCTGCGCAACATCGCTTCATTACCTAACCACGCATCAATTTGAAGACCTTCGTAAGCAGCATGAATGTGCACCGCGTTTTGAATGAACTTTTGCCCAACCACAGCACCGATTCGCGTGGTTAGACTCCCTTCTTTATCAGCGATAAACCGTTTCGCCACTTTGTCGTTATGTTTCAACACAAAAGATACGCTAGGGTAACTTAACGCGATACGTTTAATTACCTCTTCGATGTGCTGAAATTCGGTTTTTTCAGTGCGCAAAAACTTGCGTCTAGCAGGTGTATTATAAAAAAGGTCCGCCACATCAATCGTTGTTCCCACGGGGTGTGCGGCGGGCTGTATATTTACTGCCATCTCACGGCCTTCGCAATACGCTTGCCACGCTTCTGTTTGTGCTTGCGTACGCGATGTAAGCGTTAGCCGGCTTACCGAACTAATACTAGCAAGGGCTTCTCCACGAAAACCCAAAGATAAAATTTGCTCCAAATCATCTAGCGTCGTAATTTTGCTGGTTGCGTGGCGGCTTAGCGCCAGCTGTAGTTCATTTTTCTCGATTCCAGAGCCGTTATCTTTAATACGAATTCGCTTGTGGCCACCTTTCTCAATGTCTATTTCTATCTTTGTTGCGCCAGCGTCTAGGCTATTTTCCAACAGCTCTTTAACCACAGATGCGGGGCGTTCTACTACTTCACCTGCGGCTATTTGGTTGGCTAATTGTGGAGATAAAAGCTGTATAGGCAAAGGGCTACCCTATTGATATTGGCTGAATAGATATATGGTGACTTAAAATGTAATTGCGTAAGCAAAAGGGGGCTTTCCCCTCAACCACGCCCGCGCCAGGCTATGTTCGAGGGATATTTAACACCTGCCCAACACGCACAACATCACTTGAAAGATCGTTTGCAGCTTTTATGCTACTTACCTTTACGTTGTAGCGCTGCGCCAATAAAGAAAGCGACTCTCCGCTTCTTACTTTATGCCGCCTGTTGTTCGATCGTTCTTGAGCCCATAGTGTACCATCAGGCGGAACTTGCTTGAAGTAACGCTTGGTGGCTTTGAACATTGCATTAGCCAAACGCTCGCGATGTTTTGACCAATTTAGGTTCTTTTCTTCTTGAGGATTAGAAATAAAACCAACTTCCACCAATATTGATGGGATATCTGGAGCCGTTAACACAGCGAAGCTAGCAGCTTGGGGCTTTCTTTTGTGAAGGCTCGTCACTTGTTTTAGCTCTTCTACTACCTTATTACCTAAGTCGTGGCTAGTCGCCATACTGTGATCCATTGATAGGCCGAGTATGGTTTCAGTGAGATAACGTTCACTCGACTTATCATTTATGACTTCTGCAGCCCCGCCGAGTAACTCAGAATGGCGTTCGGATTTTTCTAGCCATCGCCCTAATTCGGTATCAGCACGGCGCATTGAAAGCACCCATACCGAACCACCGCGCGGTTGAGGTTGGCTAAACGCATCCGCGTGAATAGAAATAAGCAGGTCCGCTTTTTTCTCTCGCGCTATTTCAGGGCGTCGATTAGGAGAAATATAGTGATCACCGCTTCTCGTCATGATGGCGCGCATTCCACGCTCTTTGTTTATCATGCTTTCAAGCTTTTTCGCTATGCTAAGGGTGATATGTTTCTCGTATGTACCCGCAGGCCCTACTGAGCCCGGATCGTGACCGCCATGGCCAGCATCTATAGCAACAATGATATCCCTATCCCGGGCGCTGCTTGAGTCATCCATAACGACGGTGCCCGTTGACGCCGCACGTGTAGGTGCTTTCGATGAGCCCTTATCGGGTAAATCAACCACAAGCCTGTGACCGAGTGCTCCCTGAGGCGCGACAGCGAATATAGAAGGTTTTGTATTGCGGTTTAGCTCTACCACTACCCTTGCAGATGAAGGTTTTTTCGGCGTTGAATAGCGAAGCTTTTTAATAAGATCGCCGCTATTCGCTACACCTGATAGTTTGGTTGAATTGCTGGTGTTTTTTAAATCAATAACCAGTCGTAGCGGATTTTTAAGCGTGAAATAGCTAAACTCAGGCTCGGCTTTCATATCGAAAACAACGCGAGTATTGTCAGGCGACGGCCATATTCTTACTCCGTCGATGTTATTTTGCGCGCCGTGTGCGAATTGCACCACGAAACACAATAATAATACCGAAACTATACTGCGCACCATAATTAGCCTTTGTATTCTTGTATTGCCGCCCTCGTAAACCCCGGAGCGACTGTTATTTTTAGTTATCTTTTGCGCTATACGCGCTTGCACTGCTGGAGTATCTTTGCACCGTGTACACTTTTAGCGTCCAGACTGAACTGCCTTCCAGATGGAGTAATATTTATACTAATCACTAAGTCAGGCGTTGCCAAGTATTCCCCGCCTTTTTCAGACCATTCGATAAGCGCAATGGCACCAGAACCAAAATAGTCTCTAATACCCATAAACTCGAGCTCTTCAGGGTCGGCTAAGCGATATAGGTCAAAGTGATAAATATTGACGTCATCCAACTCATAAGGTTCAACCAATGTATACGTTGGACTTTTAACGCTGCCTGAATGACCTAAAGATTGAATAAAATAGCGGCTAAACGTGGTTTTACCTGCACCTAAATCGCCATTTAGGTAAATAACGGCGTGAGCCGGGAGTTGACTTGAAACGGCTTGCGCTAAGTCTTTGGCAAGCTGCGCGGTATCGTCTAATTCATTAGCAAAAAAAGAGGTGTGCGGGTAAGACATCAACAATATTCCACAGTAATTGTAAGCCGAAAAACACAGTAGATGCCTGCCCGTTTAAGACAAAACCACGCTAACTAGTGGTTTATTAATGCACGTACTGCGTCAAACAAATCGCTCGCTATCATACCACGTTGACCATAGAGTTGGGCAATATCATCTCCCGCTTTCGCGTGCAGCACTACGCCGTATTTTGCAGCAATATCTGTTTCTACACCTTGAGCGAGCAATGCCCCTAAAATGCCACTTAACACATCTCCACTTCCCGCGGTAGCCATCCCCGGATTACCATGACGGCAAACCCAGGTTTTCTTTTCGTTATCAATAAGCGTACCCGCCCCTTTTAGCACGCAGACGGCGTGGTAACGCTGTGAACACTGCCTTGCATAGTTAAACCGGTCGCTTTCTACGTCATCGATAGAAACACCCAGTAAGCGTGCGGCTTCACCTGAATGAGGGGTAAGGATACTGTCTGACAATGTATAAGCCGTCGACTGCTTACACAGTAAATTTAACGCGTCGGCATCGATAACAACCGGCTTATTTTTGCTTTGACAGTGCTTCATTGTGGTTTCAAAGACGGTTTCAGCCCATTCATCTTGACCTAAACCTGGCCCGATAACCACACAGGTTGCCCACGCGAGCGCATCTTCTAAATTATAGTCAGTCACCATCAACTCGGGGCGCCCTGCACTAACCTGAACGACCGACGATTCATGGGTATACACGCGAACCATACCCGCACCACTTCGCAACGCCGCTTCACTGGCTAGGCGGATAGCGCCTGCTGTACCGCGGTTACCACCAATGCACAATAGTCTTCCGTAGGTTCCCTTGTGGCTATTTATATCGCGCGGCCCCATGCCTTTGAAGTGCTCAATGTTGAGCATGGTTGCACTCGCCTTCGCGAGCGCCTGAAACGCTTTGCCAATACCCAAGTCGGCATAAACCAGCTTGCCGCAAGACTGTTTACCTGCACCTGTGACAAGCCCTGGCTTGATACCTACAAAGGTCACCGTAACATCAGCCTGTACACACCGGCCCAAACTCTGCCCGGTATTAGCATCTAAGCCAGAAGGCACATCCACACTCACAACGGGGGTTGCTGATGCGTTCACCGCATCAATAACATCGGCAAATTCGTTGCGGATATAACTATTGATACCCGTGCCAAGAAGAGCGTCTATCACTACATCCGCTTTTTCTAATAAAGCAGGTTCGAAACCATCAATACTGCCTCCCGAGTCAAGCCAGCGCTGCTGCGCCGTACCGGCATCCCCTTCAAGCGTACGCTGTGGCTCTACCGCACAAAGATGAACTTGCTTACCCGCAAGTTTGGCGTTAATTGCTGCAATATAGCCGTCTCCGGCGTTGTTTCCTTGGCCTACCAATACTAAATAGGTATCCGAATTTGGCATCAGCTCTAAGCATTGCTTAAATACTACGTCCCCTGCCCGTTGCATCAAAGTAAACATATCGCAGCCAGAGTCTGCAGCAGCTTGCGCTTCATTTTCTCTAACCTGATCGGCCCGAAATAGTTTGTATGATAAACTTGACGTTAATTGAGTATCTAGCATAAGCAAATGTCCGAAATTAATTCTATCGACCTTCGTGAATTAACCAACAATATCAAGGCTTGGGGTACAGCGCTAGGCTTTCAGCAGGTTGGCATCAGTGATATTGATCTACATCAGCATGAAGCCCACCTTCAAGCCTGGTTAGACAAGGGGTATCACGGTGACATGGCTTATATGGAAAGCCATGGAATGAAGCGTGCTCGGCCCGCTGAGTTAGTGCCTGGCACGTTAAGAGTTATCAGTGTTCGCATGAACTACCTCCCTCCTGATGCGTCGTTCGCTCAACATTTAAAAGCGCCCCACATTGGCTATATTAGCCGCTATGCACTAGGCCGCGATTATCACAAGGTGTTAAGAAAACGATTAAAACAGCTAGGTGAGAAAATTACCGCTTCTCTTGCAAGTACTCAGTACCGCCCTTTTGTGGATTCCGCCCCCGTACTAGAGCATGCTATCGCTGAAAAAGCCGGTATAGGGTGGACCGGCAAACATAGTCTTACGCTCAATAAAGAAGCGGGCTCGTGGTTCTTTCTAGGGGAGCTTTTTATCAATGTGCCGCTCCCTGTGGACTCGCCAATTGAAGAAGGCTGCGGTAGCTGCACAGCCTGTTTAACTATTTGCCCCACTAACGCTATTGTCGAGCCTTATAAGGTAGACGGACGTAAATGTATTTCGTACCTTACTATCGAGTCTGATAAAGACATACCAGAAGAACTCAGACCCTTGATGGGCAACCGCATATACGGCTGTGATGATTGTCAGCTAGTGTGCCCTTGGAATCGGTTTGCTAACATTACCGAAGAGGAAGACTTCCACCCTAGAACAGTGCTTCATGGCCAAAGCTTAAATACATTATTTAGTTGGTCAGAGGAAACCTTTTTACAAAGCACCGAAGGCTCACCGATAAGGCGTATAGGCTATCAAAAATGGCAGCGTAATATTGCTGTTGCACTCGGTAACGCGCCTTACAACGAAGAAAGTATTCAGTTGTTAAAAGAAAGGCATGGCACGGTGAGTGAGTTGGTAGACAGACACATTGATTGGGCATTGCAGCAACAACAAAAAAAACCAGACGGCCTATGAAGCGCAAACCGACAGCAGCAGCGACTCATTCGAGTGATTGAGAAAGGTTTGCCGAGAGACGCATAATTGACGTATTACGCATCAAAGCTCTACGAGGAAGGCAACCGCTTTAACCGGCAGAAGCGACCTTTTGCTTTAGCTCTGCCTGCATATTTTCTTTGTACTTCAAATTAGCGTTAGGCTGATGCTGAGCGGCAAAAGAAACGTTAAGCTTCAAACCGCGCTGGGCTAATTGAGTAGAGACAATAGGCGAACCGAATTGCCACCATGGCTCTTGCTCAAGAGCTTTGATAACTAAAAAGAGCTCCGTTTCAGAACCATCGTACTCACCGACAACTTCGCAAAGGCCGCTGCGGCACGTTACCGAGTTTAAAACAAAAAGCTCATTGTTTGGGGGGAGGGCAAAAAACGTAGCAAGCGAGCCTTCAGTTTCTGCGTAGAAAGCAGCGGGCGCTTTTGAGGAGGAATCATTTTTTCCTGCTCGCATCGCCTCCCTAGCTTGGCTTTGTGCAAGTTGGCTGTCTTTACTTTTGTCCGCTGCTGTGTTGCCGGTTGTTGTGTTTCCCGTAGCCAGTTTAGCGGCTGGCTTAATAACTTTCAGCTCGCTCGTTTCCGTGGCGCGAGAGCGCGCTAACACTGTGGTTAGTCGCGCCTTATCTGCATTGGATTCGCTAAGTTGATGTTGATAGCCAGAGAATTTATGCCCTGCTATTAACGCAAACGCTATTAGCAATATCACAAGCCACGTTTTCATTAAGCTTCCTTTATTACGGTTTGCTTATTTGTGATATTGCTTACTTAATTCGTGAACTGCATTTACGAATACGCCGGCATTCTCAGGCGGAACATCTAAGTGGATGCCGTGTCCTAAGTTAAATACATGACCACTGCCTTCGCCGTAACCCTCTAGAATTGAAGCCACTTCTTGCTCTATTCTTTGAGGCTGTGCATATAACATAGACGGGTCCATATTGCCTTGTAGCGCCACCTTATCACCAATACGTGCACGGGCTTCTTTGATATCGATAGTCCAATCTAAGCCAACTGCATCACAGCCTGTTGCTGCGATAGACTCTAGCCACATGCCACCGTTTTTAGTAAACAGTGTTACTGGCACTTTGCGGCCTTCATTTTCACGAGTTAGACCACTTACAATACGCTCCATATATTGAAGCGAGAATTCTTTGTAATCGCGAGGTGATAAAACGCCACCCCATGTATCAAAGACCATGACCGATTGCGCACCTGCCGCAATTTGTGCGTTAAGGTACTCGGTAACCGAATCGGCGAGCTTTGCTAATAGCGCATGAAGCGTGGCAGGCTCAGCAAAGGCCATCTTTTTAATTTTAGTGAATGCTTTACTAGAGCCACCTTCAATCATGTAGGTTGCGAGCGTCCATGGACTTCCCGAGAACCCGATTAGTGGCACCTCACCTTTCAGTTCGCGACGAATAGTTCTAACCGCGTTCATTACATACTGTAATTCGCCTTCTGGATCTGGAAGACCAATTTTGTCTACATCAGCTTTGCAGGTGATAGGATTCTTAAAGCGCGGGCCTTCACCCGTTTCGAAGTAAAGACCTAGTCCCATGGCATCGGGAATAGTCAAAATATCAGAAAAAAGAATGGCTGCATCAAGGGGAAAACGACGCAAAGGTTGAAGCGTAACTTCACACGCAAGTTCAGCATTTTTACAAAGCGACATGAAATCACCCGCCACCGCGCGAGTTGCTTTGTATTCAGGAAGATAACGCCCAGCTTGTCGCATCATCCATACAGGTGTGACATCTACCGGCTGTTTAAGTAACGCACGTAAATAGCGATCGTTCTTTAACGCGGGTTTATCAACACTGGGGACATTTTGCGACATATAACTCACCTGAATAACTGAAGATAATAGAGCGCCGAAGTATACCAGCATTATCTAAAAGGTGCGCTAAAACCTGTATTAAAAAATCGACGTTTAATCGACAATTCAGCGCAATGCGCCACTACCGTTAGTTCAAGTGTCGATAATTAAAGACGAACATATCTTGAAAAAGACGCTTGCACTTAAAGTAAGTGTTTGCTAATAATAGACACGTTAAAGAAAAGAAGCCCTAAATGGGACCGTGCTAAACGTATTGAAACCCTGCCTCGGCAGGGTTTTTTATTTGTCTGTGATCAGCGACACGGTTTCTGCTATTAACTGCCCGGCAATGGATATCTTCGGTGGAATAGTAGGAAGATCGTTGATATCAAACCACTGTGCATCGTCTATCTCGTTTTCCTGACAACGAATCTCCCCCCTTTCATATTCAGCAATAAAGCCTACCATCAAAGAGTGTGGGAACGGCCACGGCTGACTGCTGTAGTAACGCAGGTTTTTAACCTCTACGCCTACTTCTTCAAACACTTCCCGATGTACCGCTTGCTCAAGACTCTCTCCACTTTCAACGAAGCCAGCTAAGGTTGAGTACATATTAGACTCGCGGTGGCGAACGCCTTTGGCCAAAAGAATTTTCTCATTATTGTGAATAGAAACAATAATACACGGCGATACTCTCGGATAGCTGCGATGCTGGCAGCGGTGACAGTGCATGGCCATTTCCCAATCAACTCGTTCTGTTTTTGCGCCGCATTGACCGCAAAATTGATGGGTACGCAGAAAGTGAATGTACTGCCAAGCTCTACCAATTACCGAAAAAGCATTTTCGTAATCTGCAAAAAGAAGCTGTCGCAACGACACGCGCTCCCAGCCAGGCTCTTCAATATGCTCGGCCCCTAAATCAACGACAAAAACAGGCATATCACGCTGCGCGGTCTCATTAAGCGGCGGCAACTGATGAATATCATCTATATAAGAAGCAAGAAAAGGAATTTCACTTAAATAGGCGACAGGAATAGACTCAGATGATTCTTGGATCACGATTTTACCGCGACTAAATACCACCCACATAGCTTGCTGTGAGGTTAATTTCATTTCATCTAACTTTATCATCATTGCACAATACTCCTGTCTTCTTGCGAACCATAGTACACTATATACGCACAGTCTTGGTCTGCAACGCCGTGTTTTAACAACGAACTTTTTCGAGCAAAATTTGTGTCACTAGTGCACAGTGTTATACTGAAGCTTATTGTCGCTAAACAGGTAGCACATCGAAATGTTGCAACAGTTAGAAAGCGTTAAATCCAGATGGGGTGGAAAAAGCCAAGTAGTTGACCGCTGGTTGATGGACAGACAGGCATTATTGGTCTCGTTCTGTGAACTAGCTGGCATCAACAAGCAGAGCGAATCTTTACCCGATGCCGATGAGATTGCTAATTTTTGCAGCGCACTACTCGATTATCTGTCTGCAGGGCACTTTGAAGTTTTCGATATTCTCGTAGAAGACGACGACGAAGGCCTTGATTTAAAAGATAAGCTTTACCCCAAATTGACAAAAACCACCGACGCAGCACTCGCATTTAATGATACGTTTGCGCAAGCAGTAACACCTGAGCAGGCCGCTGGGTTTGACGCTGCATTAGCTCAGCTCGGTGAAACATTAGAAGAGCGCTTTGCCTTGGAAGATGAGTTAATTGCTCATGTACACACAAATAAACGTGATCCAGAAGTAACGCTTTAATATAACAATGAAAGTCGAGTTTACGGTTATTATCAATGAACAAAACCACACTTATTCATAAGGCACGAGCGTACTGCGAACAACGCGGCGCCAGATTTACTCCGCTTCGAGAGAAAGTATACGAAATTCTTGTTTCAAAGCACGGCCCCATGGGTGCTTATGAACTTCTCGACTCTTTAAAAGAAACAGAATCTAGTGCCAAACCAGCGACAGTCTATCGCGCCCTCGACTTCCTACTCGACTTTGGGTTTATTCATCGGCTGGAGTCTACTAACGCTTTTGTAGCCTGCTACCATTTTGGTTGTAACCACCCCGTTCAGTTCTTAATTTGTGATAGCTGCGGCGACGTAGCTGAGATACAGTCTGAAGGATTACAAGACACACTAGAGAGTCAAGCTCAGCAGCATGGCTTCAAAGTATCGAAACAAACTATTGAGGCCCATGGATTGTGCGCCGATTGTCAACAAACGGAAGATCACGCTGCCCAGGAGAGTGTAAATGAATGCTGATTTTGTGAACCCGTTTATTGGTGGGCTGTTAAATGTGCTTGAAACCATGGCACAAACCAAGCTAACGCCGGGAAAGCCGAAACGTAAGCAGAGCGATATTGCCAAAGGCGATGTCTCTGGCTTGATTGGCATGGTAGGTCCTGACGTACGGGGCTCAATGTCTATTACTTTTGATGAGTCGCTAGCCCTTACCATTATGGAAAGAATGGTAGGAGAACGCCCTGAGAAACTCGACGCAGAAGTGGGCGATATGGTGGGCGAGGTCACCAACATGATTTGCGGTAACGCAAAACGAGATCTTGCAGAACGCGGTTATGAGTTCGGCATGGCCACGCCTATTGTCGTGTCGGGAAAGCAACACACGATAAGCCACCAAGTAGACGGTGCAAAAATTATTCTGCCTTTCATGTGCGATGAAGGGCTCGCGCACTTGGAAATCTGTTTTGATAAATAATTTCTGGCAGTCTGAAAAAATTACACTCGACAGCTATCCCAGGTTTCCACTTAATCACACAACAAGTGGAAGCCGCGCTACCTGGTATTCGTCGTGTGGAAGTTGGGCTTTTACATTTATTTCTTCAGCACACCAGTGCGAGCTTAACCATTAATGAAAATGCCGACCCTACTGTTCGACAAGATATGGAGGCTTTCTTCAACCATAGTGTAAAGGAAGAGCTTTCTTTTTTCAGGCATACTTATGAAGGTAAAGATGATATGCCAGCTCACCTAAAATCGAGTATACTAGGGTGTCAGCTTACTATTCCTGTCCAACAAGGCGCACTTGCGCTTGGCACATGGCAGGGTATCATGCTCGGTGAACACCGAGATCATGGTGGAAGACGAACAATTATTGCCACATTACAAGGGATCGCAGCCTAACCCATATTATAAATGGCATAGTTTGTGCTAACATTTTACGTTAAGCACGATAAAAAATTATCAAAAATCGATAATCACTCAACGTTAAACAGGATGTGACTATGAAACAACACTTTAAAATGGCAGCGCTATCTCTTGCTGTGCTTTCTTCAACAAGTGCATTCGCACAAGATTCTTCTGAACCAGAGTACAAAAACTGGTTTGGTCTATCTGGCATGTACTACAACACTGACGACTCTCGTCCACTTTCTTTAACTGAAGACGGTGTTTATGATGACGGTCGCGGCGTAGCTTTTGAATACGGTTTCCGTTTCACTCAAAGCTGGGCAGCACGTGTTGAATTTACAGCACTTGATCTTGACTACGTAGGCGGCGGCGACGAAAGCGGTGAAATGGTTGGCGTAGATGCGCTATATTTCATGCCTGACGACGCATGGTTCGTATTTGGTGGTGTTAAACGCCAAGCAGTAGGTGAGTCAACAACACTAGGTAACATTGGTATCGGTAAACACTGGGACATACATGAAGATGTTAAGCTAGTAACTGAAATCGCGGCTTACCACGACTTTGGTGAAGACTACAACGACTACAGCATCAAGTTAGGTATTGCAGTACCATTCGGTAAATCAACGCCTTCAGCGCCTAAAGACAGCGACAACGATGGTGTTGTAGACGGTAAAGACCAGTGCCCAATGACACCAGCAGGTGTTCGTGTTGATGCAACTGGCTGTAGCGTAGACAATGACAACGATGGTGTACTAAACAGTGTTGACCAATGTCCTAATACACCTGCAGGCACTAAAGTAGACGCTACTGGCTGTGCAATTAAAGATGCAGACAACGATGGCGTTGTAGATAGCAAAGACATGTGCCCAGATACTGCTGCTGGTGTTAAAGTAGACGCTAAAGGCTGTACAGTATTTGACGAAGAGACAGTAGAAATTACACTACGCGTTCTTTTCGACAACGAAAGTGCTGTTGTTAAAATGCCTAAAGATCCAGAAATTTCAGAATTTGCTGAGTTCATGAAGCAGTATCCTTCAACCACTGCGGTAATTGAAGGTCACACTTCTGCACCAGGTTCTGAAGCATACAACATGGACCTTTCTGACCGTCGTGCTGCTAACTTCAAAGAAGTAATGGTAGACATGTATGGTATCGATTCTTCTCGCTTAGATACAATCGGTTACGGCGAAACTCGTCTTCTTGACGAAGGTAACAACGCCGAAGCTCATCGTGTAAACCGTCGCATTTCAGTGACAGTTAAAGACACGGTTAAAGTACCTGAAGAGAAATAATTCATTTGATATGAATTGAGAAAGGCGCCGAACGGCGCCTTTTTTGTGTCTGTAGTTTTTAACTAGCGGTATCAGTATCGCGGCGGACAAACCTTACTTATTACATGTGATTTGCTAGCTAACATAGAGGCTAACCGCTAGAGAGAAAAGGTTAGTAGTCGTCGGCTATCGCGGGACCCGCGTAGTTATCAAAGCGTGAAAACTGGCCTTGGAAGGTTAAGCGACAAGTACCGATAGGGCCGTTACGCTGTTTACCGATAATAATTTCCGCAATGCCTTTATATTCACTGTTTTCGTGATATACCTCATCACGGTAGATAAACATAATAAGGTCGGCATCCTGCTCAATTGAACCGGATTCACGAAGGTCAGAGTTAACTGGGCGTTTATCGGCACGTTGCTCTAGCGTACGGTTAAGCTGAGAAAGTGCCACAACCGGCACTTCTAGCTCTTTAGCCAGTGCTTTCAGTGAGCGTGAAATCTCCGCAATTTCTAGCGTACGGTTATCGCTAAGAGAAGGCACACGCATTAACTGAAGGTAATCCACCATGATAAGACTAATACCACCGCGCTCTCGTGCGAGTTTACGGGCTCGGCTTCGCACATCCATAGGCGTTAGGCCGGAAGAATCATCGACAAATAAACTATCTTTGTCTTTTAGCATCGCCATGGTATTAGAAATGCGGGCCCAGTCTTCGTCATCCAACTGAGCGGTACGAATTTTGGTTTGATCGACGCGGCTTAATGAAGCCAACATACGCATCATGATTTGTTCCGAGGGCATCTCCAGACTGAAAACAAGTACCGGCTTTTCTTCTGCCATCATCGCGTTTTCAATCAAGTTCATGGCGAACGTTGTTTTACCCATCGATGGACGGGCCGCTACAATGATTAGGTCCGATGGCTGCATACCACTGGTCATTTTATCCAAGTCAGTAAAGCCCGTTGTTACACCGGTAACCTCTTTATTGGTTTTAACTAACTCTTCAAGACGATCAATTGTCTTTCCTAGCACAGACTCGACGTCTCGAGGGCCTTCGTTTTCACCGGTTCGACGCTCGGCAATTTCAAAGACTTTACTTTCAGCAAGGTCGAGTATATCGGCACTATCCCTGCCTTCTGGGTTATACCCTACTTCAGCAATTTCATGGGCTACACCAATAAGCTCGCGAGTAATAGCGCGTTCGCTAATAATTTGCGCGTACGACACCACGTTTGCAGAGCTTGGGGTATTTTTCGCGAGTTCGCCTAGATAAGCAAAGCCACCAGCATCTTCAAGCTCGTCATGCTTTTCAAGCTCTTCAGACACGGTAATAAGGTCTATAGGCTGGCTACTGTTAAGTAAGCGAGTGATAGCCCGGAAGATAATTTGGTGTGAACGATTGTAAAAATCGTTATCGGTAACGAGCTCGGCAACCTTATCCCAGCTTTCTGGGTCGATGAGCATACTGCCTAAAACGGACTGCTCAGCCTCTATACTATGAGGTGGAACCTTCAATTTTTCGACATTATTGTCGTTTTTAGACGCAGACGCCACAAGCGAAACCTATACCAATGCACAAAAGTCAGTTGGATATTATGCGCTTTTAACGCTGATCTCTCAACAAAGGAAGCGGGTCTTTTCTCTTAAAAGCCTAAAAAGGGGACAGCGCTTAAAGGGTTTTCTCTAGCTTTAAAAATGTGCCGTCTACTAACGTATACGCTTGGCTATTTTCCTGGAATAAAATAGTGGCCCCCATGTTTGCCGTTTCTTCTGCACAAGATAAGCTTACCTCGGTCACGCTATCGTCGCTAAAGCCTAATGAAGATGGGGAGACCTTAAACGCTGTGTGAAATTCTTCGCCGCTTATTTCTTTTGACGAATAGACAGGTGAGGCACAAAGCGCCTGATCCAGCTTAGCGGAATCGGATGCGTACGTTACCGAGCGCCCTAAAAATTGCTCCGACTCAGATGACGAGTGCGCAGAAACACCTACGTTATAAGCTTTGGTAACCACCCAAGTGCCTTCGTAGTACGCAGGTTCTTGAACGGCGCAGCCTAATGTGAACGCGCATATCCCAAACGCGCCAATGATTAAGCTATGAAAGCGCCAAAACCTTTTGACGTGTCCAACAATACTCAAGTTTATCTCCATATTAAAAACATTATAAAAATCAGCTAGTTTAACGTAACAGCTCTCTAAAAGGTTCACTTAACGTCGCGTGAATATCGCGCTTTCTCGTTTCCTTATCGTTCTGATTAAACGTTCAAACATCGCCAATTGGCGCCGACATAAAAAAAGCTGCGTCTTCGCGCAGCTTTTCTACTATCACTACTTCTTATGATTAAGAAATATGGACTAAATTGCTTTTTTCAAGCTAAAGCTTCAATCAGACTATCTATAGCTTATTCATTTTTGGTCTATTTCTATGCGGCCATGTACTGTAGAAATGTCTACGTTTGCATCACCACCGTTATGAATAAAGCGCAGCCAGCTTCCAGGTCCGTACTTAGGCTTTTGTGCTTTTTCATCGCTAATATTATTCACAATATTACCGCCTGCGTGAGTCTCGATATCAAACTGTACTGATACTCCCTTTTGGAAAACGACTCCATTGCCCCACACCGAATTCGCTTTAATACTGCCATTTGCATTCAGCCCCAATTTCGCAAAGGTACGCCCATTAACCGTATTTATTTGAAGGCTATCAACATCTTGCAAAGAGAGGTCAATTCGTCCATTCACCGTTTCTACTGACAAGTCCGGGCTACTCGATGCGATATCAAGCTTACCATTCACAGATGTAAAACTTACCGGCGAGCTTCCTTCGTGCGTAGCTTCAATATCACCGTTAACCGTTCCTGCTTCTAGCCGACCTCTAATGTTCTTTAACACAATATCGCCATTTACAGACTCAACCTCAACGCGCTCACCAATGTTTTCAAGGGTAACGTCGCCGTTTACGACCTCTACATCTACCGCTTTGGTTATCCCTTTGGCATTTATATCTGCATTCACTGCAGTGTAGTGAAGGTCGCTCGCCGCCGGCACGTAAATAATTAGGTCATCTCCATCTCGACCTTTCTGGTACCAACTCTTTGAGTGGCGCTCTACCTCTACGTGAATAACGACCACATCGCCGCGTTTTTCAAAAATAAACTCTTCCGTTTGATCGCCAAGTTCTCCCGTCACCCGTACTTGGGGTTTATCCCACACCCGGATATCAGCCTTCCCGTCTATATGCTCAATATCGACTTTAGGCGATGACGATGTATCGATAGTTTTATCAACCTTTTCACCTGCAAACGCTGCTGTGGCAAGACTTAGCAGTGTAGTAGCCAGTACAAGCTTAGCTCCAATAGACGCGCTGAACGTGTGCGTAAATGTTTCCGATAATGTATTTTTCATATTTATATTCATCTTAAAGCCCTTATTAAATTTGCTGCCACTTTGGCGCGTGCACTCGCTCAATTAAGGCAATTTGCTGTTGATATACATGATGCAGCATTTTGATCAATGCTGAGTTATCTGGATCGTCTTTCAACGCCGCTTTAATAACATCTGCGGCATCGTCTAATTCTTTTAACTGCTCCTGCCAGTCCTGAGTAAGTGCAGGCGTACTTTGATAGCTTGCTAGCAGACTGTTTACTTGTTGCTGCTGTTGCATGCTCATTGCGTCAATCAGCGCATAGCCATCGCTTCGACTTTCATCAGCGTTAAACGCAAAGGGGGCAGCGAACCATAATACCGTGACTACGCAAACGCTTGCGGCTATCGCCATCCACTGTCTTGATGTAACCGTAGATGACGAAGCGTCATCGCTTGAAGGGGCGTCTTGAGCCGATGCTATACCTAGCTCTACACCTCGCCACAGGTCCCGCTCGGGTTGCTTCTCTTTGGATAACCCAGAAATATGCTGAGCAAGCTTTTGATCAAAATCACTCATCATCGACTCCCATAAAGCCTTTCAATAATTGCTTGGCACGGAAAAACTGCGCCTTGCTCGACCCCACTGCCATATTCAACATATTTGCAATATCTTCGTGGCGGTAACCTTCAAGGGCGTGCAGTACGAACACCATTCTTGCCCTTTCGGGAAGGCGAATAACCAATGCTTCTAAATCTATGTCAGTACTGCTGCTTTGTGCTGTCATCTCACTGATACCGCTACTCTCTAAATTGAACATGCGTTGCACCCAGCCCTTTTGCTTGCGCATGTAAGAAATAGTGATGTTCGCGGTTACGCTGTGCAGCCACGTAGAAAACTGACTTTGACCATCAAAGTTATTCAGTTTTCTCCAAAGCTGAATGAAGACCTCTTGCGCGGCATCTTCTGCCATCCCTTTTTCACCGGTAAGCCGATAACACAATGCGTATACGCGCCCAATATGCTCATCGTAAAGTGCTCTAAACGCGTGTTTATCGCCACTTTTCGCTTTTAATATCAGCTCATTTTCGCTTTTGTTACCGAACACCACATTGGCGTGTACAACACGTTGTTGTGTGTGTTCCATTATTTTCTCTTTGTTATTCGTGGTACTGATTAGCAAAATACCAATCCGCATAGATAATTGCCCACTCAGAAGCTTGCCAGACCTTCCCGAAGGGCGAGTTTAAAATGTCCGTATTCTTTGTTGTGTCACCTTGATGTAGAACCACTATACCTGCGGTAACACGTCGCGATTACGAACATTTTAAGTCTCGCTGATTGTGTAATTATCTATGCGGACTGGTATAAGAGTGTTATAAGGTTAGTCGTACCCTATAGTAGAAAGGTTTAAATAGACAAAAATATTTTTGGGGAGAGACCATGTTGCCTACCTTTAGTGTTGACGCCTTATTTGCCGGAAAGCCAAAGCCACTGGGCCCTCGCGGAGCCCCAAGCAGCATTGTCAAAAGCCCGGTTAACTCGCTTACGGTTCACATAGATCGAACCGATGAAGACCAACAAGCTAATACACGCCTTCACGGAGGACCTGAAAAGGTACTGCATCAATTCAACCCGACCAATTATCTTACATTAAGAAAACATTTCCCTGAGGGCGACTTCTCATTAGGAAGTATTGGCGAAAATATAAGTGTAGAGGGCATGGACGATGCCACCGTTTATATCGGCGATATCTGGAAATTTGGCGACGTTGAGTTACAAGTCAGTGCGCCTCGGGCACCTTGCAGTAAGATTTCTCAGCGTTTTAACATTCCGAATTTAGACAGATTTGTGGGCGAGCGCGGTATTACTGGTTGGTACTACCGTGTTATTAAAACAGGAGTTATTAACGTGGGTGGCGAGGTAGCGTTGCTTCACCGTGAAGACGACACCGTTAACATTCACACTTTAATGCAGTGTGCTCACACCAAAGCCGACAAAGCACTCGCTGGAAAGCTGGCTCAACTCACTGTTCTGGATGATGAATGGCGTGAGAAGTGCGCGAAAATCGCGCTTAAGGCGCGTTAGTCGAGTGCTTTGGACTATAGGTATATAAGGAGTACCTTTCATTATCTTCGTTATCAATGTGATAGCGCGAATCTGTGTCCAGTAATGGTGTCACTTCATTTTCCAAACGGTGAAGAATCGGATCTAATTTTGCTGGCATGTTTACATACACCCAAAGCCTACAGCGTTTGTCGCTACAAGAAACGTAATACCCCACATCTTCTTCAATATAAGATGTAAAAATTTGATTGAGTGTATTTTGCACCACTGTGCGCTGAAAGGGTTCAGAAACCCGGTACTCCAAATTCATAGTGCAATTATCTAAGCACGTGGTGAAAGGGGCAGGCGCGCGAGTGGGATTCTGGCTAGATAAGTGAATGAAAACCCCTGCGTAAGTGCAGAGCGCTATCGAAAACAAAATTAAAGCGGCACTTCCAAACTTTAACAAATTCATCCCCTGAATATAAAAGCATTCCTTATTAGATTAAAGAATAACCACTCCGTTAGAGCTACGCAAGATAATCTTATCAGCTGTCAAAAAGATACCTGCTCGCCTTCATTTAGAATAACCCACGGTATTGTTGTATTTAGCTGTTGCTTCATTTTCATCAATCGAAATAGCGCAGAATGCGAGGTTTTATCTCCCATCATCCAACTAGCATTTCCAAAGCCCCAAGGCACGACGACTTTACAGCCAAGGTCTTGGGAAGCAACAATAGCGTCCTCTGGCGTGGTGTGAACCTTGCGATACCATTTAGGTGAGGTTTCGCTGAAATAAGACGCTATGGGTAACAGGCAAACATCTATGTCACCAAAGCGGGCTTTAATATCTTTGAAATGTGGTGAATACCCTGTATCCCCCGCAAAGAACAAAGTATTCCCTTCATGTTCAAAGACCCAACCGCCCCACAATGTTGCATTGTCATCCTCGTATAAATAGGGCACCCAAATCCGGTTACTGAAGTGATGAGCGGGCACAAAATGTATAGCGGTTTTGCCGGTTTTTTTACTCGTATACCACGCCATCTCTTTAATCGTATAGCCTCTATTAGGGAAGTGCTCTGCGAAACCTAACGGAACAAGATATTCGGGCTTTGTGCCTAATTCGGCAATATCGGCTTTATTAAAATGATCATAATGAATATGGGAATAGACTACCGCATCGGTTTGAGCGAGTTTGTCTTCACCTACCTCAGCGGGTTCGTTGCGGCTGAACCCCTCCGCCAATCGAAAAGCCCAATTAACGGGCCAATCAAACTGCCCAAACACAGGGTCGATAAGTATTTGCTCACCACTTGCGGTGTTGAGCAGAAAACTGGCGTGCCCTAACCAGGTAACGTTAAAGCCGGTGTGCGTGTTCACTGTCGGGTTGTTGCCAACAAACTGACAATTTTGCATGTCGCTTTCACATTCAATATCGGCAGACGCCGGGTAGCAATCATTAGTGCACGTGACGGGGTATGCTTTAAAACCGTCGTAAATATTGCTGAATCTGTCCTCGTACCCGCTTTCATCGGTGTAAACGACTATCGCATTGCTATCATCAACTCTTGTTATTCGATTAGGTGTTGCGCACCCAGCTAGCATGCAGGTTGATATAAAAAAGATGGCGATATACTGCTTCACTTGCTTTAGTCCCTTAATTCTTCGCTTATAAAAGCTTTGTGACGGAAGTCCACAGTCTAAACAGTAAGTTGCAATTCACCACCCATTATTTGTAACAAGCCAATAAGAAGGTATCGTTGAGTGTAATTGAGTGGAAGAGTGAGTAGTGACGACTTGTCTATTTAGATAGTTGATTTGCAGAAAGCACTTTTAAAATTGTCTACCAATATACTTTCGCTTTACCCTTATTTTTAAGCAACAAGATACTCGACATGAAATTTAGGCCAAAAAAAAAGCCGCTCGAAGAGCGGCTTTTTTTTTCAAATACGTCAGCGATTACGCTTCAGCAATGATGATCACTTTAATTGAAGTGATAACGTCAGAGTGAAGTTGTAAGTCGATGTCATACTCACCAGTCTCACGAAGAGTACCAGTAGGTAGTTTAACTTCTGCTTTTTGTACTTCAACGCCAGCTGCAGTGATTGCATCAGCGATGTCACGAGTACCAACAGAGCCAAATAGTTTACCTTCGTCACCAGCAGGAGCTGCGATTGTAACTTCAGCAAGCTCAGCAACTTTTTCAGCGCGTGCGTTTGCAGCAGCTAGTTGCTCAGCGATCTTCGCTTCAAGTTCAGCACGACGTGCTTCGAACTTTTCAACGTTGTCTTTAGTTGCAGGAACCGCTTTACCCTGTGGGAAAAGGAAGTTACGAGCGTAACCAGACTTAACAGTCACTTGGTCGCCCAGGCCGCCAAGGTTGGCGATTTTATCTAGTAGGATGATATTCATCTTAGCTAACCCTTATATTCGCCAAATTACTTGTGTGAATCAGTGTACGGAAGCAACGCAAGAAAACGTGCGCGCTTGATCGCAGAAGACAGCTGACGCTGATATTTTGCGCTTGTACCAGTAATACGGCTAGGGACAATTTTACCGCTCTCAGTGATGTAGTTCTTAAGAGTAGCGATATCTTTGTAATCAATCTCAGTCACACCTTCTGCAGTGAAACGGCAGAACTTACGACGTCTGAAAAAACGAGCCATGGGTGATCTCCTTAAGCGTTGTCTTCAGTGGTTTCAGTTTTCTTTTCTGCGCGTTCTTGGCGAGGTGCAGAATCGTCACGACGCTCACGACGAGGCTCTTCTTTCATCATTGGAGAAGGCTCAGTCACAGCAGTCTTAGTGCGCATTACCATGTTACGTAGGATCACGTCGTTGAAACGGAAAGCATTTTCCAGTTCGTCAACAGCTTCTGCAGTCGCTTCAGCATTGATTAGTACGTAGTGGGCTTTGTGCAGCTTTTCAATTGGGTAAGCCAGTTGACGACGGCCCCAATCTTCTAAACGATGAACTTGACCACCGTCTTGCTTAAGAATTGTAGTATAACGCTCGATCATACCAGGTACTTGTTCACTCTGATCAGGGTGAACCATAAATACGATTTCGTAATGACGCATTATAGCTCCTTACGGTTGTAGCCTCGACAGTACAGCCGACTGTATGGAGACAAGGAACGAGTTAGGTTGGCTGTAAGGGCGCGCATTATACGTGCACTGGCGCAATTGCACAAGTGTTAATCAACCAGTGCGTTTTCAGGCTTAGCTTTCGAAAATATTTGAAGAAACGGTTTGCAAGGGGAAACGCAGCGTGAATTCCGTACCATTGTAGTCAGAATTAACCCCCAACGTACCCTTGTGGGCTTTTGCTATCTCTGACGCTATAAATAAACCTAATCCTAAACCTTCATTCTGCCTATTGCTTTCTTTACGCCAAAACGGTTGAAATAAACGAGCCTTAGAATCATCAGAAATGGGCGTTCCGCTGTTTTGTACACTAAGAATGAAGTCGTTGCTATTGGTTAGGACCTTCACGTAAACAGGGTATGACAAATCGCCATGAATTAACGCGTTTTTTAAAAGGTTAGATAGTAATTGGCAAATCCGTTTGTCATCACAAATTAACGGTCGCGTAATATCAACATGAATACGTATTGAGCTTTTGGGGAAAGCGGTGGCTAACTCTTCTACGGTATAATTTATCTGCTGACTAAGGTTATTAGATACTGCTAATTTGACCGGTAAGCCCTGCCCTACTCTGGTGTGCGTAAAATCCATCGTATCTTCTATCAAGCGCGAAATTCTCTGCACGCTATTTTTCATGCGAGATACCGCTTTAAAAACCGGTACTTGTACCGTACTTGCAACCTCACTGTCTTTGATTACGTCATCTAGAAAGCTTATACCAATTTGAATAGAAGACAGAGGCGTGCGGATATCGTGGCCTAGAATGGCGATATACTGCTCTTGCAGACGAGCCATATTTTTTGCGTCACTAAGCTGCGTAAGCGTTTGCTCAATATGATCGTTCAACAATATTTGATTGGATATCAGTTTCGCAAAAGCACTGACTTGGCCGTGAACCGCCTCGGTTCGCAGCTCACGGGGCTCAGGGTCTAGCCCACATAATGTGCCAAAGAATTCACCTTTCGCATCGTAAAGAGGATAGGAGAAATAGCTTTCAAACCCGTACATAATAGGAATAGGGTTTTCACGATATTCATTATCTGCAGACGCATGATTGATGACAATTTCTTTTCTGTTTGCCCGAACCGTTCGACAAAATGTGGTTTCTATTTCTAATTCATCGCCAGGCGACAGCCCAAACTCAGCATTGTCTAATACTGAGCACATAGTCCACGCCTCTTCAGTTACTCTGGCTACACAGATAAACCGTAAACGAAGCGTACTGGCTAAGATTTCCATAATATGCGGTATTGCTTCAATTGCGTTTATAGCTTGAATATCGCGCTGAATTGCTTCGTTCATTGCCATTACCTTTAAAGAAGTCCTTTTTATGGAATACGGTCAAGATTCAAGCCCGCCCCTATATACTTAATTTCCTCAGCTTACATAAGCATTCTGAAGCGTAACGTGTAAATGTGACAAGTTCACACAGCCTAGACTAAAGTATAATACGCTACCTTCGGACTAAATTTAACCTAAACATTCCCCTTAATACTGTTTATTTATACAGTTAAATGCTGTACAGTTTTTATGTCTTTAACTAATGGGGGACCTACCATGGCCATTACCACACAATATGTTGTTACGCACAAAGGGGTAGAGAAATTGGTAACTACCGATAAAAAAGAGGCTGATCAGTACGACAAAATGCTCGATGCAGCAGACAACTTAGCTGATTACATTCAGGCTAAAGGTATCAAATTAGACGATAGCACTGTGGAAGAGCTCACTATTATGCTGTCGAAGAACAAAGATAAAATTAGCAAAATCTTTAAAGGCGCAACGGCAGAAAGCGTGTTAGAAGATGAGAGCGCCGAAGTGGTAAAGCTTCAAGCTAATGGCTAACATTCCTTAAGCTAACTTGCCTAACACGTCGTTATAATGAGCAAATAACAAGAGCAAGCGCCGCTTTACCCAAATGCTATTTGATACAATTGTGATTTGATAGCATTACTTCAAAGCGGTAACTTGCTTTTAGTACAAGTGAGCGCATCGTTTGCTTTTGCAATATATAACAACAAAGACCTAGGTTGGGCTTAGCGTGAATATAATAAATAATAAGAGCGCTCTTACTCAGTGTAAAAGCGCCATTGAAGTTAGTCATGTAAACTTTGCGTATTCGAAAGAAAGCACTCCGATACTCAATATTGAAAAATGGCAAGTATCACGCGGTGAGCATATGTTTCTTTCCGGCCCGTCTGGTAGCGGAAAAAGTACGTTACTGAATTTACTTTGTGGCACCCTTACTCCAACGGCAGGCAGCATTGCCTTGCTAGGACAGCCGTTCTCGTCTTTATCTAATCGACAAAGAGACAAGTTTAGAGCACGTAATATTGGTGTGGTATTTCAGCAGTTCAATCTCATCCCCTACCTCTCGGTTGCACAAAACATTAGCGCAGCCGCGTATTTCTCAGGTAAAGGCAATAGTAGCCAAAAGGTTCTGGCTAATACCTGTGAGTTACTTGATAGGTTACAGCTACCTTCCCATGTTTTACATGCCAAAGCTGATGCACTAAGTATTGGACAGCAGCAGCGTGTGGCAATAGCCCGTGCGCTTATCAATAGTCCTCAACTATTAATTGTGGACGAGCCAACATCAGCGCTTGATGCAGATGCCCGTGACAGTTTTATGGCATTACTGAAAGAGGTCGCTAGTGACAGCACCATGATATTTGTAAGTCATGATAACGCGATGGAACGCTATTTTGACCGCCATTGTCGTATTTCTGAACTAAGCCTCCCATCAACGACACAACCACCGCACGCAGTAAAGCATACAAGCAAACCTAAGCAGGAGAGCCTGTAATGCTAAGCACTATTGCCATCGAAAGCTTGAAACGCAGAAAAACAACCGCGTTACTCACCCTTTTAAGCATAACCATTAGCATTAGCTTACTGCTGTGTGTAGATATTGTTCGCAGCCAAGTAAAAACAAGCTTTACACGCACCGTTTCTGGCGTTGACCTAATTGTTGGCGCCCCAAGCGGCCAGTTGAATTTATTGCTGTCTTCAGTGTTCAATATCGGTACGCCTACTAAAGGTATTGATTACAAAAGTGTGGCGTCGCTAAAATCGAATAAACAGGTTTCTTGGCTAATTCCCCTCTCATTAGGTGACACTCACCGAGGGTTCAGAGTTATAGGAACGACAAACCGCTTTTTTGAACACTTTAAATACGGTGACAAGCAAGCTTTAGCCCTGACAGAAGGGCGTGTATTTGAGCAGCCTTTATCTACCGTTGTAGGCGCTGATGTTGCGGATTCACTAGGCTACACGGTTGGCGATAAGATAATTGTTTCTCACGGCCTTGGAAGTGTCTCTTTTAATAACCATGACGATCACCCTTTTATTATTTCAGGTATCCTCGAGAAAACGGGAACGCCAGTAGATAAAGCGGTGTATGTCACATTACAAGGGTTAGAGAAAGCCCATTCAGGCCCTAAGTCTGCGCATACATCACGGTTACGTAAAAAAACGGCTTTTCTTAACGGTCACAGCACAAATGAACATGAACATGAACATAAAGAGCCTACTCAAGACAATTATGATAGTGACGCATTTACACCTGAATCTGTGTCTGTCGTCATGCTAGGACTGAAAAACCGCGCAGCCGCATTACAACTGCAATATCAAATTAATCAGAGTAAAAAAGAGCCACTAATGGCAATTTTACCTGGTATGGCACTGGCTGAATTGTGGCAGATAATGGGAAATGTAGAGGCCTTGCTATTAGGTTTGTCAGGTTTAATAGTGATTTGCGCCCTTATTGGCCTGGCAACCATGCTGTTAGCAACAATGCGAGAGCGCTATCAGGAGATTGCCGTATTGCGTACAATTGGCGCTGGCCCGTTTACTCTACTGTTACTGATCCAGCTAGAAGCAATGCTACTCACTATTGTTAGCGCAGCATTAAGCATCGCACTGGTTGCCGTATTAATGAGCATGTTCAAACCTTGGCTAAGCAGTACGTACGGGTTATTTTTATCAAGCCCACTATTTAGTCAAAGCAGTGTCATCATAGTATTGCTCATATTAGGCTGTACCTACTTGGTGTCGTTGTTCCCAGCCATCGCAGCTTACAAGCGGGGCCTGCACGCTGGGCTTAACAGTAATTAGTCACGACATTAGAAAGGGAGAAGTTACTCTCCCTCTTTCTCGTTTGTACTAAAACGAAGAATTAGCTCGTGAACTTGATTTACAGTAGCACGCAAGTCGTGACTCGCCGCCAATGAGGCCTCTGACGAACGCTGTGTTTCCGAGGCGCCATCGGCAACTTCAACTAGCTGCTGATTGATATGTTCTGCTACCGTGCTTTGCTCTTCAACCGCCGACGACATTTCAACCGTAGCATCAGCTATCCCTTTCACCGCGCTGTTTATCTCAAATAGCGCCCCACGGGTCTCTTCAACAATAGCGCTGCCGTGTTCAGCCGATGTTAACCCTTCATTCGAGACACGTACGGCTCGCTCAGAGCGTTCTGCTAATTCATTAATAATATTGTGAATTTTGTCTGTAGATTCCCGGGTTTTTGAGGCTAGCGTTCTGACTTCATCGGCAACTACAGCAAAGCCTCTGCCTTGCTCACCGGCTCTTGCGGCTTCAATAGCAGCATTCAGCGCTAGTAAATTGGTTTGTTCTGCAATTGTAGAGATGATATTGGCTGCTTCGCCAATATCACTGGTGGACTGAGCAAGCTCAGTTACCGTTGTTGAAATTGACTCTACGGCTTCACGCAGCGCAACAATTGCCTGCATTGCCTGCTCGGCTTTTTCATTCCCCGTTGCCACGTTTTCCGCCGCAGACCGAGCACTTATAGCATTACTTTCCACCCGCTCTGCCACTTCTTGAATGGCTTGACTCATTTGTGTAACTGCCGATGCAATTTGCTGTGTTGCTTGGTTTTGCTGAACCACCGCTGCGCTTGTGCTTTCTGCTTGTTGGTGGGTGGTATTAGCGATATTTTCTAGACTTGCTGATGCATCTTTAATTCTCGTTAATGCCGTTCTATTGCGTGCCAGTTCGCAGGCAAGCGCAAGCTTGGCTTGCGCAATATGCGTGGCGTCGTCATAGTAGGTTTGGGCCACGGTATCGTTTGCGTAACTTTTAGGGCTCAAAGAAAGCAGCGCATTCCAGTCTTTTTTACCTTTCGCTTGTTGAACAGTGACTAAAACTAACGTACCGACAAACGCAATGCCCGCAGCAGCTAAGCCATGAGTTAATCCAAGCGCGACAACTAAAAGCGCACTTATTAACAACGAGGGCGCCATATGCATAAGCATTTGCGTAAAACGCGATGTGGCAGATACCGCAGACTTTCCTTGTTGCAACCTCGCGTAAATGCCCGATGCTCGCCTGGTCTCTGCATTCGAAGCAGGAACCCTAACAGACTCATAGCCCACTATCGTCGCTCCTTCGTAAACAGGCGTTACGAAAGCAGAAACCCAGTAATGGTCGCCATTTTTTCTTCTATTTTTAACCAAGCCTAACCAGCTTTGGCCAGACTCTAATGTACGCCACATTTCCTTAAACACTGGCGATGGCATATCTGGATGTCTTATTATATTGTGATTTTTGCCGATTAGTTCATCTCTACTGAACCCACTTACTTCAACAAACTCGTCGTTACAATGCTGTATAACTCCGCGCTTGTCGGTAGAGGAAATAAGTCGATGGTGAGTAGGAAACTTGTATTCTTTTTGAGTAACCGGCTGGTTGTTTCTCATGCAGTGCTTTCTCCGTTATGCAAAGCGTTCGTCCGTCAAAGCGGGAATCATCGCTCTCCCCTTAGACTAGAACATAAACATCTGCTGTCTAGTGAAACGGGAAAAATTAGAGAAATTTTATAATTTATCAGAGCGTTAGAAAAGTAATTTATACTTTAGGCTACAGGAAGTATCACCGATACTTTTGTTCCCTTCCCTTCTTCACTGGCAATATTAATTTTTCCGTTGTGCTGTTCAACAATTGTCATTGAGATAGACATGCCTAAGCCAGTGCCCTCCCCCGGCGGTTTAGTGGTAAAAAAAGGCGTAAAAATTTTGCTCAGCGTTTCTTTAGACATCCCCTCGCCTTCGTCATCTATAACAAGAATGACGTTCTGCTCATCCCTTTCTACCTTCAACGTTATGCCTTTGCCTTGTGGTGTAGCATATATGGCGTTAGTTAAGAAATTCATGAGAACTTGCTGAATCTGCCCTGAGTTACCGTTAAAGAAAACGTCTTCTCTTGGCACTTCGAAAACCACATTATTGCGATAACGATGTAAGTTGTTAGTAAGTTTAATAACCGTGTTCATCGCTTCAATAGCGCTTATCTGGGTATGTTTACCAGAACCAGGGTAAGAAAAGCTGCGTAAGGCTTTAACAATTTCTATGATGCGTTCTATCCCTTCATGGGATTCATCGAACATTTGTGCTATTTCTATTGCGCTGTCTTTAAGCGAAAAACGCTTTTCAAGCGCTGTAAATTGTTCTTCTATCTCACCACCTGCCCGGGTACACAAGTTGCCAATTTCTTCAAGCGCACGTTGGTAATCGTTAAAGATGTCTTTCGCAACCATCGTATTACTTCGTACATAGCCAATAGGGTTGTTAATCTCGTGAGCAATACCTGCGGCAAGTTGCCCTAACATTGCCATTTTATCTGCACTAACTAATCGTTCTTCCAAGAAGTCACGATCTTTTTTGACGTTGCTTAGTTCAAGCTGACGATTATCTAACTCGCTTTTCTTATTTTGGTATCGAGAGGTAATATTGAGATAGTGTTTAGTGGTATCTAAAACGTAGAGTGTTTCTTCTTCAAGGTTATCATCGTTAGTAAGTAGCACCAGCCACGTATATTCACCCTGTGACATTTCATGCATAAAGTGAAGTAACCGTGCCTCTTTGTGCGTATCAGGCCGTATGACTGCGCTTACGCACCAGTGGGAATAGCTTTCTCGTAAATCTAACGGCGTCTCATCTAAAATTAACTTTGCAAGGTCATGAGAGGTTATCCAACCTTGGCCATTAGCAAGAACTCGATCATCATCGCCTATCGATAATTTGCCGTCCTTAACGGTGAAAGCTTTACCACAATAAGCGCCGCTAAACTCAACCGCCGATTCAAGCGCTGAAAAAATATAACTTACGCCAGATTTTGCTTGGGTTAGCTGAGAAGCGGTGCGGTTTAAGTAAAGCAGTTCGCGCTCACGCTGCTTAGAGTCGTTCAATGCTTTTCTGAGCGCTTGATTTGCAAGGTAAGCGTCTTGAGAATATGTTTCTAGAAAGGATTCGGCATTTTTACGCGCAATCTTTTGGCGCTTTAACTGGCGCTCTAAAGAGTTCACGCGGGCTTCAAGCGCTAAAATACGTTCGTGTTCTGTTGAACTTGGTATCTCACTCACTAAGCAGCCTCAAGATTCACGCGTCACACATTGTGTGACGCCGCTTAAATTTACAGGGCCCGATAATACTTAACGGGCGTTAATTTATCAGTCGGTCAAGCAATGTCATAACCCGTTCGCTTGCTTGTTCCATTTCTATGAGCTTAGCATCAGCTTCAGCATTGTTCCCATTTTGCTTAGCTTGCACTGCCGCAATACCGCTACTGTGCACCTTCGCGTGGGGAATATCGATTTCTCTGAATGCGGCTGTTTGACCGATCGCTGTACTTGCATTGCCACTGTACCACTTGCCTAGCCGACAGTTTACGTGGTCACTAAATTCCGCTGCTGTTTTACTGCTATAACCGCACATCACTGCGTAAACGTCTGATTTCCATACAACATGGTCTAGTTTTACCGTTTGGATAAAGGTAGCCATAGCTCCTTCACTGATTGTAGATTTCATACTATCGCAATGTTGAACCATGCTTTCATAGCTACCGTTAAGCTGGTTAATACCAGTTTCTAACTGCTCGTTATTGCCCCGCAGCTCATTCACACCAGAAACAGCCTTGGACGTAGATTGAATAATTCCGTTTACAAGCTCAGAAACTTCCGTGGCGGATTTGTTCGTTTCCGTTGCTAGTGCGCGAACCTCATCGGCAACAACACTAAACCCTCGCCCAGCGTCACCTGCGCGGGCAGCCTCTATGGCGGCATTAAGAGCCAGCAAGTTGGTTTGATCAGAAATACTCGTAATTGTGGTAACAAACTTGTTGATGTTATCAGCAGTAGTGGAAAGGCCGGAAATACGCTCGCTCATGCTCCCCATCTGTACATTTAGGCCACTCATATCAGAAACAATTTTATTTAATGTCGACGCTGACTCACTGAATAGTTCATTGATATTAACGATGGACTGGCTCTCAGCGTTGATGCGTTCGTAGGAATGCAGAACCGTTTCTCGAACCCCTTCTAGCTGGCCCAGTGCATCGATTAAGCACTTCACTACCACCGATTCAGTTACCGACACTTGCTGATTAGTCGCCGTTTCAATAGCAGAATGTAAATCGCTGTTTTCAGTCTCAAGCAGCTCAACTCTCTTTAGAGCCTCTTCAAGTTTCACTTCTAGTTGACGAACTTCAGCGTCTTTTTCTTCGTATTTACTGCGAGATACAAACATGTGTAGTTACCGGTAGATTTTTTATAGAATTATTTTTACCAGACTAACAGATGTTAATACCTCTTAACCATTAGTCTGAAGTAGCGTTGTATTATAAGTATCGGAGAAAAAACAAAAAACTAGAGTATTAATTAGGTAAAACTTAAATACACTAGTTTTTAGGCAGTATAAGCTTCTATCTGCGCTTTTCACTAGGCACCTTAATCAATTCAACGACGTTTTGGCACTAGCCTGAAAAACCAGACTCTTAGCGCATTTTTGGCATAAATCGCACTCACATTAGGAATTACACAGAATGCTTTTAGAAACACTGCTTCCCATGTTCGCGCTTTTAGGTCTTGCAACGCTTCTTCAAACATTAAGCGGGTTTGGCTTTGGACTTATGGTGGTGTCTAGCTTTACCTTGTTTAATATTTTACCGCTTACTGCTACCACCTTCGTAGTATGCTTCCTTAGTCTGTTCAATTCCGTTAGCTTGGTTGCCCGAAATATAGACCATATAAACAAGCGTGCTTTCACCCTATTACTTGTGAGCGGCATTCCGTTTATGGCACTAGGATATGCATTACTTGAGTACCTTTCTGCTGGCATGACTACATGGCTAAACCTATTGCTAGGCGTAGCTATTTTAAGTTGCTGCGGCCTTCTTTTAGTAAAAAGAAAGCAGGCAACGCCGTCTGAGCGAGCTTATGGTTTTTCTATAGCAGGTGCGCTAGGCGGCCTACTCGGCGGGCTTTTTTCTACGTTTGGACCACCTGTTGTTTTTCAGTGTTACCGGCAAGCATGGTCTATAAACGAAATTAGATTTACGCTATTGGCAGTATTTAGCGTCACTTCTCTTATTCGACTTGCTATAGTGCCACTAGGCACCCTCCCATCTAGCGAAGTGGTTATTTCTGCTTTATGCGCAGTTCCCGTAATCCTTGTTTTTACTCGAATAGGTCGGCTGTTGGCGGTGAGAGTTCCCGCGGCAACTGTAAGGCTTTTAGCCCTAACCATGTTGGCAATGAGCGGCGTAACGCTTATCGTGCAAAACGTTAAAATTTAAACCTTACTAGGCTATTTATAGAAGCCACCACTTCCACACATAATTGTTAGTTTATTTCTTCATGGGCGTGGCTGTGTGAATGGGCGTGTAAATGGTCTTTATCATCTCTACACGGCTCACCGGGCAGCTCAAACTCAATCGTGGTATGAGATAAACCAAACGGGGTCAGCCGCTCATTAACTTCCTGCTTTAAAGCTCGCAACTTTTCATTGTCTATTAAGCAATTAATTACCACATGAGCAGTGAGAACGTGTTGCTCGCCATCTAAAGACCAAAAGTGCACGTGATGTATTTCTTCAACGTGTTTAATTGATAATAGCTGCTTACTTATGGCATTACGTGTCGCCAAATCAGGCACTCCCTGAAGAAATAGCGACATAGTTTGCACCACATACCTGATGACGTTAATCAGTATGAAGAGGGTAAATCCGATAGATAAAATAGGGTCGAGGATGGGCCAATTTACAAAATGAAGTACAATAGCAACGATAAGAACAGCTACCCATCCCATGGCATCTTCGATGAGATGCCAGTTAAGCACCTTTTCATTCATTGAATGCCCGCCGTGAAGCTTGTAGGCAGCAAGGCCATTTACCAAAATACCGAGTACGGCTAAGCCCATCATACCCTCAGTAACAGGCATTTCTGGGTTAGCTAGTCGAGGAATAGCTTCAGAAAGTATCCACACAGCACCAACGACCAAAATGACACCATTTATCATGGCCCCCATTAGGCTCAAGCGTTTGAAACCGTAAGTGTACTTTTCAGTGGATGCCTTCTTACCTAGTTTACTTAAATACCACGCTAAGCCTATAGATAAGGTATCACCTAAGTCATGCACCGCATCGGCCATAATAGCTACGCTATTAGTTAACCACCCGCCAATAAATTCAATAATGGTGAAAGTAAAGTTAAGCCAAAAAGCCCAGCCTATACGCGTAGAGTCAGCGTTCTCTAAATCATGGCTGTGCGAGTGAGGATTATCGCGAGCGCTATGGTGGTGATGCATAATGAAGATCCACAAGTTGGGCCTGAATCAGAGCATACCTGAAGACTAAAATTCTGCGAATAGAAACTTTTACACAGCTTGTTAACAAGTGCACTAATCCTTTTGTAAATGCTGCGTGAACACACTTACCAAAAATCTATACTTCGGTATAAGAAAACAAATAAATCATTGTATTAAAACAAAAATAAAATTTAACAGCGCATTTTTCAGCTTAAGTAGAATGTTAAATTTATGAGAACAGTATTGATCTTTACACGCCAGTAGCTTAATGTAATGTAAGCGCTTTCAAACAGCCATTTTTATTTGGCGTAAATTGTAAGCGCTTACAAAAGCTTTTTACGTGGCCGTTGCCACACATAAAAACCCAATTTCATTAGATCAGGGCTGAAAACAATGACGAAAAAAGCATCTCAACTATCGCGGATAGCTGCCGCGCTCTCAGTCACTACCCTATTTGGCTGTGGAGGCGGTTCAACAACTTCTACAGATATTGACGTTGTTAACGCATCGGTACCCGTTTCCGACTGGGAGCTGGTGTGGAGCGACGAATTCGATGGGGCTAGTATCGATGACGATAACTGGACCCATGAAGTAGATTGTAACGGCGGCGGCAATAATGAGGCGCAGTGCTATACCGACAGCGAAGAAAACGCATTCGTTTCTGACGGTAGCTTAAAAATTGTTGCGCTCCCTGCCGAAGAAGGTGCGCCAAAACCTTACACATCAGCCCGTCTTAATACACGTTACAAAGCCGACTTTAAATACGGACGCATTGAAATGCGTGCAAAAATGCCTGAAGGGCAAGGAAGTTGGCCGGCGTTTTGGATGATGCCTACTGATGAAGTGTATGGCGGTTGGCCGCGCTCTGGTGAAATTGACATTGTTGAAGCCGTGAACCTAAAAGCTGCTGATGCTGAAGGCAACCCAGAGAGCCATATCTACGGTACCCTTCATTATGGTCAGGAATGGCCAAACAATGATAGTTCTGGCCAAGCTTATTCGCTTCCCGACGGCGCTAACCCTGCCGATGACTTCCATACCTACGCGGTAGAATGGCAAGAAGGGGAAATTCGCTGGTATATGGATGGGTATCTTTATGCTACCCAGCGTCGCTCTGAAGTACGTTATAACGCCAATGGTGAAGCCTCTGGCCTGTCCCATCGTGGCTGGTACGCTGAATATTACGAACAAGGCACAGGCGAGCTAACAACACACTGGGATAATGCGCCATTTGACCAAGAGTTTTATCTGATTCTAAACTTTGCGGTAGGTGGCGATTGGCCAGCCAATGTAAATGAAACCGGTATTGATGCTGAAGCATTCGCAGAAGGTCAAACCTTCGAAGTAGATTATGTACGCGTATATGAATGTGCGTCAGACCCAGATACTGGAAAAGGGCTGTGAAACTGTACGCCCTGGATACGATTCATTAGACGATGCACTAGTGGAAGGCGCTGCGCCAGTACCTACTCCGCCTTCGACCGGCATTCCTCAAAACCTAACGATTTTTGACGGTGCGCCGAACCCTAACTGGCCAGCATGGGATTGCTGTGGTGGCACTACACCTGAACTTGTAGAAGATTCAGAGCAGGGACAAGTTTACGAGTTTACTATTAACGAAGCGCCAACGGTAATGGGCTTTATAAGCCGCAGTCAGTTTATTACTGACCCAGAAGGAGAAGCTTCGCCATTCGACGCCTCACCAATCGAAGAGACGGGCAGCGTTAAATTTGACCTCAAAGTGACGTCACTTCCTAACAATGCAACGACAAACTGGCTATTTAAAGTAGAAAGCTCAGAAGGTTCGACCTTTGCTGAGCTGCCTTTGATGGACGGCTACGTAGGCCCAGCAGACACGGCCGGCGCGACACCAGAACAAGATGTGTGGGAGTCTTATGAATTTCCATTGAGCGCGCTAGCACAAGCCGGCCTTGATACCAGTGCCATCGACGTCATTATGGTTTTCCCTGCATGGGATACAGGTAACGGTGCTGTGTATCGCATGGCGAACGTAGAAATTTCTCAGGAAGGTGGCGTTAGCTACCCTGAGTTAGTTATCTTCGAGGACGGTCAAAACCCTAACTGGCCTATGTGGGATTGCTGTGGTGGTTCTACGCCAACTGAAGAAATGGATGATGAAGCGCATGGCCTAACTGCAGAATTCCGCATTGGTGCAGAGCCAACGGTAATGGGCTTTATTACTCGCTCTGAATCTGGCGGTGGCGATACCCCATTTGATGCCACAGCGCTAACAGACGGTGGTTTACTACAGTTTGAAATGCGGGTGTTGAGTGCGCCAAACAATCCAGATTCAACATGGCTATTTAAAGTTGAGTCAAACGGTGCATCAACCGCGGTAGAACTTCCTTTAGCCGATAGCGTTGAAGGCCAAGCCCCTGTTGAAGGTGAATGGCAAACATACACTTTCCCTATTTCAGATTTACAGGCCCGTGGTTTAGACGTAAGCGCGATTGACGTCATCATGGTATTCCCTGCTTGGAGCACTGGTGAAGGTGCAGTCTATCGCTTAGACAACGTTAAAATTTTCCACCCTGACAACGGCGCAGAAACACCTGCTGGCGGCCTTACTCTATTTGCAGATACAGCTGCTGATCAATGGCGCATTTGGGATTGCTGTGGCGGTTCAACACCCACTGAAGAAGTAGACGATGCAGAGCACGGCACGGTAGCTGAATTCCGCATCGGCGCAACGCCAACAGTAATGGGTATTATTGCTGATGACGGTCATTCGTACGACGCATCTGCGCTACTAACAAACGGTGTAGTGCGCTTTGAGATGAAAGTAAGCTCAATGCCTAACGACGCATCGGCGCCTTGGTTATTTAAAATTGAGTCTATCAATGTGTCATCGGCGGTTGAGCTACCGATTTCAGCAAGCCTTGAAGGTGTAGATCCTGTTGAAGGCGAATGGCAAACCTATACATTCCCGCTTCAAACCCTGTACGACGCGGGCTTAGACATCAGCGCCATCAACGTCATTATGATGTTCCCGGCATGGGGTTCAGGTGAAGGCGCAGTATACCGCGTTGATAATGCAGAAATAGCCGCACAGTAACAAAGCGGATGCCGCTCTAGCACCCTAAAGCGGCACTCTCCATTTGATAAGAATTAGTAGGGCAATTATGAAAAACACATCTTTTAAGAAGACCCAGCTTGCCACATCAATGGCGTTGTTGATGGGCTCCACACTCGCACTACCTACTTACGCGCAAGACGCTGAGACAGCGACACCTGCAGAGGGCGAAGTAGAAGTTATTCAGGTTAGCGGTATTCGCGGCAGTATGATCCGTTCTATGGACTTAAAACGCAGTTCAAGCGGTGTGGTTGACGCTATATCAGCAGAAGAACTGGGTAAATTTCCTGATACTAACCTCGCTGAAGCATTGCAGCGCATTACGGGTGTAACTATCAGCCGAAACAACGGTGAAGGTAGCCAAATTACCGTGCGGGGTTTTGGCCCAGAGTTCAACTTGGTAACCCTTAACGGACGCCAAATGCCAGGCACAGGTTTTACTCGCTCTTTCGACCTTGCCAACCTTTCATCTGAAGGCGTAAACACGCTAGAGCTTCAGAAAACGGCCCGCGCAGAAAACCCGAGCGGCGGCTTAGGTGCAACGGTAAATATCATCACTATGAAGCCACTGGCTCAGTCAGGCCAAAATGCGACTATTTCGGTTAAGGGCATTTACGATACGTCTAACGAAGCGGGTGACGATGTAACGCCAGAGATTGCAGGCGTTTACACTAATACCTTTGCAGATGATATGTTCGGATTCGGCGTGTCATTCTCACACCAAGAGCGTGATTTCCAGCAGCAGTCAGCAAATATTCAAGGGTGGGTACTGCAAGAAAACGACGATCTGCCTCAAAACATAGACCCAAGCAATGTTGTTGATAACCGCACTAACATTACTAATGCGGCGTTCTTTCCAAAAGACATGAACTACAGCATCAATGACGTGCAGCGTGAGCGTCAAAACGGCCAAGTAACCTTCCAGTTCCGTCCTGTTGACGAGTTTACCGCGACCATCGACTACACAGCATCTCGCGCAACCACCGGCACTAACAGTGTGGGTTGGGGTATTTGGAATAACTTTGGTGCAAATATCAATGCCTACGAACTCGATGAAAACGGTACGGCCGTTTATGCTGATATCAGCGGCGATGACGGTTCGTTCACCGCAAGCCGAAACACTACCCGCGTTGACGCTCGCTCATTGGGTGTAAACCTAGATTGGATGGTAAATGACGACTGGCATCTACGTCTCGACTATCACGACTCGTACAACAAAACTGACAACGGTTATGATGAAGGGCTAGGTAGCGCCGGACAAATTATTTTGGGTTCAAATCAACTGGATTCAAAAGTTTATGACTATCGCGAAGGTGAAATTCCACAAGTCTATGTTAACTGGAATAACGGCACTAACGAAATCATGCCGGGCGAGATTGACTCTAACTTCAGCCAGTTTATCTATTCACCAGGGCGCTCTGACATTGAACAGCTGCAGTTAGACGGTACTTGGTATAACTCAGCGTGGGATATCCCGCTTGTCAAAATCGACTTCGGTGTAGCTCGCACAGAACAGTCTTTGACTGGCTTTACCGCATGGAGCGGACTACGCGGCGGACCTGGCTTCAGCCCATCGTTTACAGAAATATTCCCAGACAGCATGTTCGTTCGCAATGATACGTCAGGCTTCTTAGATGCCTTTGATGGTGGTGGCGCGGGCATGAACCCTGGCTATTACTACACCTTTGACTTCGATGAAGCCATTGCTCGTCAACTTCAATTCATCACTGCTGACGTGGTGGGTGAGAGCAACGCGTATTCCATCGACCCGTATTTCAGCGGCGATCCTTCAGTAAGCAACGTAGAAGAAACAACAGATTCAATCTATGTGCAAACAGAGTGGGACTTTGAAGTTAGCGATTACTATGTACAGGTTAATGCAGGTCTTCGCTACGAAGAAACCGAGGTACCTAGCACCGCGGAAGTTCGCGTTCCTATCCAAGTAAACTGGGTTGCAGCGGGTGAATGGATTACCGTATTCCAAGAGGGTGTTGAAGAGCAAGACTTCACCGGTAAGTACGACGTGCTTCTGCCTATGTTCGACGTAAAAGTCGATGTGACAGACGATATTGTTGCCCGTTTCTCTTGGGGTAAATCAATTACCCGTGCACCTATCGGCTTTTTACAAGGCGGACGTTCATTTAGCGGGAGTCCTAAAATTGGCTCGAGGGTAGTATCTGAAGGCAGTACCGACCTTAAACCTTATGAGTCGACTAACTTAGACTTATCTTTCGAATGGTACTATGACGAAGCAAGCTATGCGTCAGTAGGCCTGTTCAGAAAGTCAGTGAAGAATTATATCGACACCCAAGGTAGGCTTGAAACCTTTGACGGCCTTAACGATATTTACCAAGGCCCAAGATGGCAAGAAGCTGTTTCTGCGCTTCAGGCAGAAGGCATTCAGGCGACCGACAGTAACATTTACGACTACTTCAGAGAAGCGGGCTACGCTGATGCAGACGGCGTTGTTGAGCCTAACTCAGACGACCCGCTTATCGAGTGGAATGTGGTTAAGCCGCGTAACCTTGATGATTCTAAAACCGTTGAAGGTATCGAACTTGCTGTTCAACACACATTTGGTGAAACGGGCTTTGGTTTTGGTGCCAACGCGACGCTGGTTGATGGTGACGTAGAGTACGACCCATACAACCTAGAGCAACAAAACCCGCTAGTAGGTATCAGTGACTCAGCTAACTTCCAAGTGTTTTACGAGAAAGAAGGCCTGTCTGTAAAAGTCACTTACGCATGGCGTTCAGACTACGTAGTAGGCATTGGCCAAGCACAAGGCTCGGCGGATAACCCAGCGACTCAGTTCGATACGTTTGGTCAGGTTGACGCCAGCATCAACTACGATGTGAATGAGCACCTAACCGTGTTCTTAGAAGGTGTAAACATCAACGACGAAACCGAGCGTGGTTACGGCCGCTTTGAAGAGCAATTCTTATTTGCTCGTCAGTATGGCCCTCGCTACACGCTAGGTGCTAGATACAGCTTCTAAGTTTAATAAGCACTTACGATAAGGGCCTTTTTAAGGCCCTTTTTTTGTACCTGCTATATCTATTTGTAAATACACGTTTAGGCCCGCTATTCTTACCGGTTAGGTAATACCCATCATTAGTAAGAAGGCCAACGGAAGTTTAACTCGCCCGTTCTGCAATAACGCTAATCAGTAACCGGTGTGCCGTCTTTGTTAAACTTCGCAATTGCCGCGCCTGACGTTTTCCACTGTTCACGCTCTTCGTCTGTAGCTTTAGGCGAAAACCATCCAACGAAGGCGTAAAATATCCCTATCAGGGGAGCCGTCCAACAGGCAAAAGCAAGAGGGATATACAGCAAATTTTCCAAGTTGGCGCCTGAAATACCGAGACCTAGCGCCGATATCACAAAGGCACCACCGGCATTCCAAGGAATAAGCGGTGACATCAAAGTTCCCCCCTCTTCAATACCCCGCGACAAGTTAAGCGTAGAGTAGCCCATACCGCGATAAACAGGGGAATACATCCGTCCAGGTAAAGCCACCGATAGATATGGGTCGCCAGCTACTAGGTTAGTAGCAAACGCCGTTCCTACCGCCGCAACTTTAGTACCGGCAAAGGTTTTGGCTTTACTTTTTATAGCGTTGATAATGCTTCGCAGCGCAATACAGATTAGATCGGTAAATAGGTAGGTGGGCAGAGGTTTGTTGACCAAAAACAGAAACGTCGCCAGGTTTTAGGCTGGCGACGTTGTTTGAGAACGAGCGGTAAGGCTTTAATCTACTCTTGGCAGATTATACTCGCTGATTTAGCAGAATCAGGCGTAAATTGAATATCTGCTACGCTTAAGCTGGCCTGCCCTGCACTGCCTAGTTCAAATGGTACAACAAGACCGGTGAAGTCAATGCCCTCGTCAACAAAGCACTGCAGGTCAATGCTTACGTTCGTCCACGTATCAGCAGGTATTGCTTTAAGCTGCTCGCTAATATCAATCTGCGTTGAGCAACTGCCCGCAGTATCTCCTTCGCCTTCACAGTTCATACCAACCGTTACAGGCTGCGTGATATCTGAGTGACGACTCACGTTAAAGCTTAACGCACCTTCAGTAAGTAGCTGTGCGCTTAAATCTTCGCGGAAGAAGCTCTTACTTGCAAAGCGCATAGCGGCAAATTCAGACCCATCGAAGGTAATTTTACGGGCATCTTCTTGCACTTCTTTGTCGACAGTACGGTAAGTAAGGGCACCAACGGTATGTGTACTTGCATTAACCGTTAGTGAGTCATCACCCGAATAAAGCCATAGCACCCATGGAGACTGAACCGCCCCATTTAGGATTTCCATTGGCGTATTGCTGTCAGTGCTCACTTTAATTTCGGTATTTAGCGTATCGCTCAATACATTTTCAGCGTCAAAGGTTAACCCAAAGCCATAAGGCAGAAGCGGTTCATAGGTTTCATCGCCTTTATTCACAATTTGCTGTGGTTCAGACGGCCATGAGAATGAAAGCTTGCCTTTAAAGTCCTGCTTACCAAAAAGCACATCTGCGACTGCCGCGCCTTCTGAGCCCGGTAGCCATGCGGCGACAAACGCATCAGAGGCATTAAGTTCTGCATTTACCCACATAGGGCGGCCGCTGATAAATACAGATACAACTGGAATACCTTGTGACTTCAGCTTTTCAAGTAGTGCTAAGTCTTTCTTGCTGCCGTGTTGGTAAATTAGCGTTTCTCTATCGCCATGCCCTTCGGCATAAGGCTCTTCACCGAATACCACAATGGCAACATCAGGCTTTTCTTCGAATGAACCGTCTACAGAAAGGATAGCGTCTCCTCCGGCGCTTTCAGCATGCTGCTTAATACCATCGTAAATGGAGGTGCCGCCCGGGAAGTCTTCGTTAGTATTGTTGGTACCTTGCCACGTAATACTCCATCCACCGGACTGCTTGCCAATGTTGTCAGCGCCGTCACCGGCAACCAATATGCTCTTGCCCGCAGATAATGGCAGGGTTTTGTTTTTATTTTTAAGTAGCACTAGCGATTCACGTACCGCCTGGGCCGCTATTTCACGATGCTCGGCTTTACCAATTAAAGAACGATCGCCAGATAATGGACGATTTGCTGGGCTTGGCTTATCAAAAAGGCCTGCGCGCACTTTTACACGCAGAATACGACGCACTGCATCATCAATGCGCGACATCGCTATAGTGCCATCTTTCACCTGTGCAAGGGTATTGTCGTATAGTACCTTCCAGTCATTTGGCACCATGAAAATATCTAAACCTGCATTAATAGCTTGGGCGCAATCTTCGTTGCTACACCCTTTCACCTGCCCATGGCCGTTCCAGTCGCCTACCACAAAACCGTCAAAGCCCATCTGATCTTTCAGCACGTCGGTTAGTAGATATTTATGGCCGTGAAGCTTATCGCCATTCCAGCTGTTAAACGATGCCATAACCGACTGCGCACCAGCCGTTAGACCACCCACATAACCTTGCGCGTGAATATCAAACAGGTCTTGTTCGCTAGCCACGTTGTTACCTTGATCGTCGCCGCCAACAGTACCGCCATCACCCACAAAGTGTTTTACTGTGCTGATTACACGCTGATCGCTTAAGAAATCTTTGTCAGCAGCACCTTGAAGACCTTTAACAACTGAAGCAGCATACTCCCTTACAATCGCAGGATCTTCAGAGTAGCTCTCATAGGTTCTGCCCCAACGGTCGTCGCGTACAACGGCAACCGTGGGCGCAAATACCCAATCAATGCCCGTTGCCATCACTTCTTTCGCGGTAATATGCGCTATTTTCTCTACTAAATCTGGGTTATTAGCCGCGCCTAAACCAATGTTATGGGGAAATAAGGTCGCACCAATAACATTGTTATGACCGTGCACGGCATCGGTACCCCACATGGTAGGAATACTTGAACCATCTAGGCTGTCGTCCACCGAGGCTTGATAGAGTTTCTCGGCAAGCGCAACCCAATCTTCAGGGGTTGCATGCTTGTCGTTGTTAGGAAACGCACCACCGCCGTTAAGATAAGAACCAAACCCATATTTACGCATATCCTCAACAGTAATATTGCGAATTTCTGGCTGGATCATCTGCGCAATTTTCTGTTCCAGGGTCATGGTAGAAAGAATATCTGAAACCTTTTTTTCAACAGCAGAGTCTGGCTTTACTTCGATATCTAACTTGGGCCAGATCTCACTGGCTTTATTCGTTTTCTCTAAGGCACTGTTAACTGAAGAAGCGTCTTCATCGGTTGCGCAAGCACTGACTAAAACACCTACTAATGCGCCTGTAACAACCTTCGCGATTAGACTTTTTCGCATGATTAATCCTCGTTACTTTTCAGTGGTTTGAAATTTAGATACGCGACTTCCTACAAGGCCATAGTAAGCAATGTAGAGATAGCACGAAGCGGGTAATAGGAATGACAATGTGACCCCAATCGAGTCGGCCAGCATTCCTTGTAATAGCGGAATAATGGCACCGCCGACAATGGCCAAACATAAAATGCCTGAACCTTGTGGCGTGTCTTTGCCCAGTTGATGGAGCGCTAAGCTAAATATGGTAGGGAACATAATTGAGTTAAACAGACCTACACCCAAAATACTCCACAGCGCTAAACCACCCGTGCTTGAAAGCGACAACAATATCAATGCAATAGCGATACACGCATTGAAGGCTAGCACGTAGCCTCCGGAAACTTTTTGCATAACGACAGCGCCAATAAAGCGACCTACCATAGCGCCGCCCCAGTAATAGGCAAGAAGTTGCGCTGCTTTCGCTTCTGTTAGCCCACCAACAGCAGGGCTAGCCAAGTAATTAACCAACATACTACCAATAGCAACTTCAGCACCTACATACATGAATATACCAACAGCACCTAACACCAAGTGTTTGTGATGCCAGGCTCCTCCTTTAAACACACCGGTATTAGAGCTGGTGTGGTTTAGCTTTGGCAGTTTCAAGTACATAAAAATAAGCGCAAGTAGCAGCAAGGTGCCCGCTAAGATAAGGTAGGGCACTTGCACATCAGAAGCACTCGGTGAGCCTGCGCCGTGTTCCCCTGTCGCGCCGTACATTAGGTACGAACCAAAGAAGGGGGCGACGGTTGTACCAAAAGCATTAAAAGCTTGTGTCATGGTTAGCCTAGAAGACGCAGTCTTGGGGCTTCCTAACGCGGTTACATAAGGGTTTGCCGACACCTGTAAAATAGTAATACCCGATGCCAGAACAAATAACGCTAAGAGAAAAACGGCATACACTTGGCTAGAAGCAGCAGGAAAGAAAAGCAAACAGCCCACACACGCGATGCCAAGCCCTAGTACAATGCCTTTTTGATACCCTATTCGCGACACCACCATGCCCGCTGGAAGAGAGACAATAAAATAGGCGCTAAAAAAGCAAAACTGAATAAGCATTGCTTGGGTAAAACTTAAATTAAAAGCCCCTTTGAGATAAGGGATCAGAATGTCATTTAGGCAAGTGATGAAACCCCACATAAAGAATAGTGTAGTGAGAGAGATAAGAGCAAAGCGATAATTACCGTTAGAAACAGTGCTGTCGCCATCTTGCGTATTCGGTTGCGCTGGTATGTCCACGGGTAACCTCTGTTGCTATTTTTTTTAGTTAATGTTACATTTACATTTGAAAGCGCTTACATCTCATCTTAAAATTTTTTGTAAGCGCTTACATAAAGTAAATAATTACATGAAGCGCTTTCTAATTCAATGTAAATATCATGTTATTTGACCAAATGATTATGCGGCCAATATGAAAAGTTTGTTAATGCCAGGACACCCCTAAGATGCAAGAAATTAACTTACCCTCCAACTCAATGATGTTGTCGAAAGACTTTTTGTTTGGTGTGGCTACCTCTAGCTTTCAAATAGAGGGCGACCGGAACGGCCGCTTAGACTGTATCTGGGACACGTTCTGCGCCCAAGAAAATACCATCGAGGACGGCACTAACGGCGATGAAGCATGTAAACACATTGAATTATGGAAACAAGATGTTGCGCTTATCGATAATTTAGGTGTGGACGCTTACCGACTCTCTATCTCTTGGCCTCGTGTGATGAACCAAGACGGTACCGTGAATGAAATAGGCATTCGTTTTTATATCAACTTGGTTGATGAGCTTAAGCGCCGCGGTATGAAAGTGTTCGTTACGCTTTACCACTGGGACTTGCCTCAGTATTTAGAAGACCAAGGGGGCTGGTTAAATCGAGATACAGCCTACGCATTCGCACAGTATGCTGAAGTGGTAGCAAACGCGCTGGGCGAAAAAGTGCATGCTTATGCCACGTTAAATGAACCATTTTGCTCAGCCTACCTAGGTTATGAAGTCGGTATCCACGCACCTGGAATAACAGGTGTTGGCAACGGTCGAAAAGCTGCCCACCACTTGCTTCTAGCTCACGGTTTAGCTTTAAAGGTACTGAATAAGTATTGCCCTAATAGCCAAAACGGCATCGTTCTTAATTTCAGTACCTGTCATGGCGCCACTGATTCTCAAGCAGACAAGCGTGCAGCACAGCTCGCTGACGATTATCACAACCAATGGTACTTAACGCCCATTGTCGAAGGTAAGTATCCTGAGGTAATCGATAGACTTGATGATGCAGATAAGCCTGATATTCACGAAGGTGATATGGCGATCATCTCGCAACCCATCGACTATTTGGGAATTAACTACTACACCCGTACAGTGTACGAAGGTACTGATAACGATTGGTTTGAAGTGGTTCCACCAACAACCACGGAATTAACCGCAATGGGCTGGGAAATCACACCTGATGCATTTACCGAATTACTCGTAGACCTTCACCAACGTTACACCTTGCCACCTATTTACATTACTGAAAATGGTGCCGCTATGGATGATAAGCTTGTTAATGGCGAGGTAAATGATGACGATCGCACTGCATACTTTCATACCCATCTTAATGCGGTGAATAGTGCTATCGAAAAAGGTGTTGATATTCGAGGCTACTTTGCTTGGAGCTTAATGGACAACTTCGAATGGGCGCTAGGCTACAAAAAGCGCTTTGGCATTGTTTACGTCGATTACAAAACCCAAAAACGCACGTTAAAACAAAGTGCTTTGGCTTATTCAAAACTGGTGAAGAGCCGGATAAATGGGTACATTAGCGGTATCAAATAAGGACAAGTACTAAAAACCGTATGGCAACAATTTACCAAGTATCAGAAGCAGCAGGCGTATCTCTCGCTACCGTTTCTCGTGTTATGAATGGAAACGCGAAGGTAAGCGAACGCACCCGTAAAAAGGTAGAAGACGCAATGGCATCGCTAGGCTATCAGCCTAACGCTATTGCGCAGTCTCTGGCATCGAACCGGACCAACAGCGTTGGATTGCTTGTGTCGGAACTGCATGGCTCTTACTTCGGTGATTTGATGAGTACCGTTGAAAACGTACTCAAACAAAATGGCAAACACGTCATTATTACTGCTGGGCACGTTGACGAAAAGCGAGAGCACGAGGCCATTGAGTTTTTAAAAAGCCGCCGCTGTGACGCGCTAATTTTACACGCGGAAGCCGTGTCCGATGACTACTTGAAAAAGCTTGTCGACAGTAAAATTCCTGTTGTTGTGATAAATCGCAAAGTAGATGAACTAGATGAAAACTGCTTTGTCGTCGACAATGAGCAAGGTGGCTATCTAGCGACAAAAGCGGCTATCGACGCCGGCCACAAACACATTGCTTATATTAGCGGCCCGCTGTTTAAAAAAGACGCGAGCGACCGTCTCTCTGGCCACAAGAAAGCGCTAGAAGAGGCTGGAATTCCTTTTGCCAAAACTAGCATGTTTGAAGGTGACTTCCATGAGTCTTCGGGCCAAGAAGGCATGCTCTATCTACAGGAAAACTACCCTGAGTTAACTGCACTTGTTTGTGCAAACGATGAAATGGCATCAGGCGCAATGACAGCCGCACGGGAAGCGGGGTTTGATATTCCAGATCAGCTTTCCATTATCGGTTTCGATAACGTGCTTTTTTCACGCTACCTTTACCCTAAACTCACGACTATCAATAACCCTATTAACGCAATGGGCGAAATGGCGGCTTTCTGGGTGCTAGAACATGTTTACGACATTAAAAGCCCCATTCCGATTGAGCATCTATTCGTTCCAGAGATGATTGATAGGGACACATTAGGCAACTTATAAAATGAATAAAGCCCTGTCTCCGTCGCTGTATTACACACTTATTGTCTCTCTAGGAGGGTTTATATTCGGCTTCGATGCCAGTGTAATAGCAGGAGCTAATGGGTTTATTGATGCAGAATTTGGCTTAAGCGATTGGCAACAAGGCTTTGTGGTAAGTTCGCCTACGCTCGGTGCTCTTATCGCCATGTTATTTGCAGGCGGCGTTAGCGATGCTATTGGCAGACGCAAAGCACTTATTCTTGTTGCTTTTCTTTATTTGCTTTCATCGGTGGGTTCTGCCCTCGCGCCTAATTTTGAGCTGCTCGTGCTCTCTCGCTTTATTGGGGGCATCGCATTTTGCTCGCTTATTATCGCGCCACTCTATATTTCAGAAATCAGTGCGCCAAAAAACCGCGGCAAAATGGTCTCGGTCAATCAGCTTAATATCGTGTTTGGTTTTGCTCTGTCATACTTCACTAACTACTATTTATTGCAGCTTAGTAACAGCGGTGCGCCTTGGGTGAATGAATGGGGCATTGATACCCATTTGTGGCGCTATATGTTGGGCCTAGAAATTGTGCCTGCCATCGTATGGTTTAGCCTGTTGTTCACTATACCTCGTAGCCCTCGTTGGTTAGTGTTAAAGGGCAAGCACCAAGAAGCTGAGCAGGTCATAAACCGCTTGCTCGACCACGCACAGGCAAAGGTGCTGGTCGAAGACATTTCCTCGTCCCTTAAAGAAAAATCGTGGCCACTGCGCGAACGCCTCGGCTTTCTAAAAACCAAAGCCATGCGTTTTCCTTTGATGGTGGGCATCATCATTGCCATTGCCCAACAAATTACCGGCATCAACGTTATCTTTTTTTACGCCCCCACTATATTTGAGCAAAGCGGTGTAGGCTCGAATGCCGCCTTTATGCAGGCTGTATTGATTGGGGTGGTAAACGTGGCGTTTACCCTTGTGGCCATGCTTACTATCGACAAGTGGGGCAGAAAACCCTTGTTGATAATAGGACTAACCGGCGTGGTTATCAGCATGGCTATTTGCACTTATGGCTTTAAACAAGCGACTTACCAAATACAGCAATCGGCCATTGTTGAAATTCAACATAGCGCGCCCGCTTCAGCAAGTAAGTTAGCCCCGTTAACCAGCGATACCTATTATTCAGACGTGGCGTTTAAACGCGCTCTTAAGCGTGTGCTTTCAAGCGACGAATTCGACACTTATCAACAGCCGTTACTTACCAGCAGCATTAATATGAATGCTCCCTTAGTGCTGTTTGGCATTATTGCATTCGTTGCGTCTTTTGCTATGTCTTTGGGCCCCGTCATGTGGGCAATGCTCGCCGAAATTTTTCCCAACCAAACCCGTGCCCTGGCCATTTCGTTGGTGGGCATGGTGAACTCACTTACCAGCTTTTTGGTTCAAGTGATATTTCCATGGGAGCTCGCCAATTTGGGGGCCGCCGCAACGTTTGCAATATACGGCGGCTTTGCTCTACTTAGCTTAATATTAGTGGCTAAATTCTTCCCCGAAACGAAGGGCAGAAGCCTGGAAGACATTACAAAAGACTTCGAGCAGTTCGCTACAAAGTAGCGCGATGTTTACCATTAACGGTATGAAGATTCGCTTCGTCTAACTGCACTTTTTGCTTCACCACAAGTGCAGTAGGGGTAACGTGTGAAGCAATAATCACTAGATTATCTTTTGCATAGCGATTTAACACGGTACAGACACGTTGTTGTGTGTGAATGTCTAAGCCTTCGAACGGCTCATCAACAAGTAGTACCCGTGGTTTAGCCAAAATAGCCCGAGCTAGCGCGACGCGCTTTCTTTCACCACCAGACAATGGTCTTCCGGCTTTGCCTACCCACGTCGTTAAAGGCAAAAGCTTTTCCAACCCTAACTCTTGCATTAGCGTAGTGAATTCACTGTGTGATATGCACCTTCCAGCAGGGTCTAAATTCAAGGCAAGACTGCCGGATAATATAACGGGTTCTTGCTCAACATAGCGCCAGTTTGTCACTAAGCCAGGTGGCATATTAACACCATCAATCTCTCGTTTCCCGTGAGCAGGAAGCAACCCCGCGAGGCCCTGAAGAAAAGATGACTTTCCACAACCAGACGCACCTGAGACACAAACCACACCTCTTGCTGGCAAGTTAGTATTCACCTTGCTCGTGCGACGACCTTTTATCGAAAAATCCGTTAAGGTTATCGCGATATTTATCTCTCTTTCACTAAGCATTTTAATGGGTGTCGCTTTCATCTGCTGAAGCGCTTTTACGCTTTGCTTGTATTGTGCAAACTTAGATATGCTTGAAAAAGCGTTTCCCGCCCAATCGGGCGCCGCAAGTAATACCATGGGCACGACAATCGCGATGGGTGCAAAAAGCAGCGTCTGTGTGATGGAAAAGGCCCCAGACATCGTTAACACAACCAATAGAAACGCCATCCCTTGAAACCACCACGCCGTGCGATTCGCGGTATTTTTTTGCGCTATCTTTTCGAGCCATACTACTTTAGCACTCACGTCTTTTATATTTATATCTGGGGCGCTTGCCTCTGCGGTCTCTAAGTTTCTGGCAACGTCGCGTTCTGGACTTTGCAAAGTATGACTTTCATCTGCGCAGGTCGTTTTGCCTTCGCGTGTATTCGTAAACGCTGTACTTAAATGCCAGATAGCACTGCTGTTTAGAAAGTTGGTTGACGCTTGTCTAAATCGGGCATTGGCGTGAGTCGCACGCTTAGCGATACGAAGCGCCCCTACCCCTTGTAATACCAAGGCGATTGACCACACAACAAACAGTACAATAAGCAATCCTGCCCCAGGAAAGCCAAACCCCACAGCCACGACACAAAGACACGTAAAAATAAACGTTGCGCTAGATAGTGGCGCTATCCACGCAATCCAGAGGCTAGCAAGCTCTTCTGTGTGTTGTGCTAGCGCTTCTGTCGTTAATGCTTTTTCATTAATTTGCGTGTTTTCAAGCTGACTAAATACAGACAACCTTATATTGGCTATCCGCGCCAGCAAATCGTTATGACCTACCCACATACTGGCGTAGCCTGATGCAATGCGAAGTAGCGCGAGTGCGCGGATAACAACAGCAGGAATGACATAGTTAAAGCCCACAGGCGCAATTGCACTGACGGCAATAAACCAAGAAGAAATAACCAAGATGCTTATGCCTGCTACACCATGCAGTAGCGCGAGCAATAACGTTATATAGGCAGGTTTCGTATTATTCATTTGTTGCCTCCTGCCTTTCGTTTTGGCTAACCATTGAAGCGACTTTTACCTTACCGTCTTTAATAGCCCAGAAGTGTGTAAACCAATTGGCGGGCAGTGCTTTGTGTGAAGCCCATATAAGCGTTTTATTCTCACCTAAGCGGTTGATGAGTTGGGCCAGTCTATGATGCTGGGAATCTGGTAAATGCGCTGTTGGCTCATCCAATAGCCATATATTGACTTCTCTAAGCAATGCTCTAGCCAATGACAGACGCTGCGCTTCGCCTCCAGAAAGTAATGGGTAGTCTGTCATTACCGTGTCTAACCCATAAGGCAATAACGCTAGCCACGGCCCGAGTTCTACCGCTTGCAGTACCTCGTTAAGCGCTTCATCCGTATAGCTATCATCAAGGCACAAATTCTCCCGCACGGTACCCGGAGTAACGACCGGGTGCTGAGTGATCCACACAACCGGTTCGTTAAATTTGTGGGAAGCGGGGCGCTGCCCACCCAGTGCTTCTAGAAGTAGCGTCTTTCCTGAGCCTGAAGCGCCACTGAGTAAAATTTTATCGCCTTTAGAAACATTAAGGCTATCTGCGCAGAGCAGCACTGGGGTTTCGCTTTCACAAGAAGATAATGAACTATAAAGAGACGCGTCCATCTCAAAAACGTTAAAGTGAGAGGCTGCAAGCAAAGATTCACTTGGTCGTTTATTCATACTTTCAAAATAGCTTCCCACCTTTTCGTCTGAATGCGTTTTATCTTGAATAGGAATAGAAAATAAAGGATATAGTTCGTCTTGCGCGGCCTCTGCCTGTGCTTTTTGATGATATACCTGACCCAACTTTTTCATTTCACTTAATAGCAGGGGAACAGTAAGCAGCACCCACAAACCTTGCTGTAATGTTATTGCTGGCCCAATAGTTAATTCGCCCAGCAATGAAAAAACCGATAAATACTGCCACTAAGGCCACGGCAAGCGTGGCGAAAAAATCGAGGACGCTGTTAGATAGAAACGCCACACTCACCACTTTCATGGTTCGCGCATTTAAGTTTTCACTGGCTTGTTTCAGCAGGTCAGTTTGTTTTTGATGGGCCTGAAAACTTGCCAACATGGGCAGTGCGGCCAAGCGGTCAGTAAACAAACTGCCCAGTCGTTCAAGCGCAACAAAGTGCTTGCGATGCAAGGCTGCCGCTCCTTTCCCCACGATGATCATAAAAAGTGGCACAACCGGCAGTGTCAGTAGCAAACCAAGCCCAATCACGGGGTTTACATAGAAAATAACGGCCAAAGCCAGCAGTGGCACTATTACAGCGATCATTTGCTGCACGCGATATTCTAGCGCCCAATCAGTAAAAGCCTGTATGTGCTGCAGCCAAAGGGTTTGCCAGTAATAAACAGAGTGCTGGCGAATTAGCGCATGCTGACGCGCCACAAACACCTGTTTCAAATGTGCTTCAAGTTTATCAAGTACCTTCACCTTCCCCCTACTGGAAAGGGCGTTAAACGCGCCTTGGAATAACCAGCACAACGCTAAACAGATAGAAAGCCCTACTATATCGCCACGGGTAGCGGGCGTTTTATTCACCACCCAGTCTTGAGCAATATTAGAAAAGTAATAAAAGCCAATAATTAAAGAAAAAAGCGACAAACACTTAACCGCTACCTGTGACATAAGCGAACGGCGCAAGCCAAGCGATTGCGCGCTATCCATTTCCTTACACCATTTAGTAAGTGTTTGTCTGCTGGGAATCTTTTCTTTAGTCACTGTTCGTTTCTATCTTTTTTGTTGTTTCGTTTATTTTTAACTTTTTTTGAAGTGGTAGGCTGGCTGCAAAAAAGCCCTCCTCCACCTCTCAATAATTCCGCGCTTCTTTTTCACTTTCTCTTCGAAGTGGTGGTGGACTGGCTGCAAGAACTCTCAGCGGCAGGGATGCCGCTGCGAAGCCCCCACGGATGGGTTCACGGCGTGTTCTTGCGGCCAGCCTACCTCCACTTCTACTCTTGGTCTTCGGGTCTATCCATGTTTTCCGTTGCTTCCAACCACATCGCATTAATAATGCCGAAAGAGCACGCCAGTAAAACACCTAATATCCAAGCGAAATACCACATAAATATCTCCTTAATAGATAGTGTGAGATTGGTCGAGGTCGTCGTTTTTGATACGACCGCGCATCACATAAAAACTATAGGCAGTGTAGCTCAGTACAATAGGCACAAAGATACAGGCAACGATGAACATAACGTTTAGCGTCATATGGCTAGACGTTGCATCCCATACCGTAAGGCTAGCTTCTGGCATGGTGATACTTGGCATTAAGAACGGGAACATTGAGAAGCCCGCTGTTAAAATTACGCCTGTGATAAATAGTGCGCTTGACACAAACGCCATACCTGCATTTCCCTTCTTAGAGAAGAACGCGCAGGCAAGGCCAGCTACTACACCTAATACAGGTGCTATCACCATGAAAGGATATTTGCTGTAATTGCTCATCCAAGCGCCCGCTTCAATAGCTACCTCTTTCTTAAGCGGGTTCGATGTAGCAATGGTGTCAATTGATGAGGTGATGACAAAGCCATCTAAACCAAATGCTACCCAAAAACCTGCAATGACAAACAATGCAACGCCTACCAGACTTAATATTACTGACACGGCGCGGGCTCTAACTTCAATAAAGCCATCGGTTTTCATTTGTAGCCAGGTTGCACCGTGGTTTAGCAATATAGCGACTGAAAGTAGGCCACTCACTAAAGCAAACGGTGTTAAAAGACCAAAGAATGACCCTGTATACGTTGACTTAAGCGTGTTATCTAATTCAAAGGGCACACCTAGCAGCAGGTTACCGAACGCCACACCAAATATGAGCGAAGGAATGATGCCACCAGCAAACAACGCCCAGTCCCACGCTTTGCGCCACTGTGGGTTTGGGAGTTTACTGCGGTAATCAAAACCAATAGGACGCATCCATAGAGCAATTAACGTCAATGCTAAAGCAAGGTAAAAACCTGAAAACGCGGTAGCATAAATCATTGGCCACGCCGCAAAAATGGCGCCACCAGCCGTAATAAACCACACTTGGTTTCCGTCCCAGTGAGGCCCGACGGTGTTAATCATCACGCGACGTTCTTTGTCATTTTTTCCGATGAGGGTAAGCAGTGCGCCCACCCCTAAATCGAAGCCGTCAGTGACGGCAAAACCAATCAGCAGCACGCCAACTAAGCACCACCAAATGACGCGTAACAGTTCATAATCAATCATGCTTTTGCTCCTTGCTCATCAAGGTCAATAAGGTCGAGTTCAGTTTCAGTCTTTGTATCTTCCGGAGGCACAGGACCTTTCTTCGCGAATTTTTTCATTAGGTAAAAGCCAATGATGAACATTGCTGTGTAGAAAACGGTGTAGGCTATAATGGTGATTACCACGTCACTAATTGCCAAGTTAGACACCGAGGTATGCACTGGCAATACTTCTGCGATAGACCATGGTTGACGACCATACTCAGCAACGAACCAGCCTGCTTCACACGCAACCCATGGAAGTGGTAGGCCATACAGTGCACCTTTTAATAGCCAGCGAGGCTTGGTGATTTTGTGTTTTGTGCTGTAGTAAAAAGCACATAAGAAAAGTGCTAGCATAATAAAACCTGCAGCAACCATGATGCGGAAGCTCCAAAATAGCGGGGCCACCGGTGGAATGCTATAATCAACAGCTTGTTGAATTGCCGTTTCTGATGGGTTTGAAACATCGTCAGTATAGGGTTCAAGCAGCATTGCATAACCAAGACTGTCTTTGTTGGCTTCAAATGCGGCGCGCTGCTCAGCCGTTGCGGTACCATTTCTTACGTCATCAAGCACTTCATAAGCTTTGATGCCGCTTAAAATACGCTCGCGATTCTCTTCTTTAAGATCCTTAATACCTTTCACTTCTTCGGTTAACGAGCGTGTTGCGATAATGCCCATTGCCCAGGGAATTTGAAGGGCGTATTCGGTTTCTTCTTTTTCATCGTTAGGTATACCAAAAACAGTGAAGGGTGCTGGCGCGGGATGCGTCTCATATTCAGCTTCAACTGCAGCTAATTTCACTTTTTGCACGTCACCTAGTTCATAGCCACTTTCATCACCTAAAACAATAACTGACAAGGTAGCCGCTAAGCCAAAGCTAGCTGCAATCGCAAACGAACGACGGGCAAACGCAATATGCTTGTGATTCAGTAGATAGTAGCTAGAAATTGCCAATACAAACATGGCACCGGTCACGTAGCCTGCTGAAACCGTATGAACGAACTTAACCTGTGCTACCGGATTAAAAATAACGTCTGCGAAGCTGGTCATTTCCATACGCATAGCTTCAAAGTTGAATTCAGCGCCTACCGGGTACTGCATCCAGCCATTAGCGATTAGGATCCAAAGCGCTGAGAAGTTAGAACCAATGGCAACTAACCAAGTAGCCATAAGGTGCTTCACCTTAGACATTTTGTCCCAGCCAAAAAAGAACAGGCCCACGAAGGTAGACTCCAAGAAGAAGGCCATCAGCCCTTCAATAGCCAGAGGCGCGCCAAAGATATCGCCGACATAGTGGGAATAGTATGACCAGTTCATGCCGAACTGGAATTCCATGGTTAAGCCTGTGGCTACGCCGATAGCAAAGTTAATACCAAACAGCTTTCCCCAAAACTGGGTCATTTGCTTGTATATCTCTTTACCTGTCATTACATAAACTGACTCCATAATGGCAAGTAGAAAGCTTAGCCCTAGTGTTAAGGGTACAAAAATAAAGTGGAACATCGCAGTTAATGCAAATTGCCACCGCGATAGTTCTATTAACGTATCGCTCATGGGTTATCTCCCTCGTCTCTCGTGCGCGATAAGCGCTTGACCTTAAGTGAATTTATTGGTTATTCAGTGGTTATCACATGAACATTCAACACAGCTAGAGCACGGTTTATGCCATTCATCACTTTTCTCGTTAATCTGAACCAACAGCTGATGAATGACAGTCTATTCGTACTGTGCAGGACAATTATTCCATGGCGAAAAGTTGCGCACTTTGATCCATCGCAAGGATCTAATATGAATCTTGCGCCAATTTTGTCACTATTGGCGACAAAATTGACACAAATAAAAAGGAGACGGGGACGTTGTATCGTTGTTTAAAACGGTTGAGAAAAGAGCTTTTGCTTTAGCTGATGCAAAATTAACTTAAGTTACTGCGGCGAATAGGTCAGCGTGAACGCGCCGCGCAATTCACCAAGTTCAAACCCAGTGGCCTCATCTTTAGGGTAATGCTTTAAAATGGTTTCCTTTACTGAAGGTGCAACTTGGGCGCCGTGGCACGCCATACAAACCTGGCCTTGTTGAATAGCCATCATGTACCGGAATTCGCCACTGTCACTGTCATACTTATAAGTATCTATAGGCGTAGACGGCTGTTTTTCCTCTAGCTTAGTCTTTTCCAATAGAGAGGCAAAAAGCGCTAGTTGCTCGCGCTCCCACTCGTCTGGCGCGTTATTCGGGTTTCTCACTTTAAGTGCAGTACGTCCTACCTCCCACCCATTTTGGCTAAGCCCCTCGGCGATAGGCTCGGCGGCCAACTTGCACTCTTCTACACCCGCTTCCAAACCGCCAGACTGAATTGCCTGTTTTAGCCTAGATTTAAGCGCTCCACCAAGGGCTTTAGCGTGAACTCTTGCCTGCTTCACTTTTGTTTGTACTTCGCTGTCAGCCAGCTCATCGTTTTGTGCATTAGCGAAAGGGCACCCGGCGCTTACGGCTAACCCTAACGCAATTAAAAAGATGCTTTTTTTCATTGTGTAACTCTCCTATTGACTGAAGTATTGGCACTCAGACATTGTGATTCAACTAAAACAATGAACAAGCTCTATGCCAATATGTTAAGTTGGCAGGATAAAAGTAGCATTAACTAATACGCTGACAATGAACATATCAATTGTACAAGCAATGATAGATGCAATAGACAAGCCCGCTATTTTCATCAATCAAAATTACATTATTGAGGCGGTCAATGCGCCTTACAGAGATACTTACCCTGTCGATATAAAGCTCGGGTATAGCACCTGTTATCAGGTATCTCATCGAAACAATAAGCCCTGTGACCAATGCGGCGAGCAGTGCCCTATGCAGGAAAGCAGAAAGACTGGTAGAGCTTCAAGCGTAGTTCATATACATACCACCAGCGAGGGCCAAAGCTACTGCGACATTCTGATGCGCCCAATCTTCGACGGTCACGGGGATTTAATAGGTTATCTGGAGATTCTAGATAAGCTTGCCTTTGCGTCTAACCGCCCCTCTGCTGGAAAAATGATTGGCGAGTCAGAGGCATTTAAAACGATGCTGAATAAAATTAACCGCGCTGCGAACTCAGATATATCCGTTTTACTTTTTGGTGAAACCGGAACCGGTAAAGAACTGGTTTCCCAAGCACTGCACTCAAGTAGCCATCGGGCTGAAAAAACCTTCGTTGTTATTGAATGCACTGGGTTGTCTGATGCTTTACTTGAAAGCGAGTTATTCGGCTATGAAAAAGGAGCGTTTACGGGCGCAACCACCAATAAAAAAGGACTGGTAGAGGCGGCTGAGGGTGGCACTCTATTTTTCGACGAAGTAGGCGATATTCCACTTGCCATGCAGGTGAAGCTGCTAAGGCTTTTTGAAACCCAAACTTACCGCCCTGTGGGAAGCGTGATCTCGAAGAAAGCCAATTTTCGGTTGGTGTGCGCATCGCATAAAAATTTAAAGCAAATGGTAGAAAAGGGGGAATTCAGGCGTGACCTTTACTATCGAATAGCCGGCTTCCCTATCAATCTTCCGTCCTTACGAGAAAGAAAGTCAGATATTGCACTGATTGCAGCGCATTTTTTAGCCCAGTCCCACGAGAAAAAGCGTTTCCATAAAAAAGCCCTCGAAAAATTAAGCAGCTACGCCTTTCCGGGCAATATTCGCGAGTTGCGCAATATCGTTGATCAAGCAGTATTACTTGCCGATGAGCCCGTGATCTACGAGTCGGACCTCCCCGTGTTAGACGAGTTCATCGGCGAGGATAACGCTTCAATGGAGGGTAGAAATGATCAATACCCACTAACAACAAACGGAGTTAATCTTGGCAAGGATATTATGACTCTGAACGAGGTAGAAGACACTTATCTTGCTCAGGTAGCAAGCACCTTTAAAGGCGATATAAACAGCCTCGCAGACGCACTAGGCGTGAGTACCCGCACGCTTTACCGAAAACTAAAAAAAGCCGGTGTTAAAGAACTTAATTAAAATATGGAAATATTCGTCCATAGCACGCTATGATAAAAATGCGCTCCGTAAAAAGATAAATAATGTCGAATAAACGCCTGACAGCCTTAACACTCTGCCTTTGTATGCTCTTGCAAAATGCATTAGCAATAGGCCTTGCTTCGCATACTATGCAGCATGCCCGTGGGTTCGTGAGCGATGATATTGAACTTATCTGTACTGGCAAAACCATGCGTTATATATCGGTAAGTGCAACAGAGCTTGAAGGTGAATTTGTATTTATAAGCCCCGAGCTACTAAAAGCGCCTGTTGAGCACGTAGACTGTACCAACGGCACGTTGGCCGACCTCCCTCATATTGACAACGTACCCGCAGATGCATGGGTAGTGATATCGCTTGTGCGCTATCGCGCCTTAGCGTCTCGCCTTGCAGCAGCGCCCTACACATCTTTTGCCTTTGCGGCGCCGCTAGGCCGCGCCCCACCTCTCGCATAACAACACCTAAAACACACTTAACACGCATGGTTTAGCCGTGCATATAGTTCGTTTATTTAATGGAATTGTTATGGAGTATTCTTTATTGGCATTCGCTGTTACAGCTGCCTGCACATCTGCACACGTTTATGCAAACACATCTGAGTTCATTGATAGCGCTTCAACAGAAGTGATTACAGTGATTGGTTCTTCGCTTAATGATGATGTGAAGGAAATAGAGCGAGAAGCGGTAACTGCCGCAACCAACATAGACGCTGATTTTGGCGATCAGTTAGCACTACTGCCCGGAGTTTCTATCTCGCGAAACGGCCCGGTTACAGGCCTCATTCAATATCGAGGCTTGTTTGGCAATAGAGTCGGCGTATCCATCGACGGCGTCGACATAACAGGCGCTGGCCCCAACTCAATGGACTCGCCATTATCTCACGTACTGCCAGAGCCTGGGCTTACCGCTACTTTATATCGCGGTATTATACCGGTGAGTACTGGCGTACAAACGCTAGGCGGCAAACTGCGTATTAGCGCCAATGCGGCATCTCTTTTTGCCTTAGGAAGCGGCATTACTGGCAGTGTAAATGCAAGCTTAATTGGCCCGGGTAGCGGGCAACAGTATCAGGGCAATGTACTTTACAAAACGGACCAGGCTTTCTTTAGTGGCGCGTTTATGCATCAGCAGCGTGACGAACGAGAGTCTGGTAATAACATCGTTATACCCAACAGCTATTATCAGCGAAATGGCGGTAAATTTAGACTTGGCTATGAATGGGGAAAACACCAATTCGACGCCAGCTACCAACGGCTAAATACGAATGAAAGCGGTACGCCCGCCCTCGCTATGGATATAGGTTTCATCGATGCTGCATGGTACCGGGTCGGTTATCGCTACAACGCTGGGGAGTCTGAATACTTTGCTATAAATTGGTTTGGCAACAGTAACCAACATGCCATGGATAACTTTTCCCAGCGCATGGTGATGTCTGAGAGCATGGTCCGCGAAAACAACGCTGACGCTATTGCTCAAGGGTTGGATGCCAAGTACGTGACGCCGTTAAATAGTGGCGAGCTTGAATTTGGCGCTTACCTACATCACAGCCGAAACAATTCTGTAATTACTAACCCCAACAACGGTATGTTCTTTGTCGATAATTTTACTAATGCAAAAAGAGATACCGCGAGTGTTTATGCCCAGTGGACAGTAAATACAGAAGCCTATTCGTCTACTTATGGTGCGCGATACACCTTTACTACTATGGATGCTGGAGAAGCGGGTTCTTACATGGTGATGATGAATCCAGCAATTGCTACGTTAGTCAGTAATTTTAATGCTGCTGAGCGTGACGAAAACTACAACATGTTAGATCTGGCCGCTACCACCCGATACCATGCGAGCGAATCGCTTGATATCGTAATTGGTATTTCTCAGAAAAATCGCGATCCAACCTATTTCGAGCGCTACACCTGGCTACCGCTTGGCATTTCCGGGGGTATGGCCGACGGATTTAATTACATTGGCAACCTTGAATTAGAAAATGAGACCGCGCGCAAAATAGAGGTAGGAATTGATTACAACTATGAAAGTTGGACCATATCACCCCGACTTTTCTACCAAGATATAGAGGATTACATCACCGGCTCACCTAGTACGAATATGGCGGCAAACATGGTGTCTTCTATGATGGCTGGTACTGAGCCGTTTCAGTGGACGAATACCGATGCTGTTATCAAGGGTGCCGACATGACAATACAAGGCCAGCTTACCGATAGCTTGAGTGTGCAAGCAGTAGCAACCGTCCAGCATGGTAACCGTGATGACATTGACGATGCTTTGTTCCGCATTGCGCCAGAGCATTTAACAACAACAGTTCAATGGAATACTCAGGTATTTGATGCGCCACTTCAAATGCAGCTTACATCTGAGTTAGTCGGCGCACAAAATCATGTTTCAGCACTGCAAGATGAAGCATCGACTGCAGGTTATGGTTTATTTCATATCTCTGGGCTTTTAGCACTTTTTGATAATGCGCACACAAATCTTCAGCTTACGGCCAGTATTCATAACCTGTTTGACAAACAGTATGCCCCACATACAGCCGGAATTAACCGCGTAATGAATGCTGGTGTAGAAGTAGGTGAGCGGGTGCCCGGTGCTGGGCGCGAGTGGCATTTGTCTTTGAGCTATCGTTTCTAAATAGTGGAAAGAAAGCGATAAACTGTAAATGACAGAACTTATTGAGCTTAAGAGGCAGGCCTCTTAAGCTCTCGTTTTTTCAATTAAAGTAAGCTCTCTGTAGCCTGCCATAAAAGACGTAGGGCTAATAGCGTCACCACGATTTTGAACGTCAGCATAAACTTCTCAGCCGGCACACGCTTTAACACTTTGAGCCCTAAAAACGTGCCAAGTGCGCCACTGACGATCATTGCAATGACAAGCCCAGCCCACTGTGCAAAGGAAAAACCCACGAAAGTAAAGACAAATGCTTTAAGGCCATGTTGGAGTGTCATGCAGCTGGCTAAGGTGCCGGTTATCTGCATTTTACTGTAGTTATTTCGGTGTACAAATGCCGCCACTAAAGGCCCTGTCGCTCCTACAAACATTGAAACCAAGGTGGTCACCAACCCCGCCAGCGTCCTTCCCGCGGGTCTCATTTCTTGTGCTTTAGGTTTGCTCCCCCACACTAGAAACAAAATAAATACCGCGACTGCAAATTGAATAACAACCAGCGGCAGTTGAATCACAATAAACGATGCCAAGAAAGCACCAGCGATTGCGCCCAAAGAAAAATACTTCAGCATACGCCAGTCGATATGCTTCACCGTCATCAGTGCTCGGTTTCCGTTTGAACCAAGCTGTACCAGACCGTGAACGGGGATCAGTGCGCTAACCGGCATAGTACCAGCCATTACTGCCAGTAATAACACCCCGCCGCCAATACCCAACGTTGCGGTCATCATTGATGTAAAGAACGACAAAACAACAAGCACCACCGACGTTGACATCGACAACGCGCCATTAGCCGTTAACCAGTTATAAAGTAAATCCAAGATTTGAACTCCATCATAATTTGTGATGCCTTTACGACGTTTTCGTGATCACAATGCCACCTTTATTCGTTCAATTAATAATCAGCAACAAAGTGTGGTATATAAGGTTGTTATCATGCCTTCAGTTAACTACTTAAACAAAGCACTTCAAATATTGAGTAATAGGGATAGTACAAAAGATGCCAAGCTTGTTGCTAGGCAAATTCTCCATGACAGTGGCTTTACTGATAAAGATATTTGTGACTGTTTAAAGCTAGGCTCCACTATTCGCATTACCATATTTGAAGCCTAAACTAGCATCAAACCCAATTCTCACCGCTTAACCACCAAGCCAAACGGGTCTATTTTATTCACCTGAAAAACACGTTGACTTTCTTTTTCGTGCGCAGGATACTCAGGTCATTAAATACTCACTAGCAGCACACTGTTTTTAACCACTATGCCTAAAAACACTAATATACATACTGCTTTCTCAGCGTCTGCGCTGATTATTATTCTCGCTATTCTAAGGAATGGGCGGGTTAGCTAGTGCGTAAATAGAATTCACTAAACCCGCCGCAAAGGCGGGTTTTTTATTGGCTCGTCTTGCGGTTAAAAAACGGAACGACAGCCATGAACAATCCAATATCTCACGTATTACAGCAGCTTCACGACGCAGTAAACCGTGGCGATCAAGACGCCTTATCCCAATATTATGCTAACGACGCAAAAGTGGTAGCCACCCCCATGTCGACAGATAATCATCAACATGCCAGTCAACGCGACTGCATTGACGCCCTACTTAAATTTCAAAAGAAGTTTATGCCCGAACATTTTGTCACAACAGGGGATGAGCGGGTTATACAAGCCGGTGATGTGGCGCTAGTGATCGCCAAGCTTTATCTTGTTCCCAAAGCCACGCCCAACGCCCTACCCTGCGAGGGCAAACGGGCCGTTTATGTCTTACAAAAAGATGCGAGTGGTGAATGGCGCTGTATCATCGATAACTTCTTCGGTACTGATTTGCTGGATTTTGCATAAATCTTTTGGCGCGGAGGATTCGGTAAGGCGACTGCTTGGAGCGTTAAGTACGTATTACCAAGCACCCCATTTTCGTGTAAAAGTAGAACATCAAGAAAGTCTGCGTGCACACAACGCCGTTGCTGAAATATCAAGCTCAGTACATCGATAAATTCAGGCATAATTTGGGTGTTGAAACCGGTAGGCAGAAGAAACGATAAAAGGAAAATAACCATTGTTATCTTTAGACAAACTCTCTGATATCAGTAAAGCAGTGTGCATCAGCGCTGCAGTATCAGCTATCGCGGCGTGCTCGTCTACAGCATCAACCCCGCTTGCTGGTGAAAAAGCGCATACCCTTTCAAACGCCGTGGTTTATCAGACTAGCAGCAAAGAGTACCCTGTTCTTTCAAGCTTTGTGTATAACCAAGCTATTGCAGCGCTTCCTACGCGTTTTGAGAATGGCGACGTTGTAGTCATGGATGTTGATGAAACCGTACTAGACAACAGCACCTACCAAAAAGAACGGGAAAGTGCCGGCTTGGGGTATTCTTCAAAAAGCTGGGCTGATTGGGTAAAACGTGAAGAAGCAACATTGGTTCCTGGTGTCGCTGATTTTATCGACGAGGTTATTCAGCGAAATGGCAAGGTTGCGCTTATTACGAATCGTAACAAGCAGCTTGATAACCACACGTGGAATAACCTCTTGGCGCATGGTTTGCCGCTTACCGTCAGCAATACGTGTGTTGTCGGCCGAACTGCTGAAGACAAAGAAGCGGTGGGCCAAGAAGGTATGGTTAATGACAAAGACTTGCGAAGAATGCAGCTCACCCAAGGCAAGATCACTTGTTCAAATACGTCGACAGACACGGCATCAACCTGGGCAGCGCCTCACACTATTATCATGCAAATTGGCGACAACATTGAAGACGTGGGCGGCGTAACCCAAGAGTCTGCCAATGTTGAGACGCTCATGCCTCGGGTGGGCACAGAGATTTTCATTCTTCCCAACCCAATGTACGGCTCTTGGTAACAACACCAGAAATAGCGAGTCAGCGGATTCTCATTCGCTGACTTTCAAGATACGCTCTACGTGCTTTACGCAATGTACGGCTAAGAGAATAATGTTGTGGCGTTTATGTTAAACACCTTGATACGTCTACCACCGCTGGCTGAATAGTCACCTTATACAAAATGAGTTTTTATAAATTCTTTCTAACGCGCAAAAATGACCTATAGTTGTTATTGAAGAAAGATACATGCTAAAGGATTGCGTACCGATGACGAAGTTTAGGCTACTTATCAAACTATTGATTGTAGCTATTTTTATATCAAGTCCATCAACCCTTGCATTGCCATCACTCAATTCAGCGCCTAATGACGATGTCATTGCAGGCATAAAGGCACTGCATCGCGCGCCAGAGAAAGAAATGGCGCGTTTAAAGTTACTCCTCGCTTCACAGCAGCCGAGCCCCAAACGCCATGAATGGAATTATTTATATGCCTTAGGAAAGCGTATGCGCTATCAAAGAAAGTTGGAGAAAATCGCCACCACGGATTCATTAACTCGCTTGTTCAACAGGGGTAAGACGATAGAGCTACTTGAAGCTCGTATGAATGAATTACCGCATAAAAGCAATAAATGCGCAGTGGCAATGTTAGATATCGACCTTTTTAAAACTATTAATGATAAGTATGGCCATTGTGTGGGCGACGATGCGCTAAAACTCTTCGCTGCTACAGCAAAGCAAAACTTCTCGGCGAGTGTTGATATGGGACGGCTAGGTGGCGAAGAGTTTCTTTTTATCTTTCAAGGTGTCGATGTAAGCGAGACCGTTAAGCATCTTGAAACCTTCAGTCAATCACTGAAAGACGCTTCTATTAAAGCACTAGGTTGGAAATCAAACTCACTTTTTCAGCGGGTGTCTTATTACTTACAGAAGCGCAAAGCATTTCTTCTGTTTTAGAGAAAACCGACGGCGCGCTTTACGAAGCTAAAGAAACCGGTAGAGACAAAATAGTCGTATTTACCTGTTTGTAATTTCATACAACCTGATGTGAAAAAAATACACTGTCATTTGCGTTCTCGTGACCTTCACTCAGCTCACACTTCCCACCCTACGCAAAAAAACTTTTAAAAACAAAATATTAAACAATTTTAATCCTAATCTAGTTATTTGGCACAGATCACGCATACATTAGACTAACGGATAATGATAGAGCGCAGCTTGTAGCCAGGAAGGCTTTAGCGACGGAGAGGCCAAACTGCGTAAGTGAAAAAATACTGAAGGTGACGACATAGGAAGTGCATGGAATGGTCGCCAAGGATAAACGGAAACGTCAGTATTATAGCTTTAGGATGACTGTTGAAGGTTCGTTATTTGCTGGTCGATGATGAGGTTAGGTAAAAGAAAACCTAGATAAACTCGCAGGATGCATCGCACTTGTTTCATAGGGATTGCAAACAAGTTCAGGAGTACCTACATCGTAAGCACTGACAGTGATGTCTCGTGCAGCAAGGGATTGTTGACCCTATTTGGATTTGTTGAAATACATGTGTGTTGTTTCGGCAGAACCATAGTGAGGACACTGGTAATGTCGTCGACGTTATTAGTGAGTTGTCACTCGACGACTACCCTCTCCCCTCAAAGGCCCATCCCGGCCTTTACATACCTCTGATTTTGGCCCGCCTTTGGCGGGCATTTTTTTTATCTGTACTTATGATAGAATACTCGGGTTCTATAGCCTTATTTTAAGAGCCGATAGCGTGCCACTGCCACCGTCTTCCACCCTTGTTTTTAAAGTGCTTTTTTGCGCCTTACTTGCCACGTCTGTGGGGCAAAGCGTTATGCTTACCACCCTGCCATCTATGGGCCGTGAAGCAAATCTTACTGAATTTCACATCGCAACGATTATGTCGAGTTCAGCATTTATTTTCGCCTTTGGTACCAATGTATGGAGCAAAGTGTCCAAAAGAGCAGGGTTTAAGCGTATTCTTATGGTAGGCCTTACCGGCTATAGCTTAGGTACGTTTGCATTCGCAAGCGCTTGGATGGCAGGGTTTTCAGGGTTAATAAGCGGCACTAACTTATTTCTTGCCTTGTTGATAAGTCGCAGCATGCAATCAACTATTATGTCTGCCACGCCCCCTTCGGCGGTGGGCTATGCCATAGCAATAAGCACACCCGAAACACGTGTGAGCGCCATCAGTAAGGTTACCTCCGCAAGTAACGTAGGCCAAATAATCGGCCCCGCTTACGCTGGACTGCTGGTGAGTTTTGGCCTACTCGCCCCCTTATACAGTATCGTGCTGTTAACGCTGTTAGCACTGACGCTTGTTTATTTTAAGCTCCCCGACCTTCCGCCCTTAGGTGCACAAAAGACATCTGCTGATCTGAAACGCGATGAAGAAGCAAAAACTATCGTTCCGTATATATTTGTGGCGGCGTGTATTTGTGTGTTTTGCGCCATGGCAATGATGCAACAGTCCCTGGGGTTCTTCTTCATTGATTACTATCATTTTACCCCTGTAGATGCAGCCCAACAGGTTGGCTTTGCTATGATGGTGAGTGCTGCTACTTCACTTACCGTGCAATTTGGATGGGTACAAAAAGGGCGAATAAGTAAAGAAACCATGATTACCCTTGCCTTACCTTTACTAGCTCTTGCTTATTTACTTCTATTTCTACAACATTCACTGACTATTTTGTACTTGGCTATGGCTCTGATGGGCTTAGGTATGGGTATGGCCTATCCGTCACTTGCCGCTGCGGCAACCACCTTTTGTGCGCCCGGACAACAAGCTAGGATCACGGGTCTGATTACGGCAACGACCGCCATGGGCTATATCGTAGGGCCTCCGTTCGCCGCATTTATCTACCAAATAAATATCGCTTACCCTTTTGCAGCGGCATCGCTTTTATTAGCGGTAACGGCCTGCATGACTTTCATCACGCTTAGGCACGTCAAACAATCTACTAATAAGTAGTGCAATAGCAAGGGCTTGGCTATACCCATTTGGGGTCCGCTTTTTTTACAAATACGAAAGGTATTTATTTTTTTTACCTTTTATTTTTAATTAAGCGGAACCTTTTGTGATTTAGGCTATCTTATCTTATACATGAAGTCGTTGAGTGTGCGTCTTTGTGGTGTGTAAATGTGTTTTCCAAGTTATGTTGTGGTTTTTTAAGGGGCTTCATGCCCCTTTTTCTTTGTCTCGAGTTTACTCCCAAGCCTATTAGTATTTCCTTCTATCAATCGATAAACCCGAATTTAATATTCTTTTTCGTTCCACCTTTAGATATGGTAATGAGAATCATTAACAAATAAAATAACTTTTCTAGTTTAAAGGAGAAGTGAATGGCTAAACCGCAACCACGTCAAGCTACAGTGACCAAATCTGTTCGTATAACCCCCACTATGCAGCGGGTTTATTTAAGTGGTGACGACTTACGCACCTTTCCCTCTGTATCAGCGGGCGCGTATGTAAAGCTTATGTTTGATCTTAACGGGAACCCGTTACCGCACCCTACAGAAATGAGTAAAGTTGCCATGCGTACTTACACCGTTGCCAGCTTTGACGCGACAAAACCAGAAATGGTAATTGATATGGTTATGCATGCCGACAATGGTATTACTGGCCCCGCCTCAGCATGGGCTGTTTCAACCCAGCCTGGAGATACCATTACGTTGGCAGGCCCTGGCACTAGCAAAGGCCTAAACGACCACTATGACTGGGTTTTACTCGCCGGCGATATGACCGCACTGCCAAGTATTCGAAACCACCTTGCCGAACTTCCATCAAACGCAAAAGGGTACGCCGTCATTCAAATTGAAGATGAAAACGATAAGGTTGCGCTAAGTAAACCTGAAGGCGTCTTTGTAATATGGGAACATACCCAATCACTCCCAATGTGTCTTGCAGAGCTCGATTGGCTAGACGGCACGCCAAGCATATGGGTAGCATGCGAGTTTTCAGATATGAGGGCAATAAGAACCTGGCTCAAAGATGATAAGGAAGTGGCTCATGAGCATATCTATATTAGTAGCTATTGGAAAAAAGGGCGCAGTGAAGATCAGCATAAGATAGATAAAAAGCAGGATAGTGACGCTTTTGCCAAGACATTAAACTAGTCTCGCCCCATGTAGGGTTTGCAATGCGTTGTAAATCCTGCATAAAACCACCTAAGCTTCCGCCCTTAAATTTATTAAAAATCTTTATATTTCAGAAGCCTACACATTGGAATATGACTTGCTACAGTTAAAGTAACTGGCCGGTTTTCTATGACCAGTTTTTTAGCCAATTGTTTAGATAAGGAGAGCACGTTATGAACAATGATCGTATTGAAGGTAATTGGAAAGAAATGAAAGGTAAGGTGCAACAGAAATGGGGCAAGCTTACCGATGATGACCTAGATGTTATTGACGGTCGCCGTGAAGAACTAGTAGGTAAAATTCAGCAAGAATACGGTAAAAGCCGTGATGAAGCTGAGAAAGAAGTGGATGCATATTTCAATTAATTGCCTCACCTACGCTTAAACTTTTAGCAAGAGGAGCTTCGACTATTCGCTGCCCGATATATAGGGTAAGTAAAGGGAGCTAGAAATAAGCTAAAATTAGAAAGGGCCGCAACATGAATATTGTGGCCCTTTTTACTGCCTATCGTTCGCGCATATTAAGAAGGGGGCAAGCCCGCTTCTTTTTAACGCTAACCTTTTGCTTACTCTTCTGTTTTCGGCTGTAGGTTATCGCGGACTTCCCTAGCGTCAAAACTCGTTGCCGATGACGGGCGGGTGCCTTTGCCTAATTCAATACTCAAAATACTTTCGATTTCACTTTTTTGTGAACCACCCACAAATACTCCAGTTTCAAATTGCGTAGTAGGGTGATACGAGGTACGACACGTTAGTACGCCACAATCTGTAACTCTTGCGTAACGCTGACTAAAACCTGCCGTGGGCGTAGTTTGCACGGTCTCTTTATCTACGAGGGTTTCCCGATCAGTCACTACAAACCAGTCGTAGCCCTCTAATAGAGTAACTTCGGCAGCGCGCAGCATAGCGTAATCCATCGCTTTACCCTTGTCTGACCCTTTCGCTTTAAAGTGCACGCGATATTGCGTATCGCTGAGTTTACTTTCTGTATACCCAAAACCACCTTTCTGGGCCTGCCTGTAATCAGGCTGATTCGCACACCCAGCCATGACTAATACCGCAAGTACGAACATAATTTTAGTTTTCATCATCTACTCCTTTGGCCTTTTTAGATTGCCAAGTTGCTTCAATTGCGTCTTTTTCTTGCTCTCGGTTTAATGGCGCAGAGGCCATCATTTTATCTAACTCATCTTCCATTAACTTTGCGCTTGAGGCTGTTTGATATTGCCCGTCATACTCACCACGCGAGTCCAATTTGCTAGCGGTAAGCTGCACAAAGTCTTGACCTTCAAAAAAGTAGAAAAGGTCGCTTCGCAAAGACACAGCATCGCTGTCGCGGATAGGCGCGTCTTCCGGCGGGTTATCAAACTGCTTGTCGATAAGGTCTGTACTTAGTCGAAGGTAGGTGTTTTGCCCAAATAGTTTGCCTGCTGACAGCCCATATTGTTGATAGGTTAGAAAATCATTACCGTCTAGTTTGGCATTGGCGTGGTAATAGTGAGCACCGAGTTTGGCAAAGTCAAAAGCGTAGCTGGTATTTGCTGATAACGTAGTCAGCCCAAGATCAAACTCACTCAGTGTTTGGTAGTTCGTATTCGCTTGACTCACAGACAGTACGCTTTGCCACTTAGACGTTGGCTTTACAGTAAGCGTTAACTGCGCTTCAGTTTGCAGCGCTTCATCAGCCACATCTGAATTAGTATCAAGCTCACTGACACTCACGTTGCTATCGTGACGGTAGCCCACGTAGCCTGACGCTGTCAGTGATACTGCTTTGTGCTTGTTGGTATTATTTACCGCTTTTTTATCTGTGTCGCTCGCGGCGTGATTTCCGGTATCGCTCGCGGCACGATTTCCGATATCGCTCGCGGCACGATTTCCGGTATCGCCCGCGGCGCTTTCAGCAACTCGCAGCTCCTCATCCTTTTCTTCAGCATAAATCACGGTGGCGTAGGCTGTGCTGCAGCATAAAGCAACCGCTGTTGCGATAAAGGAGACTCGCTTTTGCATTGTGCTATTTGTGTGTGAGCCAAGCGTTGGTTTATTGATGTGTGTGCATTGGGCAGATTGGTTTTTCATCGTCATTACCTACAACAAATAAATATTAATGTTCTATGGGAGCTGATTTTGGTGATGTAGTAGACCTAAGGTGAAACATGAGTGGAATAGGCTTGGCATCACTTGAGTGACAACGCAAAAGAGCGAATCGTTGCGTAGCCCCTACGAAGCTGCGGCTTGCGTCAATACCTTTGCAAGCCGCATTGAGGTTACTCAAGTCTTTCCTTTAGGTGAACCGTTGTGGTTATCCCGTACTAAAGACCAAGCGCCCCTGAGATGCTTGACGCAACGTTCTCATTAACCGTTGTAGTCACCGCGTCTTCAACCGTAGTAGATACCGTTTGCTCGACGGTGCTTGATACTGCCCCTTCAACTGAGCCAGCCACCGTACTTTGAACGGTATCCGCAACGGTTCCTTGTGCGGTGCTTGATACTGCCCCTTCAACTGAGCCAGCTACCGTACTTTGAACGGTATCCGCAACGGTTCCTTGTGCGGTGCCCGCTAATGCACCATTAACGTTAGAAGATAGCGCGTTAGATGCAGCGCCACTTGCATTTAGCGTTGAAAGTGAGCCAGAGACACTGTTTGTAAGCATTCCTGACGCAGCGGCTGCCGTCGATGTTGCAGAATTAGTTGCCGTTGATAATGTCCCGTTTAGCGCGGTTTCAGCCGTTGCTGTTACGCTAGATGCGGTTTCAGTAGACAGCGACTGTGCGCCATTGGCTAACAGGCTGGCGTTCGACGATGAAGCTTGTGCAGCCTCTTGTGTGGTGTTATCGGCCTCTTCTTGCTCAGACGGTGCTTCATTTTCCATAGTAGCGGTTGTGGCTTGCCCATTAGCATTAGCTGAGCCCTACGCTGATACGTTATTTTGCGTAGAGGCCTGATTACTCGTTTCATCACTTGAGTTTGTAGCTAGTGATAAAGAGGTAGAGCTTGATGCATTAACTGAGGCATTCGAAGAAATTTCGGCTTCTTGAGCCATCACTGACGTTGATGCAATACCTAAAGCAAGTGCAATTGCTGTATTTAACTTTTTCATCCGTTTATCTCCGTTTTTTCATAAAGGACACTGAGATAACGAATGAAGAAAAGGCTTTATTCCGCAGTTTAGAATTTTTTTTAGAAATAATAAAAAAAGCCCTGTAAAAACAGGGCTTTCAAAATTTATTTTTCTGCAGCAGTCATGCTCTTTTCCCACCAAGGAAGTGAGAAATCAATATTGTCTGGGTCGTAAGTTTTGGCGTATTTCATTTTAACTGAGCTCCAAAACGCTGCTTTGAATACCGGATCATAGATAACAAACTCACCCTTTTCGCGGTATTGCTCAAACAATTGTTGGTATGCGCCCACCGGCGTTAACGGGTTATCTTGCTGAAAAACCACGTCGCCACCATACGCCTCGTACAAGGCTTTAGAAACTTTCCAACTTTTCGCCATACCGTGGGCCATAGCTAGACGATAGCGCTCAAGCTCTTCACCTAAAAACTCACTATTGCCGTCCAGATCCACTGTCCACAGCTTAATTACCGAGTACGCTGACTGCACCTCGCCTTCATTTGGCTCTATGGCATTTTTGTCTGCAAAGTCAGCCAACACTGATTCTGTAATTTTATTACCAAGGGCACGCTGAGTTAAAATGGTGCGTACTTCTTTTTCAGACTTATCAGTAAGAATAGATTGAAAACGATCTACATCAGCTTGCGATGGTTGCAACTCGGTATTGGATATGGATTTATTGAACAAACGAGCGATGATCTCGTTTGCAGCTTGCGGTGTGTTAATCCCAAGCGAAATGACTATGGCAGCAAATAGCACCATAGGAATAACGTTCGAACGCGTCACTTTGTATGCTTCCCTAAGTTCCAATATTTAGCATGAACACAAGACACATTCATTTATTGTTTTAAGAATTTTCCGTTGTCTTGCGAAATGACCTTTTTTGAGCCTCATACTTTAGATTAGTTTTGACTAAAATTCCACTTTCTTACGCATTGATTTTTTTGCGCCCTGTTGTTTTTTTACATCAACCCGACGTGCTTTTGCCGCACGGCTTACCTTAGTTTTTATACGCGGTTTTTGTTCAATCGTCGCTGCTTTTATCCATTCCACTAAGCGCGCTAAAGCATCCTCTCTGTTTTGCTCTTGGGTACGATAATTCTGTGCTTTCAACACAAAAACACCTTCATTAGTCACCCTTTTATCTTTCGCTTGAAGCAGCTTTTCTTTCAATCTTTCGGGCAAAGAAGAGGCATGGATATCAAACCGCAAATGAATGGCGCTACTTACTTTGTTGACATTCTGCCCACCACTCCCTTGCGCACGAATAGCCTGCAGATCAGCTTCGCTCTCATCTATCGCAATAGTGCGGCTAATTCTTAATTCCATCTTGGTTCCTAAAATTTTGCTGTCTTTACACGCTTTGCATTAACCCGCTGTTGTTGGGGTTATCGCGCTCTATCACTATGGCTGACTTGACGCCCTTTGCGTTAGCCGCTAGGTTAAATTTCACTCTATTATGGGACATACATCATGATTGTTGCACTACTTGTTTTCATTTGTATCCTTGCGGGCCTTATTTGGTTTACTGCCAAAATGGATGGCAATATTGAATCTGCATTTACACCCGCAGGAAAACTAACGCCAGTGTCCGGCGGAATTATACACTGGCAGAAACAAGGAAGCGGCCCGTCTCTTTTGCTTATACACGGCTTACTCGGCAATAGTAACAACTTTAACGAATTGGCAAAAACCCTTGCTGACCGTTATACGGTTTACAGTATTGACCGGCCTGGTAGCGGGTTTTCAAGCCGTTATAAGGGGACGTCGGCAAGCTTCGCTCAACAAAGTAAAATGATTTTAGAGTGGATGGACAAGGAAGGAATTGAATGTGTAAGCGTAGCAGGGCATTCAATGGGAGGGGGTGTTGCCCTGCGAATGGCCATCGATGCGCCAAGTAAGATTACTTCGGTTTCACTACTTTGCCCACTTACTACACCATTAAAAGGGGGCGCAGGCCCTTTGTCAGTGCTTTACATTCCTAATGAATTTGTACGCAGTAGCGTAGCAAAAACTATTGCCAGCCCACTTAGGGCTAGATTAGGCCGTAAACAGGTAGCGCAAATATTCCACCCCGAGTCCGTTCCCGCTTCATTCTCTGTAGAAGGCGGCGGTTTGCTAGCGCTTCATTCGCGTAGCTTTTACGAAGGAAGTAGAGATACGGTGTCAGCACAGGGGAGCTTGTATAAACAACAGACAAGATATCGCGAAATTCAATGCCCCGTAGGCGTTTTATATGGCGAAAAAGATACGATTTTAAAACCCAGTGAGCACATTAATGCGGTGACGGACGCTATCGACGCAGCAGAGTATCAGATACTCCCTAATGCTGGGCACATGATCCCCGTAACCCAAGTACAGGCTTGTGCCGACTTTATCTGTGCTATCGACGCTAAGGCCCGATAAACGGCCTGCTTATGGGGTTAGTGAATGGTAGAACCTGCTCTGGTTTCGCGCTCTTTATATGGAAATTCGACGACTGTAAGTGCGCTTTCTCGGTCTTGTGAAGATTGTTTAAGCGTGCGAAGTTGGTCGGCGACAGACTCAATTCCATCGTACTGCTTACACATATCACACGGTGACATCTCAAAGCTGACATTATAGCTTCTAAACCACACTTTCATTTGCTCACTGTCCCCATCTGACAATGAAATGAGTAAATGATACATACGGATGAACGCGAGCTGCTTTCGGTACTCGGTGGTTCCGCTTTCAAAACCTAGCAGGGTAGTTTGAGCTAGAGATGATGGAGAAATCCCTAGTATTTCAGATGCTTGTTTAACATTTAAGCCCAACTCTTGATACGCCCAAGTAAATGCTTTGGTCACAACACTGGTAGGAAATAGTGATCTCTTCATGGTATTGCCTCGCTTCATCGCATAAGGTTGTACAGTTGATATGAGATAAAGCGAAATGCATACCAACTTGAAGCAATCAAATTCAGTAACAATGAATTCGCCATAAGCATGCTACCTAAAAAACGCTTGTAAACCTCTGCTAAAGATTGGCGTAACCGTGTTACTGGTGGGCATAAACTTTTTTACTGCGCATGCCCAACATGCGCAGTAAAAGTATGGTTCAGTATTAAAAAAAATGAAAATTAAGCGGCGAGGATAGTGATAAGTTCAGCAAATGTTGGTCGCCCTTGAATATCTAGGGGTAAGCGCAACTCTCTGGCAATGTCACTTACACTGATAACACCACGCACTTCATGAGTGTCTCTGTCCATCACCAAGCAATGGTGCTGTCCATAGTCTTTCAATGTTTCAATAACATCGCCTACCGATGAATGGGTCAGTTCAGTAAAGTCAAAAGACATTAGCGACGTTTTAGGGCGCATAAAGTCGTGCACCGTTAACTCTTCGCGTGTCGCTTTAAGTTCACTAATACGCTTTATGATCTGCTGTTCACTGACATCATGACTCGTGACTATACCAATAAATCGGTTGTGGCTATTAACCACCAGCATCATACGCACGTGAGACTGCCGCATAATAGACTCAACTTTGGTCGCCGGAGTACGCGCATCAATCACGTGGGGTAAATGTTGCTTGAAGTCGGTAAATACCGCCATGGCTGATGAATTTACGGTAATGGTGTTTTCAACAACTGGCCATGCCAATGTATCAATTGCTTCGGTTTTATATAGATTTAAGGCGTGCATACCTTCTCTCCTAATCAAAAAGTGATAAAACGGTTTCTTGTTGATTAAGCGTTAGAAGGTGGGCCTCTTATAATATTCGCGCGCTGTTTAACATAGTGCTTTGAATTAGCGATACGCCGTGCAAGTAAGCGGTATTTCTCAATACCATTGATACTATTAAGTGCAGGTACCCCATCATCTATGTCGTCACCTGCGCTCTCATGAACGGTATTTTCCCATTCATTAACAAGCACAGATAACGCCGCTTCACTGGGCGATTGCCCCGCTATATTTCGTACACTCCGCCCTTCTCCTAGAGCGGAGATGGAAACCAGTGATGAAAATAAAGCTGGCAGAATTAACGCCAACAAAACGCGTGATGCGTGCAATACGTAAACCTCAGCGTACTAAAAAATTGATAATGAAACGCCACATTTGTGACTTCCTTTTTAAACTATAAGCGCATTTGCCCCGTTTAACAGGGGTGTTTAGCGCAGTATATCGACCACTAAACGACAGCGCTTTCAATGCTTAATGAGTGTTAAAGGTTTAATCGCCGATGCATCGTTCTAAAAAAAAAGAATAAATGCTTTCATTTTATGCGATTTTTAGTTGGCAAGAATGGCAATAGACTTAATGCAACTTATTACCAATGGAGCGAACATGAATTTTAGGTGGCCGCGACGTATCGTCATTCTTCATTGGGTAAGTGCGTTTATTGTTATCGGTATGTTTGCTTCAGGGTTGTGGATGGTCGACCTCACCTATTACAGCGATTGGTATAAAACCGCCCCACATTGGCACAAGAGCGTTGGCTTACTGTTATTTGCTATCACCGCGCTTCGATTAATGGCGCGCGCAGTAACTTCACGTCCACCATCGTTCGGTAATACTGTTGAGAAAACACTGAGTCACGTTGGACACGCACTTTTATACACGCTGATGATTGCACTGTTTATTAGCGGGTATTTGATTTCGACTGCCGATGGCAGAGCTATTGATGTATTCAATTGGTTTTCTGTGCCTGCATTCGGGGAATTATTCGAGAACCAAGAAGTGATAGCGGGGGATGCTCACTTTTATATTGCATGGTCGCTTATTGTTCTATCAACGATACATGTCATAGCAGCATTAAAGCATCACTTTTTAAGCAAAGACGACACACTGAAGCAGATGTTACGGCTTCGTTGATACTTAAGGAAATAGGAGAAATTATGAAGAAGTTAACACTTGCCTTGGCTGCAGCTTTGTCACTTGGCACTGCTCAGGCCGCAGATTATGTAATTGATAGCAAAGGTGCTCACGCATCTATCAACTTCAAAATTCAGCATTTAGGCTACTCTTGGCTGACCGGGCGCTTTAACGATTTTAAAGGCACCTTTAGTTACGACGACAATGCCCCAACTGCAGCAAAAATCATGGTGACCATTGATACAGACAGTATCGATTCTAACCACGCAGAGCGTGATAAACACCTAAAAAGCGATGACTTTTTAAATACTGATGACTACCCAGAAGCTAAGTTTGTTAGTACAAAAGTGGTCGATAAAGGCGATGGAACGATGGATGTAATGGGTGATTTCACACTGCATGGCGTCACAAAACCTATCACTATTGAAGCGAAAAAAATTGGTGAAGGTAAAGATCCATGGGGCGGTTACCGCGCAGGCTTTATGGGCACAACGACCATTGCACTTAAAGACTATGGTATTGATTATGATCTAGGCCCAGCGTCACAAACCGTTGAGTTAGAGCTTCATGTTGAAGGCGTTGAGCAATAGCGTTTTTTTTTACAAACTCACATTAAAATAAAGCCCCGTCCTCGGGGCTTTTCTGCTCATGCGCAATTAGTGGAGTTTGAGTTTTGGGCTAATCGCTTGGCTTAACTTTTTCACCAGAAGCTTAAGCGCCCCTTTAACTTTTCCATGTACTGCAAATTGATGCATGTTGTATAACGAAACATAGACCAGTTTTGCAAGACGCCCTTCAATAAACATACTGCTGTTAGATAACGACCCCATTAAGCTACCCACCGTACTGTACTTGCTCAAATGAACTAGCGAGCCGTAGTCTTTATAGGTGAAAACCTTGGTCTCTTTTTGGGTAAATAACGCAGTTATATTATGCCCCACAATATCTGCCATTTGGTGCGCAGACTGGGCGCGTGGCGGAACCCATTTACCGTTTTCTTGCTGGAAACCACAACAGTCGCCTAACACCCAGATATTCTTATTAGTAGAGCTTCGCAATTGCTTGTCGACCAGAATTTGATTGGCGCGATTCGTTTCAAAAAGGTCTAATTGTGTTATGAAGTCTGGCGCTTTAACCCCGGCGGCCCACACCATGAGATCAGCATCAATACGGCCGCCATCTTTGGTAATCAGCCCTTTTGCATCTGCCTCGGCAACCATGGTTTGCTCTTTTATGTCTACACCGAGCTTGTGCAGCGCTTTTCGTGCCGAGTTCGCTATTCGCTCGGGCAAAGCCGGCAAGATACGTTCACCTGCTTCAACAATTGTAATTTTTAAACGGGATGCCGACATCTCTGGCATGCCGTAAGCTTTAGATAAGTTTGCCACATGGTGAAGTTGAGCCGCCAGCTCAGTGCCGGTTGCCCCTGCGCCGACAATAGCAACCTCAAATCTTGCGTCTTTATCTTCTTGTTGGTTAATACGAATAAGCTGGTTAAGCAAGGCACGATGAAAACGTTCTGCCTGCTTCAACGAGTCGAGAAAATAACAATGCTCTGCCACCCCCGGTGTGCCAAAGTCATTACTTACGCTACCAATAGCCAATACTAACTGGTCATAGTGAACTTCCCGCTCGGGCAAAACCTGGGTTCCCTCTTCATCAACTAATGGTGCTAAGGAAATGGTTTGTGCGTCTGCGTTTAAGGAACACATCTCACCTAACTGAAAGCGATAGTGATGGGCCGCAGCGTGAATAGCGTAATCCACACCGTCTGAATGTTTATCTATGACACCCGCTGCCACTTCATGAAGTAGGGGCTTCCATATATGGGTTCGACTGCGGTCGACAAGGGTAATTTCAGCTTGTTTCTTTCTCCCGAGGGTGCGGCTTAAGCGACTGGCTAATTCAAGACCACCAGCACCGCCACCAACTATTACTATTTTTTGCATGGGTATACCTATTAACAATCATTCCACGTATATCACCTGCTAGAAGGGCTATACGTGGCATGACTGCACCCACGCTGACCTCTACAGACTACGCCTGAAGCAAATGCCCTACAAGCGAATCGCGGCGATAGTCTGCATTTTCGAGATTAATAGTGACCTATAACATGCACTTATTTTAATTTACAGTGCGAAAGTAGCGCTTAGCATGAAGTTTCGAGGGCGACCAGGGAAGTAACGAGGGCCTGTAAAACTAGTAAAGTCTGCACGCTCAGCGTACTTGGTATCGAATACGTTGTTGATACGTGCGTGAAGCGTAATGTCATTATTAACGTTAAAACGCACTCGCGCATGCACTAAGTCATGGCCATCATATTCGTTTAAATTTTCCGCGTCAGTATAGTAGCTTGCCACATGCTGCCATTCTATTTGCGCCTGAATATTCCTTGTGACGTCATAGTTTAAGCGGGTGTTTAACTGCACCTTGGGCGCGGTATCCATATCGTTGCCTTTAATATCTAGCTCACCAGTGATTTGGCTGTGCTCATAGGTATGCCTTGCGTAAGTACCGGCGAAGTCTACGCGTAAAACATCGCTAATTTCTGTTACTTCTTGAGTCCGCTGTAAACGGTACAATTCAGTGGCTTGTGGCGCACGGTAACCCCGCGCAAGGCCGCCGAATAATTGCGTAGACCCGTTAAGCTGATAGCGCAAAGAAAGCTTAGGGCTAAAACTGTCAAAGTCGTTACTGCTATCGGCTGGGCGAGAATAACGACAACCGCCAAAACCACATTGGGTACCATCTTCTCGCACACGCCCTACGTTCATATTGTTGATGTAGTCGTATTGCATCGATTCAAAGCGCCCGCCTAAAGAAACATCCCATTTTTCGTGTTGCCAGTTTAAAGCGAAAAACGGCGCAATTAACACTGCATCTACATCGTAATCGTAGTGCTTACCAGACGGTATGGTTTCAACTAAAAAAGCAGAACCTTCGGTAGCGCCTTGTTGAGACTGCACTAACTCGCCTTCGGTGTATTCGGCATCTATGCCTATATCTAAGGAAACGTAATCGTTAACGATATAATTAAACTGCGACAGCACCCCTACGCCCTTCTGTGCGTTTTCTTCAAGGGGTTTGCCAGGTAGAAAGTGCATGCGAAAACGCATATCTTGATTGCGTAGGTAAGGGGTAATTGATAATCCATGCCCACCATCAAAGGACGTGTTGAACTTACTCCATATCCTTAAGCTTTTTGCATTGCGAAACGCTTCGGGGTTTGGGTTACTTCTGGCAAGCTCGGTACTTTTATAGCTTTCAAAACCTTCTATATAACCTGCCGTTTCTTGGTCTAAGTGTGTATAGGTTAGGCCGCTGGTTATCACCGTGCTGTCCCACTCAATACGGTGGCGCAACGAGACTTTTTCTTGGTCGACACCTTCGTCATTTCGATAGCCAGTGTCACGGGTTAAGCTTGCAGCAATACCCACGCCACTGCTGCCAAAGTCTTTGCCTTGTTGAAGTTTAGCGCGGTGAAAACCATATGAGCCGTAATCCAAAGCGAGCTGACCAGTGCCTTGCGTAGTGTCTGGTGTAATCACGTTGATAACCCCGTGGATAGCATTAGAGCCATACAATGCAGACGCAGGGCCTTTAATTACATCGATACGCTCTGCAACCTCGCCATGCGCTTCAAACAGCTCATTAATGTTGCAAAAGCCGGCAGCGCGCAATGGTATGCCGTCTTCAGCGGCCAGTATGCCGCCGCATGCCCCTGCACCTGTGAGAACCGGTGAGCGCAACGCAGGCAAATACTCCTGTCCATTTCCTCTTTGAACACCGGCGCCCGCAATGTAATTAAGCGACTCTTGTATATGCTGAAAAGAAAGCATTGAGAGCGCTTCTTCTGAAATAGATGATACCGCATAGCCCGTTGCTGTTATCTGGCCTTGAATTCGTGAAGATGTGGTCTCTATTCTTTCTATTTCATTGGCTTCCTGTGCAGCTGCCATTGTCGTTAAAAGCGATGTGGTAAACAAAGACATAGGAAACAAAGAGGGTAAGCGCATTATCTATCCTTATGCAGAAGAAAAAGTGTCGTAACTCAAAGTACTAGTGTACCGCTAATTGAGACTTAGATGGGTTCAAAACCGCTAAACTCATGTAAGTTGCTACATATCATTTCGTTTACCTGCTATAAGCATTGGCTTACACTTTGCTTTGTATTGGCATTAATATACCGACATGACCTATGCAAAAACCGCTACACACCGCTACTTGTGGTGGAAAGCTAGGAATGCATTGAGCCTGAAGTCAGTTTGAATCAGTCTTGTTCGCTGGAGGACCCGTTGGACACACTTATACCTAGCCTTTCACAACTTATTGAATTTGCCGTAGCGCCTGTATTTTTACTTACAGGTATAGCAGGCTTTCTTAATGTGATGTCATCTCGTCTTGGGCGTATATCTGACCGAGTCAGAGTAGCGGAGCGACAAATTCATACGCTGTCAGACCCACACATTGTAGATCGCTCCAAAAAAGAGATAAAAGTGCTGTGGCGCAGGGTAAAGGTGATCAATTGGGCGATTGGGCTATGCGTGGCATCAGGGCTTATGGTGTGCACCGTTATCATGGCGCTTTTTTCAGGGTCACTTTGGGTTGTTGACTTAAAAACCCCAATTATTGTTTTGTTTATACTGGCAATGATGTTTCTAATTAGTGCGCTTGTTGTTTTTCTTGTAGAGGTGAAGCTTGCGACTAACACCATCAATATGGTGCGCACCATTAGATAGCAGGTGTTGGCCTACTGGGTTAATAATTTAATAGGCGGGCAATTTGTACTGTGGGCGCACAAAAAGTAACGGTAAGCATTGTGTAAACGCCTGCTTAAAAACGCCGGTCAACGTGAAAATACGGTAGAATTCATCTATTTAGGCTGCTAATTTGTTACTAATAGAAGGGAACGATACTGCGGCCAATAGAAAGGATTAAACTAGCGCCATGAATACTAAATTACTTCGCTCCCTACAGGTTTTTATTTCGGTTACAGACAGTGGAAGCATGAGTGTCGCAGCCCGAGAACTTCACATGACAGTGTCTGCGATTAGCCAACAGCTGAGAAAGCTAGAGCACGACATCGGTCTTAGCCTTTTCAATCGAAATACGCGAAGCTTGAGCTTAACAGAAGCAGGACGCATCTATTACGAAACCAGTAAACAAATGCTGGAAACCGCAGAGCTAGCACAGCAAAAAATAGAAAGTTTGCAAGATGACCCTACCGGTAAGATAAATATCATTGCCCCTGAAGGGTTTGGCGGCGGTTTACTCAGTGAGCCGCTTAAAAAGCTATGTGAAGAGTTTCCCAAAATTACTATCTCACTTACGGTAACCGACGAACCGAAAGATATTATTGCTTCGAGTGCAGACTTAGTTCTCTGCTTTGCGCCTGTTTCAGATACTAACTTCAGCAGTTTAGAACTTGCTACCTGGAAGCGCATTTTATGCGTATCAGCACGACACCCTCTAGCGAATGAAGCCCTGAGTTCTCCGGCACAGTTAAATAGTCATGCTTATATCACACATCGCCATATTGAAGATTATGTTATGCAACATGATAGCGAAGGTGAATATGAATTGGATACCCAGCGTATAGACGTAAACTCGATGCAGACACTGATTAAGCTAACGCAAGACGGGGTAGGTTACGCGATATTACCAGAACCGGAAGTAAGACACTTACTCAAATCAGGTGAAATGAAGCAGCTTTTCACAGAATGGGAATTGCCTGACTATACCGTTTATGCGGTTACCCCTAAGCGAGAGTTGGTACCCGCCAAAATCAGTGCAGCAATCACTTGCTTGCAAGATTTATTCGCCCAAATATAGACCTGCTAAAAAGGGTCAACGAGTTCTCATTGCCTGCGGTGGACAACACAACACGGAAACAAAAATGGCAGCGTTAAACGCTGCCATTTTTCTATTGTACTTCAGGTGCTCTACCCTAACGGCTAATTAGAAGCGCGTATTAAGCTGAACACTTAGAATGTGTGCAGTAGCTGACTGAGTACCGGTAAAGTTGGTAGTAAAGTCAGTTTCAGGCAGTACATCGCGAATGATGGTTCTGTCTTTATTAATATCTGCTTCGCGGCCATCAATAAATACATACGCAAGGTCAACTGACGTATCTTCGCTTACGGTATAAGTCATACCGCCAGAAACCCAGTGACGGTCAGTATCAGGGATACTAAGTGAGCGGTTCTCAACCGATACCACACCGTCGTCATAAGCATAGCCCGCACGCAAGGTAATTTCATCATTTAAGATGTAAGTTACACCAATAGACGCGCGCCAAGAATCATCGAAGTTTTCCTCTTTAATAAGGAAGTCTACACCGTCTTCAAGGTTAGCTTCTAGCTTTTCGAAAGTGCTCCAGTCGGTGAAAGTAACACTTGCTTGAACAGACCACTGGTCATCAATCTTTTGATCAACAGCAAGTTCTGTAATAGCAGCAAGATTTAAATCAAGGCTACCAGGCTGATTAAGATTTATTGGGAATACCGGCGTTTCAGATGAAACCGCACCGTCTAGTTCCAGTTTGGTTTCTGCACGGTGTGAAAGCGCGATATTTGTCATTTCAGTTGGCTGCCAGAAAATACCCGCGTTCCAACCATAACCCCAGTCGTCGCCTTCCATGCTAAACAACGAGTTTCCAGTAGTAAGGGTAGGTAAGGTGATACCTAGAGCTTCAGCCGTTGGCGCAAGGCCTGCCACAGTACCTGCTAGCGTGTTTGATACACCAGAGCCAATCTCAGCTTCTGCATAAGTGATGTTCAAGCCAAAACCAATCATAAGCTGTTTGTTTACTTTGTAAGAAACAGCCGGGTTTAACGTAACGGTTTTAACCTCAGCAGTATCCGCAAAGTGAAGTGCACCAAAGTCGTCTGAATAGTCTGAACGAAGGCCGTATGTAGTGAATACACCAACACCAGCAGAAACTTCATCGTTAATAGGTGACACATAGAAGAAACCAGGTACAAAGGCTGTATCGGCAATATCGTCTTCTTGCGCGGCGGCGCCACCAACTGGAGTGTCGCCAAGGTTGTAAGTAACCGCACCATTGATGTCTACATTAGGGTCGATAAAGCTTACTGATGCACTGAACTCAGCTTCTTTAAATACACCAATTGCTGCTGGGTTAGTTGCTAAGATAGAGGCGTTCTCTGGTTTAGCTGCTTGACCCGCCATTGCGCGGCCAAGGCCATTTGCACTGTGTTCATTAACTTGGAAACCAGCTGCCAGCGCAGAAGAAGAGGCTAAAGTAGCAAGCGCTAAGCAAACTGAGGCACGTAAAGAAAACTGTTGCTTCATAAGATACTCATTGTAATAGGGGAAAATTGCAGCGGGCATTTTACGGATATGAGTACTTTTGTTCAATGCAAGTAAACGCTATTTACGCACTTTTATCGCATTTTTTACAATTTTAGCTACAACTTCGACGATTTTATAAGCACAATTGATAACCTCAGGTTAACTTGAGATAACAAAAATGTTAATTTCATTTTAATAATCTATAACTAGTATCTATTGGTACTACTATGCTGTTTCACTCAAATTTATAAAGTAGGTCTATATACGGTTGAGTTTATAACCATCAGCCCCACACTTTTATAAGCAGATAGCTGTCCCATAACAGGTGGCCTCGCTATCTAAAGTGCCAAGAAGGCAAACAATGTTTAACGTGTTACTGGAGGATACAATGTCAACTTACAAAGCGATTACGCTGGTTCAACGCCCCCACGATAGGAAAATTGGCCCTCACCTCTTTGAAACCAAAGAGTTAGAAGTCCCTACACCAAAAGACGGCCAGATCCTTATTAAGCAGACCCATATGTCGTTAGACCCAGCAATGCTTGGCTGGATGAGTGAAGACAGAGAAAGCTATATTCCTCCGGTAGAACTTGGCGATGTAATGCGCTCAAGTGGGGTTGGTGAAGTCGTTGAATCTAAGAACCCTGACTTCTCGGTTGGCGATAAAGTAATGGGCATGACCGGCTGGAGCGAATATGTGCTTAGTGACGGCTCTGGATTTAATAAGCTTCAGGACGGGGTAACAGAGGAAATGGCGCTCTGTGTCTTCGCTCTGCCGGGTTTAACCGCCACCACTGGACTTTATAACTTTGGTGAACCAAAGGAAGGCGAAACACTCATCGTAACCGGCGCTGCGGGCTCTGTAGGTTCAATGGTAGGCCAGCTTGCGAAGGCTGACGGGTTACGTGTTATTGGCGTTGTAGGTAGCGAGGAAAAAGCAGACTGGATTGTCAACGAGCTTGGATTTGACGGTGCAATCAATTACAAGACCGATGATTTAGAAGAAAAGCTCACTGAGCTTACGCCAGACAAAATTGATGTGTTTTTCGAAAATACCGGCGGCCCCATTCAACATCACATCGTCAATAGAATGAATACGCATGGACGGATTGTAGTGTGCGGAATGATTGCCGACTACCAGGCGGACAACCCGTCACCAGGCCCGAACTGGATACCATTAATTAAAAAACGTATTAATATTCGCGGCTTCGCTATGCCTGATCACTGGGGTGAAATTCCAAAGATCCTAGAAAAACTGACGCCTTATGTGCAGCAAGGCAAAATTAAATACCGTGCACATACTATCGAAGGCCTCGATAATGCAGAGAAAGGGTTAAATATGCTTTTCGAAGGTAAGAACACCGGAAAAATGATTGTTAAGCTATAAAGGCTAAGCATAAGATATAGCGCGCATTGCATCGCGATGCGCGCTACATGCCATTGTTTAACGTTTCATCACTACACTTCAAACTTGAGTGATTACGAACTGGGCCTTGCCGTTTGCTTTGGCCTCGTACAGTGCTTTGTCGGCCTCATCAATTAACCAGTCAATTGAAACATCAGTGACCGATTCGGCGAATACAACCCCAATGGAGCAACTCATTAGCGGGTGCTTAGCGCCTTGCGCATGTTCTATTGCCGTTTCTTTCCACTTATCTAACAGTGCTTTCGCTTGCGTTGTTGCTTGTGATTTTTCTATATCGCTTAGTACCACAATAAACTCTTCACCGCCGTAGCGCCCTAAAATATCGGTTTCGCGCTTGAAAACCTGTTTCATGATGCGCGCTTGTATTTTTATGGCTTCATCACCTTGCTGGTGACCAAAACTGTCGTTGTACTTTTTAAAGTCATCTAGATCGAGCATCATTACCGCCATCGACACCTTGTGACGTTGACTGAGTGCCACAAGCTTTTCGCTTTGCTCGCGCAGCGCTCGGCGGTTCAATAAATCAGAAAGTGGGTCAAACTTACTCAGTTTAAGCAGTCTCTCGTTCGTCTCTTTAAGCAGGTGTACACTGCGGTCTAACCGATATCTGGCATACACGCAGATAAACAAAGAGCCCGCAACAAAGGCTGCAGAGATGGGCACTCGATCACCATAAACAGGCGTAATCCACATTAACCCCAAAAAACCTAAAATGTTAATTACGTTTACCGAGGCTGCTAGTTTGAAAGGAATGCCAAGGGCAAAAACACAGAAGAAGGCATATAAAATTGTACCCTCGTAAGGGAAAATGAAGCTGTGCTCTTGCCAGCACACAAAAATAAGCCAATAGTTGCTATAGGTGAGGGCCGCGAGTAAGCCCGCAAATACGTATGCTCTGTGCTGAATAAACTTACGCCAATAAGAGGCCACCACCACCGCAAATACAATAGGGAGTTGAAGTAATAAGCGGTCGAATATGTACAGCTCGTACATAGTACTAGGCAGCAGCATGAGATCGGCTGTCATGAAAACAACGATAAGCACAGCACCAATAATTAGCGCGATACGCAGGCGCTTTAACTCACTTGGTCTATTTATCTGCACATGCCACCCTAAGCAACAAAGTTAAAATTGAACGTAAGCCCATTGGCTTATTTGGTTTACGCTTGCATAACCTTAACTATTATCAGTAACTTCTTGCCCAATCGCCAGTTTCAATAGACTTTCTTGTAACGCTTCAATAGTCACAGGTTTCGTTACAATATCGTCCATACCCGCTTCTTTAAATGCGATATGACGCTCTTTGAAGGCTTCTGCGGTAAGCCCAATCACCGGGATCTGGCCAAGTGTACCATCAAGCTTTCGAATGCGCTTAGTGGCCTCTATACCGTCCATAACCGGCATGTGCACATCCATAAAGACCACATCTATGCCGCCCTCTTCAACGCGCGCGGTGGCTTTCAACCCATTATCAACATGCTCAACGTCACACTGAAGCTGCTCTAAAAGGGCTTGAGCTACAACAGCGTTAATTGCGTTGTCTTCTGCTAACAAAACTTTTAGCCCCGCTAGTACGCTAGCACCTTGCACATCACGCCCTTCATCTAAATGCATAGAAGATTCAACCTTCAATCGAGACTGTACATTTGCGGTAACCGTAAAGCACGACCCTTCGCCGACTTTACTGACGACCTTAATATCACCACCTAACAGCTGTGTTAGCTGTCTTGCAATGGCAAGCCCAAGCCCGGTCCCGCCATATTCGCGGGTTATTGAAGAGTCTGATTGCGTAAATTTATCGAAAATATGCTCTAAGCGGTCTGGTTCAATACCAATACCCGTATCTTTGACGGCAACCACCAAACGGTTTTCGCACACCTCTTCTGTGGACGGGTTTTTTTAGTTTGGCAGAGATACTTACCGTACCTTTGTGAGTAAACTTAATCGCGTTACTCACTAAGTTAATAATGATTTGGCGAAGCTTCGTGATGTCACTGGTTACCGCCACCGAGTCCATATTTTTGCTGGTATAAACAAGCCTTGTATTATTAGCGCTTGCATTGGTACCTAATAGTGTAATCAAATCGCGGAGCATATTATCAAGAGCAAACTCAGTAACATCTATCTCTGACATACCCGATTCAATTTTAGACAAGTCCAGCACATCGTTAATTACCGTAGCAAGTATTGAGGCTGATGACTTGAGGTCACTTGCATATTGATGCTGCTTTTCTGTTAAAGGGGTATCAAGAAGCAGTGTTGCAAGCCCTTGTATTCCATTAAGTGGCGTACGTATTTCATGACTCATTACCGCAAGAAAATCGGTCTTCGCGCGGTTAGCTTGCTGCGCTTGTGCAACATACTGCTCAATCTCACCAGACATCGCTTCTACGTCTCTAGCAAGGCGACCTAACTCGTCATTTTGCTGTAGGTCAATATTGACCTTCTTATGGTCTAAAGCAATTCGACTTGCAGCAGATTTAATTTTCTCGATGGGAGATACCACAAAGACTTGCGTCACTTTGCCCATTAAAAGGCTGACAATAACCACCGCAAACAACGTAACTAAAGAGGTGAGCGACGCGATGGTAGACAAAGAAGATTGAAGCGAATCGGCCGGCTGTAAAATCGTAACTTTCCAATTCCAGGGCGCGAATTCAGCGCAGGCAAACAGCACGTCAGCATCGTTGACGTTAGACTCTCCGAACGCCACGCTGCGATTTGCAATGGTAGCCTTATTGGCGTTTTCAACATCAAGCACCAACGGGCGCGTCATGGTGCTAAAAATTACCGTTTCAGTGCTTTTATCGGTTATTGCGAAGTGTCTATCAGTGGTTTGATGAAGTGACTTTAATTCTTCAAATACCTCTTTTTGATAGGCATCCCTAAATACCGGCACGTTCTCTAAGCCAGATTCAATAAGCAAGTCACGCCGCTCATCAATGATTTCAAGTACGTTTAACGAGAGCGTTTGAGTAAGCAGCTGATACTCTCTTTCTCTTACCGAGTCGTACGCCGTTAAGTAGGCCCAATACCCTGTAAGTGCCATTCCAATTAACAAAATTGGAATGTAAATAATCAATAGTTTCGATTTAATACGCATACTTACTTCTAACTAGGCCTTATTGATACACATGTTCTTTGGAAAGCTTTAAATAGCTTGAGGGGATGGGCAATTGCAGCTGAATTGCCGTAGAGACATTTACGGCTACTGAGTAGGTGTCCATTTTCACCACCGGAATCTCCATCGCCGATTTTTTTTCTAATATCAGTTTCGCTTTTCTTGCCGCTGACTTTCCTATGCTGCTTGGCTCTGAAACCACGCCAATTAGCGCACCCTCTTTAACCGCTGCAATACTTTCTGCGAACAAAGGGAGTAACCCGGTTTCTTTTTTTACTTTTTTCACCAAATTGGAGGCTACGGCCAGTGGACCTGAAGAAAGCCAGTAACCATCCAGCTCAATCGCTTTTTCCTGTAAAATATCAGTAATTCTATCCGTCATTTCTAGAAGCCCTGCATCACCCTCTAAATATGGGGTACTGATGGGCACCAAGTTAATGTTTTTATATTGACCGTCTATCGTAAGCAGTTGATTAACCAAATTACTTGAAGATGGGTAGGTAGAATGTACTAACCCGATAGTCAGCGGTGTATCCGGTTTAGATGCTTTTAGCACACCTTCCAACATATCAAGCTTTACTTTTGCATCTAGCACGTGGGACTCACCCGTCATATTGCGCTTACTGATTGCGCCAATCGCCGGCACTATGCCCTCTTCCACCGGCGCCGAAACAACCATGAATAGTTTTGGCACATCAAGAAAGTCATCTGACGCATTTAACGCACGAGTAGCAAGTGTAGCTGCCGAAACAATAAGATCGGGTGCCGGCTTATCCGCCAGTTCTTTTAGGATAGCTTTTGCTCGAATTTCTGAACCTTCGGCGTTGTATATCGTTATATTGAGTTCATGGTCTGGCATGATACGCGCTAATTCTTTTTCGAATTCCACACGCGATTCGGTAACAATGGGGACAGGTAGGGTTTCTATTATAACAAGGTCAATCGTCTCGCTCGCCCATGCAGCCCTTGCACTTAACACGAGAGAAAAGAACGTAAACAACAAGGAAACGCTGACCTTTGTCATGATTGTGAACCTTAAACAAACAACTGAAAAACGCGACTAAAGTCGTATCATAAAGTTATTCGACGGTTATGCATAGGAGAAGTTATAACCAACGAGCGAGAACTGGTAATAACGGTCCGTGAATTAGGTAGCGATGTCCGCAAACGCCTTAACACTGAACAAACGAGCATCTATGTCGTAAATTGGCATAGAAACAATAATCTCATCAATTTGTGTCGCCTCTACGAAGTCGTTGAGCTTTTCCTTCACCGTCTCCTTGGACCCCACCAAGGCGTACCTAAGTACGTTAGCTAGCATTGCTTCATCTGATGCAGTGCAATAGTTATCAAAGTCTGCCATCGGCTTGGCAAAGGGCTTGTTTAAGCCCCGGCGCATATTCATAAACTGCTGTTTGACCGAAGTAAATAAAAGCTCAGCTTCTTCATCAGTCTCTGCAATCACCACCATGACACCTGCCATGGCTTGTGGTGCTGACAATTGCGATGAAGGCTTAAACATATTGCGGTAGACATGCAGTGCATCGAATAGCGCATCGGGCGCAAAATGGGAGGCAAACGAATAAGGCAAGCCCATCTTCGCCGCTACTTGCGCACTGTAAAGGCTAGAACCTAGCAGCCATAGCGGTACGTGGGTATCAGCCCCTGGTACGGCCACAATTGGCTGACTGTCTTGTGGTGTGCCAAGATAGTGCTGTAGCTCTTGAATGTCTTGAGGATAATTATCCACATCGCTTTGTAAATTACGACGAAGTGCCCTTGCAGTGGCCATATCCGTGCCGGGAGCGCGGCCAAGACCTAACTCTACACGCCCAGGAAACAACTCCGCTAAGGTGCCAAATTGCTCTGCAATTACCAAAGGTGCATGGTTAGGCAGCATAATGCCACCTGCACCAATCTTAATGCTAGAGGTAGCATTGCCAATGTGGGTTAGCACGACAGAGGTAGCTGAACTCGCCACACCGTGCATGCCGTGATGCTCGGCCAACCATACACGCTCGTAGCCACTGCGCTCAGCTTCAACTGCCATCAGCTTCGAGTTGTTTAGCGCGTCTTTAACGCCAAACCCTTCAGATATTGGCGCTAAATCTAGCAATGAATAGGGTATAGCCATGTTGCCTCGCAATGTGGAAAATTGGTAATGACTTATAAGTATGAACGTGTCGTACGTTTTACAACGGTTGTTTTAGTTATGTAAGACGGGCGGGTAGGGTTTGTCGATGAAGTGGCGAACAATAAAGAGGTGTGTAGGCACCATGCCGTTTTACTTTCTCTCAGAGACCGCAATCAATACACGAAAAAGCCAGGCGTATACGTAGTACCCGTTTGCCCTGCTTCGCCTTTATTGAAATACTCTCTCAAATCATCGTACCCGCCAACTCGTTGGCCGTCGATAAAAGCTTGTGGGGTCGTTTGTACATCATGCTTGGCTTTAAATTCGTCAGCTTCTTGTCTAGAGGTGAGTTCATGATCTTCTACTTCATATCCTTGTCTCTCTAACAAGTCTTTGGATCTCAAACCTTAGGGACAAATATGCTCATCAGTCACCATTCTATATAGTTTAACTGTTTTACTCATCTTCCCCTCCTTTTCCGACTTTACCCTCAAACGATGGAACTGGTCTTTGGGATGCTTCAGCCTGTGTGATCGCCTTACCATTGGCTTCAATGTCTTTAATTAACCATTCCATTTCTTTAATTTCCTTGCGCTGGGCCTTGATAATGTTATCGGCTAACTCCCTGACGCGAACGTCTTCAATGCCTGAACGTTCACTAGTCAATATTGCAATTGAGTGATGCGGTATCATCGCTTTCATGTAAGAAGAATCTGCGACCGTTGTCTGAGAGCGAACCAAATAGACGCACACCAAGAATACAGATGCCGCCCCAATAAAAATCGCTGTATTTATTTTCTTATTGGTGTACATTCCCAGCATAAACGCCAACATAATTATGGCCATCCCCGCCCCCATATAGAGCGCCATATACGAGCGTGTTTCGCTGAACCAAATATGCGAAACAGTATAGGTGTTAAGATACATCATAATGAACATCGCAGTAGTAGAGGTGATAATCATCGCTGCAAACTTGGAATATTTCATTAGCAATCCTTATTAAGATTTGTAAACTTTACATAAATCTGGCCGTACTTAAGCCATTTAAAACCAAATTCTTGAATTTTAGCAAATAACGAACCAACATTATGAACCTATGAGGGTTTGACAGTTTGAGTTAAGCAGAGGGGATCAATGGTTTTAGCAGTTTTAATCGCACTAGTTGGCGTCTTAGCGGCCTGTTTGACACATTACTATGTACTGTACGGACTTCAACGGTATTATGTAAAATGTGACTGCTGTCTTTCGGTATGGCAGGCGATGCTTGCATTACTTATAATATTTGCAGTACATATTGTTGAGTCATTTTACTTTACAGGCATATATTGGGCTGCTCACCAACTCCTTGAGCTTGGTGAATTTACTAAAGCGTTTAAACCAATTTTCAGAGATTACTTTTACCATTCATTAGTGACTATGACGACCCTAGGGTTGAGTGAGTTCAACCCCGAAGGCCATATTAAATTCATCACAGCGATGCAATCACTTCTAGGCTTTATGATGCTGACATGGTCTGCTACGTTTTATTACAAACTTTTTTCGCAAGAAATTCCAAACAAAAAAAGCAATTAAACTCTTACGAACAACAGCACGATTTCACGGTTTTCCGACATATATCAATTAAGTTGCGACAAGCTTTAGCGCACTCCTGATAATACTGGGTTCCATTTTTTCTCAAAGCTTCGCACAGATAACACTGTGGTGAAGTCAATTTTATTCTCAGTCTTTTTTACCAATAAATTAATGAGACCAATGAATGTGCTTGATTTTCCATTCACCATTTTGTTTTTCCAGCACCATTGTTTCCATACCTTCGTAATCGCGCTCTTTACCCTTGTAAGAGCCTGTAGTATGACTACGCGAGGCCGATATCGCAGTATTACCAAGAACTGTCACTTGGTGCTCTAATGTTTCGCTCTTCATAGCCGCCAAGTACTTCATATCAGACAACATATGATGATGAGCGTATTCGTCTGCGCTTCTTTCAACACGACCGCCCTCATAAATGGTGACATCATCAGCTAATTGAGCACGCGCAAGCTCTTTGTTACTTGTTTCTAACGCTTCATGAAAAGCTAATACAACTTTTGCAGCTGGGGTATCCAGCCCTTTAAGCATTCCTTTATCTTTTTGTTTGTCACCATGAGCGTGAACTACAAAGCTAACCGTCATTAATAAAACGAGTAGTATATTTCTTTTTTTCATTTTCATTCTCTTTTCAGGTTTAATTTACAGGGCCGACAATACTAGTAAGCACTGCTGTTACAGATAAAATGGCAATAGCTACAAACATTTCAATTGAGATTGATTTGGATAATGTTTTTCTGCCATCATTATTTTTGAGCTGCGGGACTAATTTCAATTTATGTGTAGCGGCTATCTTCATTACGCAAATCACTAACAACAATTTAACTAATATGGTTTGTCCATAATTAGTAAATAGCAGAGCATCTAATCCACCCACCAACTGAATTGCCAATAATAAGCCAGCGATTAAGAGCAGACTTACCATGACACTAGCTTGTTTTCCAAACCTTTCCATCAATTGATAAAGCTTTTCGAATTCCAACTTATTGCAGGCTTTTTTAAGAGGGTAAAGGGCACCAAACCACCACGCCATTACAATGACATGCACCATTAATAGACCTTTTTCAAAGACCCCCATGACGGAAACGTGTCCAGCCAAAGTAAATGAATAAGAAAGAAAAAATAGACATATGACAAGCACGGCGTTTAAGACATATTTAGTAAGCGTCCAAACACAAAATTGAGAAGAAATTACTACTATCGCAACCCCAATCAGGCCAATCAAGCGCCATAGTGTGGTATCGCCTATTGACGAATCCCACATGATACTAATCATATCTAGGTCTAGCGCTCCTACTATTCCTTCTTCAACCGTTGCGCCAGTGTTAGCAAAGAACCAAATTGCATTTGCTAGAAAAGCTATTAAGGCGGCAATAAGGGTTATCTGACTAAATGATCTTCTTTCTCCATTTTCCAAAGTATTACCGCCGTACACATTGCCAAAAAATGTATATCCAGCAATACAGGCAAAGCCAACGTAGAACGCAGTTTTCGTCAGCACTATGACCGTATTCCAGATATAAATTTCCATAGTAATTACTCTACTTAATTAATGAACCATGAAGCCAAAGTTGTCCTTCATCTTGTGACCATCTTTACCTAAGAAAGTGACATCTACGATGTAATTGGCTGGAGCCAACTGAGGTAGCTTCCATGAGAATTCACTGCTCGCTTCTTTTGAAGGTTGAAAGCCAAACTTTACTTTTTTTCCCTGCTTATTTTTTAACGATACTTTGACTAAACGCACTTCTTTACTGAACTTAAGTGTAAGTTCCTCTGGGGATGTCATTAACATTGCATTATCCGAAGGCGAACTTTTTTCAAGATTTACGTGTGCGAACACAGCGCTACTAATAACAACGCTGATTACCGCTAAGATTTTGATTAATGCTTTCATATTTACCTCTTTTAAAATTTATGGTTTGACGACTAAATTTAGCTTTTTGATAACTCTTGATTAAAGAAATTTATTTCTCTCTTTTTAACAATTGAATAAATAGCAGGCAGTACAATGAGAGTTAGTAACACTGCACTCGTCATCCCACCGACCATAGGTGCTGCGATGCGACTCATGACCTCCGAACCAGTGCCTGTTCCATATAAAATAGGTAATAGACCGATGATGATTGTTGCCACGGTCATCATGACAGGGCGTACACGCAAACCAGCGCCATGTAACAAGGCATCTTGATAATCTGCGTCAGAAATCTGTTCTGCTCGCTCGGTCGCTTTTTCCTTGAGATCTGTAAGAGCTTGATTCAAGTAAACCAGCATGATGACTCCAATCTCTACGGCAACACCTGCTAGCGCAATAAAACCAACACCTACAGCGACGGAAAAGTTAAATCCTTCCAAATACATTAGCCATAAGCCACCAATCATTGCCATAGGTAATGTCACGACAATAATGGCTACTTCGCTAAACGAGCGGAAATTCAAATAGAGCAAGATCAAAATAATGGCTAGCGTTAAGGGCAAAACAAATGTCAATTTTTCTTTTGCTCTTTCCATATATTCATACTGCCCAGCCCAAGAGATTGAGTAACCTGTTGGAATTTCTAGATTTTGCTCAAGGTACTCTTTAGCATTCTCTACATATGTCCCGACATCCACGCCTTCGATATCAATGAATGACCAGCCATTAATGCGAGCGTCTTCACTTTTTATTCCCGGAGCGCCATTCTCAACACGGATATCTGCTACATCTCCCAATGCGATACGCTGATCATTCGGAGTAATAACAGGCAATCTAGCGAGTTGCTCAGGCGAATCTCTATAGTCTTGTGGATATCTTAAATTGACAGGGTAACGCTCTTGTCCCTCCACAGTTTGAGTGACATTCATGCCTCCAATAGCCGTCGATACCACCTGCTGAACATCAGCAATATTTAACCCGAATCGACTCGCCTTTTCACGAGAAATATCTATCTTGATATAACGGCCGCCAGCTACACGCTCGGAATAAACCGATGCTGTTCCCTCTACCGCTGGTAACAATTGTTCAATTTGCTGACCTATTTCTTGAATCTTATCAAGGTCAGGTCCTGCTACCTTTATTCCAACAGGAGTTTTGATACCCGTCGCTAGCATATCTATCCGGGTTTTTATTGGCATCACCCAAGCATTTGTTAAGCCGGGTAATTTAACCAATTCATCAAATTCAGCTTTTAAACTTTCAGTGGTTACTCCGTCTCGCCACTGCTCTTGTGGTTTCAACTGAATGAATGTTTCAATCATCGTTAAAGGGGCAGGGTCAGTGGCGGTTTCAGCACGACCAACTTTGCCAAAGACGGTCTCGACTTCAGGCACTGTGCGAAGTAACTTGTCCGTTTGTTGTAATAATTCGCGAGCTTTACCAATGGATATGCCGGGGTAAGTTGTTGGCATATACATCAGGTCACCTTCATCCAATGGCGGGATGAATTCACTACCAATCTTATTAACAGGCCAAAAACCCACGGCGGTAACCAATAACGCAATTACAATGGTTGATTTAGGGAATTTCATAACCTGTCTTAACACAGGCATATACAGAGCGGTCAGTACGCGGTTCAATGGGTTTTTCTTTTCCGATATAATCTTTCCACGAATAAAATATCCCATAAGAACGGGAACCAGAGTTATTGCCAATCCAGCGGATGCAGCCATCGCATAGGTTTTAGTGTATGCAAGAGGGGCAAACATTCTTCCTTCTTGAGCTTCTAGAATAAAGACTGGTAAGAATGACACTGTGATAATAAGTAGACTGAAAAACAATGCTGGACCAACTTCACTTGCAGCTTTAGCAACAATTTGCCAACGGTTTTCATCCGTCAATGGCACGCCCTTTTTATTAAGAGCTTCCATGTGCTTGTGCATATTTTCAATCATTACAATTGCACCGTCCGTCATGGCTCCTATCGCTATTGCAATCCCACCTAATGACATAATATTGGCATTGATACCTTGCATGTACATGATGATAAAAGACACCAAAATTCCTAAAGGCAAGGTAATAATTGCGACAATGGAAGAACGTAGATGAAACAAAAATGCCGCACAAATTAGTGCAACCACAATTAGCTCTTCAATCAATTTATCTGATAGATTGCTAACCGCTCGTTCAATTAACTTAGATCTGTCATAAACAGGAACAACTTCAACACCTTCAGGCAAAGAGGCTTTTAATGATTCAAGTTTTTCTTTTACACCGTCAATTGTTTGCTGTGCGTTTTCTCCAAAGCGCATTACCACGACGCCACCAACAACTTCGCCTTCACCATTTAACTCCGCTATCCCTCGGCGCATCTGTGGACCCAATCCAACATCAGCTATATCGCCAATACGCAATGGCGTACCCTGCTCATTAACGCCTAACGGTATTTTTTCGATGTCACCAACGGATTGAATATAGCCAGTGGCAGTTACCATGTACTCAGCTTCGGCCATTTCAACAACAGACGCACCTGTTTCTTGGTTACCTCTTTTCAGCGCCATTTGAACGTGAGTCAATGGTATGCCGTAGGCTCGCAACTTATCTGGATCAACTTGAACTTGGTATTGTTTAACCATGCCACCAATTGCAGCGACCTCAGAAACTCCCGGAACCGTTTGAAGCTCGTATTTTAAAAACCAGTCTTGGATACTTCGCAACTGACTAAGATCATGATTACCAGATTTATCAGTGAGCGCATATATATAAACCCAGCCCACACCTGTTGCATCAGGCCCTAGCTGTGGTTTTGCTGCATCTGGTAAACTCGAAGCAACTTGACTCAAATACTCCAACACACGACTCCTTGCCCAATAAAGGTCTGTGTCGTCGTCAAATATGATGTAGACATATGAGTCGCCAAAGAACGAATAACCTCGAACCGTTTGTGCTCCCGGTACTGAAAGCATCGCAGTAGTTAAAGGAAAAGTTACTTGATCTTGTACTACCTGAGGTGCTTGTCCCGGATAACTCGTTTTGATAATTACTTGAACATCTGACAAGTCAGGAAGCGCATCGACAGGTGTATTTTTTAACGCAAATATTCCACCAAATGCGATGATAAGCGTGGTTAATAACACAAAGAAACGGTTACCCACTGACCATCTAATTATTGATTCAATCATTACTAATCTCCCTATTTAATGGTTCGAATGATCGACAACAGCTTTCTGTTCATGATTTGTCTCATGTTCGTCGCTGTTTTTTTCATTTGCTTCAAGGGAAATTTCAGTGATAACCAATTCATCTCTCACTTCAAACGTGAAAGTGACGTTGTCACCAACATTAAAGTCAGCTATTTCTATATTTTCCGCGACGATAAAATCCATCGTCGCAGCAGGTCTATCCCACTTCTCTATTGGGCCTCGACTAATATTGAAAGTGCGATTGCCTAAGGTTATTTCATTAATTAAACCTGAGACTGTTGCAGAGGATACTTCTGGCTGACTCATGATATGAATACCAGTTACTTCATATCCACTATCTTCGGTTTTAGACACCTCGAAGTGTAAAGATTGACCTGACTTTAAAGAGTCAACATCAACATTCTCAGCCACATTAAAGTCCATTGTCATTTCCGGCCAATCCCAAGCTTCAGCCGGGCCATGTGTAATATTGACCATACGATGTCCTGTCATGACGCTGTTTACTTCACCTTGCATCCAGATAGAGTTCGGCACCTCATCATGTGTCATACGCTTAAAGTCTGATGACTTACTTGATTCCGAATCAATTAGGAATTGAGCAGACGTAACAACAACATCATCTTCATTTAAACCGCTCAGAATCTCGATACTATCTTTATCAACTCGACCAATAGTTACCTCAATTGATTTAAACTGTCCGTCACCTAAGGCGAGGACGACTCTGTCTTGCTTGCCTGTGCGTATGACCGCTTCTTTAGGAACAATAATCGCACTGTCGGCTTGATTCGCATGGATCGAAACTTGTGCGAACATATTGGGCTTTAATTGAAAATCAGGATTACCAAATTTCAAGCGAACTCTAAGTGTGCGAGTTTTACTGTTTAATGCTGGGTAAACATAGTCAACCACACCTGTCCAATCTTCTCCGGGCAAGTAGTCTAGAGTCATCGATACTGGCAACCCTTCTTTGATAAGCGCTGCATCTCGTTCAAACACTTCAGCCTCTACCCATACTTGGTCAAGTTTGCCGATACTAAGCAAAGTATCTCCCGGTTTCACATAGAAACCTTCTCGTATCTTTAACCCATCTACAACACCTGCTTGAGGCGAATAAAAGGTAATTGTTTGTTGAACTTTTTTTGTTTGCTCTAGTTCTTTAATCAAGCCTGCTGAAAGTTGTAAGGCTTTAAGACGATCTTTAGCTGCCGTAACTAACGAGCCGTTATTGCGCTTTAAGGCGATTAACAATTCTTCTTGAGCATTAACTAACTGGGGAGAATATAAGCTGTAAAGGGGTTGACCTTTTTCTACAGGGTCACCCTCAGCCTTAACGTATAGTTTTTCGATCCAGCCATCAACACGTGGGTGGATATGAATTAGTTTATCTTCGTCATATTGTACATAACCCACCGTAGAGATTTCAGTGTGCATATTTTCTAGCTCAACAGGTGCGGTACGAACACCAAGATTATTCACCACATGAGGAGCGACCCTAACAGCACCGGGGCCGAAGTCATCAGTTGATGATTCATCTTCATACACAGGAATTAAGTCCATCCCCATAGGAGATTTACCGGGCTTGTCCCGGCGGTAGTTAGAATCCATCGGGGCAACCCAATAAAGCGGCTTTTTCTCTTCAGAATTTGTTTTCGGTCCTTCAGAGTTAGGATTTAGGAATAAACCCAATGTCCCAGCACCTATTGCTGCACCAATGATGATCGCGATAATTATTTTTGTATTAGATGACATTATTTCTCTCCGAATTTACCAGTGTGTGCGGGTGCTGATTTTGAATGTGACTGTGCGAAGAAATAATTGATACGAGTTACTGTTTTCAATGCATCAACATCTATTTTTAGTGCGGAAATTCTGGCATTAAGCATTGCGATTCTAGCTCGAACAACTTCAGAAAAATCACCATCATCGTTGGTATAAGCAGTCAACGAAGCTTCTGCTTGGTCGTGGGTTTGCGTAAGCAATTGTTCTTTATATATTGACTGCCTTTCTGATAGTCTTTTCAGCTGCCTTAGCTCTTTTTCAATTTCGCTAATCATTTGTTTTGTTAACAGCAATTTCTCTGTTCTGACAGCTTCTGTTTCCGCGATTGATGCGGCAACTTGTTTATCTTGTCTATTTTCAGTGAATAACGGTAAATCAAACGTCACACCAACAGAAAACAAGTCTGCTCTATTATCTCCTGATGGCATATCATCACGATAGGCATAGCTGGCGTTTACTCCCCACTGGGGCTTATATTGTTGTTTGGCTATATCAACAGCTGTTTCAGTCACTTTTTTCTGAACATCAATTGAGCGAATCGCAGGGTGATTTTCTAATTCTAATGCCAGAGCATTTCGCGAATAATGAGCCTTCTTTAAAAATGCGGGGGTTTGCAATCGAATTTCAGGTAGAGTTTCTGAGACATTGAATGCCATTGGTGGCGCGTCAAAATCAAACGCTTTTTCATAGTTACTGTCATCATAAAGATGAAGCCATTCGTTTAGACGAGCAATTGAGGTTTCTAATTTTTGCCTCTGGACTGTCAACCTATCTTCCAATTGAACGATTTCTAGTTGTGCTCGAATGACATCTTGTTGTCTTGTTTTTCCAATCACATTTGAGTAACTGGCTTTTGCTATCTCCGCCATCTGCTCAAATAGTTCCCAATCGTTCTCGATTAACTTAATGGTTTGTTGCGCTAGAAAAGCGTCTAACCAAAGTTGGGAAACTTCACTTTTCAATTTCGCCTTACGATTTTCGCGTAACAGCGGGTATTTAGTTGATTCGATTTTTAGCTGTTGTCGTTTGAGTTCCAAACTATCTCCTCTAGGAAACATTTGAGAAACTCCAACTTTAAATTGAGTCATACCTTCCTGATCTAAGTTCCATGTATCTGTTGGTAAATTCATCATGCCCACAGACATAATAGGGTCAGGCAAGGTTCCAGAAGCTATACTGTTATACTCAACAGCTTGCTGTTTCAACTTGCTGCCGTGCAGCCAAGGGTCATTTTGCTGTGCTAATGCTATCGCCTGATCAAGTGAAATGATCTTTTCTGCTTGGGCATAAAATGCAGAAAACCCGATCATTAAACTAACAGTAATCTTTAACAGACTTGGAATTCCAAATTTCATTAGAATTGCTCCTCATAGGTTTTCACCTCTGCATACACTTCGCTAGTACCATCTTTAAATAGAATCAACACGTTATAAGGCATAAAACGTTCACCTACTTCCATCCCCGGAGAGCCAACAGGCATCGCTGGGACTGACAAACCAATGGCGTTGTTGTGTTTTTCAGCTAAAAATTGTTTTATGAATTTGGCAGGCACATGCCCTTCAAACGCAAAGCCATTTCTAGTAACGGCTGTATGACAAGAGCGATAATTAGGTTTGATACCGTACTTAGTTTTTATATTGGAGATGTTGCGGTAATCTTTGGAGTGCGCAATCACCCCTTCATCTTCAATATGGGTTATCCACTTTTTGCAACATCCACAAGTCGGAGTTTTGTAAACTAATAACTCGATTAGCTTTGCTTCGACATGACTTTCATGATTATGCTCGGTAGCGTGAGTAAACGCTGGTATTAGCAGTATAGCTACCGCTAACTTAAAAAATAATTTGATCATTTTGCCCCCAGACAATGCTGGATAAAATATAGGCGCAATAGCGCTTAATTAATTAACAAGAAAAGTTATTCTGTGCGTAAATTTTGGACGCACTAACCCTGTGTTAGGCAAATATTGGTGGACGGAAAAGGGAAGTAGACATTGACTTTGGGTGTTCAGCGCCTTGGTTCACTATAGCTTCAGTAAAGCCCAAAATATCAGGTGAACCATTGTTTGAATTCAAAAATGTGACTGATGTACATGCATTTGCAGGACAAATACAGTCTACGTCGCAGCAGTCTTTTGAACTTGAAGCACTAGCCTTCATATCACCATGTTCCATACCTTCATGAGACTTCATTGAAGAGTGTTCCATAGTCATATGAGATTGATGAGAATCTGCCGACATTTCACAAGACATAGATGTATAAGCCAATGCTTGCCCAACAAAGGCAGTAAGCATGGCAACAACAACTAAGACTTTTGAAAGTGGTTTAAACATACAGTTCTCTTAAAAATACCTTATCATGATAATCTAAACTTGTGTTTGTGTAAATGATACAGAGCGTTCCCTCTCAAAAAAACTAACTGAGCACAACGGTTATCAGCAATTCAGATGTGACTGTATAGACGAGGCTAGAAGTAGGATCGATGCAAGTCGCCCAATTTAAGAAAAATGCGCTTGTAGATTAGAAAAATGGAAGCACAGCCACACCAATTGCAAGCCATCCATACGCGACAATCGAAAGCGACAGCAGTAACCAGTCGCCAAGGCTTCGATTAGTTGACATCGATTTTTCTTTTTTATAGTACTGCCAAACGATGAATGCAGTGGTTAGCGCGAGAAAGAGCAAGTTCAAGAAAAACGTGTAGTCTATGTTAAAAAACTCACGATCTGTCATTGACTGAAATCCTGAAGCATCAGGCAAGTGTCCCAAGAGATCGAGTCCATAGTGCATGACGAGCGATACGCCCACAAGCGCACATAGAAATACAATCAGTATATAAATGGCCATTTTCCAGCCATAGTACTGCGCCTGAATCCGCAACACTGGAAATACCACCAGATCACTAAAGATAAACGCCATTACTCCAGCGAAACTTACCCCCTGCCCGAATAACACGGCCGCTAGCGGAATGTTGCCCATGGAGCCGATAAAAGTAAAAAAGGCCGCGACGGGGCCAACGATGGTTTGCGCAAGAATTTGCAAAAAGGAATTCGATTCTTGCCCGGCTCCGATGAAAAGTGATTGAAAAAATTCAGTGGGAACAAATACCGCAATGATACCGGCGACAGTGAATCCAATGGTTACATCTTTCCATACCATCTTCCATTCCATCGTGTAGCGGCTAGCAACTTGGTGCCATCCCGCTTTACTCACTATTTTATCTTTCCAGCTTTTTTCCTTGCTATTCGCTTGGCTATCGCCACCTTCTGCTTTTTTTTGCATGCTCTCGCGACTTTTCCTCAAACTCTTTTTTACACGTCAGTTTGACCAACAGCCAAACGGCTAGGATAAGTAGAATACCACCGACATATTCTCCTACAACAAACTGCCACCCAAGAAAAATAGAAATGATTATGCCTAATTCCACCACCAAATTGGTGGACGCCAACATGAAAGCAAGAGAAGGGATTAAGCCTGCACCTTTTACAAATAGAGCACGCGTTGTAGATAAAGCTGCGAAGGAACAGGAACTGGAAATAAAACCAAAGAAAGTGCCCAATGCGACACTTTTGGGTCCGGTTTTTCCCATGGATTTTTGCATTCTCTCTTTGGTGACAAAAACTTGGATCATTGAGCTTATTAGGTAACCAAGCGCGAAGGCCCAAAAAGCCATCCAAAATAGGCCCAAAGTAGTGTGGGCGGCCTCTTGCCATTGCGTTAAAAACTCACTCATGTTTCCCCTCCTTTCGCACGATGTAAATCTAACCCTGATTCAGTTAAAAGCTTTATGGGTTCCTGTTGATTTTTATATCCTAAACATTGGCTAAATGGCTTCGTACACTCTGTGTAGTCTTCCGAAGACTAGGCGCTTCGTTTTATCTGCTCAGTTAACAGCATTACCTGATAAAAATCTAAGTAACTAAAAAACGATTATAGTTTCTATACTATGAATTAAGTCAGTTTTGAGAGAAAGTATTGTATTCGCCAGTTACTTCTTATCAACGTTGATTTCTCTTGCTTTAGTGTAGGCCTCCCAACCTTCTTTTGCTGCATAAGGTACAATGAGCAACGCCGCCACAGGATCTGCCCACCACCAACCTAACCAATTTACCAATAGCAAACCAGCAAGAACAACGATAGTCTGGTATAAACAGATAAAGGTATCTTTGGCATCGGCAAGTAACGCTGGGCTGTCCAGCTTACGACCATATTTTCTTTTGAAATAAATAAGAATAGGGTTGATAAGCAAAGAAGTAACTAAAATGATTAACCCCATAGTGCTCCAGCTTGAAGTTTGCTGACTAAGAAGTTTTGTAATTGAATCATAAGATATAAATATACAGACCAAAGTAAATGATACTGCAATCACGTAGAGAGTAATTTTCTTCCGTCTATTTACCTGATCTTCATCAATTCCTTTAAGCTCACCGTGTAGACGCCAGCCAAGGGTGGCAGCACTTACCACCTCTATTGTGCTGTCCAATGCCCACCCTATGAGCGCTGAACTATTGGCAGTTATCCCTGCTACTAAGGCGACTATTACTTCAATTGCATCATAGATGACATTTAATATTTGAAGCGTTCTCGCCTTTTTTAAATCCCTTTTTATTGTTGGTTCCATACTTTTTCCTGCAACGTCAAAAAATGAACGACACGACAATATTCTAGTTTCGCCGTTCTGGTTAATTCGAAATAAGGGCTTTCGTCATTAATCAGAAAGCCCTTAACATTAGATCGCAGTTTTGCTGTGAACGAGTCTGTAGAGTACAGGTAGTACAACCAGAGTTAATAAGGTAGAGGATATGATCCCACCAATGACCACCGTTGCCAGAGGTCGCTGCACCTCTGCGCCAGTACCTACGTTAAGCGCCATGGGCACGAAACCAAGACTCGCCACTAACGCGGTCATCAGCACTGGCCGCAAACGTGTCATTGCACCATCAATAATCGAGTTTACTAACTCGCCAGTTTCTTCCATCCTCTGCCTGATAAAAGATAGCATCACCAGACCATTCAATACAGCTATACCAGAGAGCGCGATAAAACCAATCCCTGCGGATATTGAAAGAGGCATATCTCTGATCCAAAGCGCAAAGATGCCGCCAGTTAATGCCAAAGGGACGCCTGTAAAAATTATCAAGGCGTCTTTGACTGAGCCGAATGCAATCACAAGTAATGTAAGGATCAGAAAAAGCGTTGCGGGCACAACCAAATTCAGTCGCTGACTTGCGCTTTCCAATTGCTCAAACGTACCGCCATAACTTATCCAGTAGCCACTTGGCAGTACCACATTGGCTGCGATCTGCTCTTTAGCATCATTCACAAAAGAGCCTAAATCACGATCTCTCACATTTGCTGTGACTACGATACGGCGCTTTGCGTTTTCTCGACTTATTTGACTGGGTATATTGGTATATTCAAGCTCAGCCACCTCGGCGATTGGCACATACTCACCATCATTGGTCATGATGGGTATATTTCCCAGTGCTTCTAAGTTATTGCGAATATCTTCAGAATAACGAACAACAATCTCAAAACGTCTGTCACCTTCAAATACTAAGCCTGCTACTTTGCCGCCAATGGATGCACTTAACCATGTTTGCAAGTCAGTTACGTCTAAGTTGTAACGCGCCAGCGCATAAGGTTTCGGGTTCACCTTGAAGATGGGGATCTCATCTACTTGTTCTACTCGTGCGTCAGCAGCGCCCGGAATACCTTGTAATACGGCTAAGACATCACCAGCTGAATCCCGCAGCTTATCCAGATCATCACCATAAATTTTGATCCCTAAATCTGCTCTAACGCCACTAATCAATTCGTTAAAGCGCATCTGTATGGGTTGCGTAAACTCATAGTTATTGCCGGGCACATTTTGAAGATCCCGTTCTAATTGCTCGACAAACTTCGCTTTCGATAATGCAGGGTTTGGCCATTGATCAATTGGTTTTAACATGACAAAAGTGTCGGTGACATTGGGTGGCATAGCATCAGTAGCCACCTCAGCAGTACCCGTTTTAGCAAACACGGTGCTTACCTGTGGGTATTGCATAATGACCTGTTCAAGCCGTTTTTGCATATCGACAGCCTGCTCAATTCCCGTGCCGGGCACTCTCATTGCATGAAGGGCGATGTCACCCTCATCAAGTTGCGGCACGAATTCAGAGCCTAGACGCATCCCAAACCAAACACTGATGATAACAAGCAATGTCGCAGCACCTACGACTAACCATCGTAATTTTAATGCCCACTCCAATACAGGGCGGTAAACTGATTTAGCCCCTGTTATTATTGGACTCTCTTTTTCACTAACCTTGCCTGACATGAACATAGCAACGGCTGCGGGCACGATGGTGATTGAAAATACCATTGCCGCTAACAATGCCAATATTACGGTAGCCGCCATTGGGTGAAACATCTTCCCTTCGACACCTGTTAAGCTAAAGATAGGAATGTACACAATCGTGATTATCATCACGCCAAAAAGACTTGGGCCTATCACTTCATTCGTTGCCTCAAATACAACTTCCAGCCGTTCTTTAAGAGGCAGTATTGCACCCGTTCGCCGCTGCGATTCACTTAACCGTCTAATACAGTTCTCCACAATAATAACTGCACCATCGACAATCAGTCCAAAGTCTAACGCGCCTAAGCTCATTAGGTTCGCGCTTACGCCCGTTCTTACCATACCTGTTATCGTGGCAAGCATAGCAAGAGGGATGACAGCAGCGGTGATGATGGCAGCTCGTATGTTGCCCAATAGTAAAAATAGGACGACAATAACCAGCAATGCGCCTTCAATAAGGTTTTTTCGTACTGTGTTGATGGCTTTATCTACCAGCGCAGTGCGATCATAAACACTTTGAATAAGCACGCCCTCTGGCAAGCTTGCTTGGATTTCATCCACTTTATCAGCCACGTCTAGCGCAACAGCTCGGCTATTTTCGCCTATTAGCATCATCGCTGTGCCAAGCACAGTCTCTTGTCCTTCAAGTGTTGCAGCGCCCGTTCTAAGCTCCTTACCGATGGCGACCTCTGCAATATCATTTACCGTAACGGGAGATTGGTTTGTAAGCGTTACCACCACGTTACCGATGTCCTCAACGCTTGATAGTCTCGCTTGTGAACGTACTAGTATTTGTTGGCCGTTGCGTTCAATGTACCCAGCGCCCTGATTAGCGTTATTTCGCTCCAATGCCCGCAATAAATCGTCAGTACTAACGCCATAATTAAGCATGAGTTGAGGGTTAGGCTTTACATGATATTGTTTGGTAAAACCGCCAATAGCATTAACCTCTGTTACCCCTTTCACCAAGGCCAGTTGAGGTTTCACCACCCAATCGTGTAACTCACGAAGCGCCATCGCATCAAATTTTCTGCCATCGGCAGTTACTGTGCCGGGCTTCGCGCTAAGCGTGTACATGTAAATTTCACCCAAACCTGTGGCAATCGGCCCCATTTCAGGCTCAATACCATCGGGTAATTGGCTTTTGATAATGCCTAGCCGTTCGTTTATGAGATTTCTGGCAAAAAAGAGATCAGTGCCTTCTTCAAAAACGGCCGTCACTTGTGACAAGCCATAGCGCGATAGTGAACGTGTGTAGTCCAAGTTTGGTAAACCTGCCAAGACGTTTTCTACCAAAAAGGTGATGCGCTGTTCGGTTTCAAGCGGTGAATAGCCTTTTGCTTGTGTGTTGATTTGTACCTGAACATTAGTGATATCGGGTACGGCATCAATAGGCAGCTTTTGATAGCTGAATAGGCCAAAGCCAATTATCAAAAAACAAAGCATAAGAAAAATGCCGCGCTTTTCGATTGCGGTGCGAATAATGGAAGCTAGCATCTTAAGCCTCCCTTAAAACTGCACGCCAATTGACATGGAAACATTTGATTGGGTGAAGCGTTAATGATCATGACCTGCCTCCGACTTTTCCAAATCTGCTTTAATCATGTAACTATTGGAAGCCACGACACGTTCGCCTGTTTCAAGACCACTGATGACCTCGATATAGCGACCATCTGAGACCCCAAGCTCGACCGCTCTGGGCCTATACTCTTCACCCTCAACCACAAACACAACTTGCTTGGCTTCATACTCTTGCACAGCAGATAGAGGAACAGCATGATTGACTGACTTAGTTGATGTCGTAACCTGTGCTTTGACCAGCGTACCGAGTGGCCAATATCCAGTACTATTGTCGATACTTACATTGGCAAGAGAGTGCGGATTGCCATCAGCAGAAGGCGTAATGTAGGCAATTTTGGAGGTTTGATTGAAACCTGCGTGGCTTAGTTCAACTGACTGTCCAACCTTGATGCTGCTAAGCACCTGCGAAAATACAGTCAGTTGTGCCCATACGTTTTTATAATTAGCTAACGAAAAGAGTACTTGTCCGTTTGATAGCTCACCATTATTTGCATGTCGCGCAATCACATTGCCATCAAAAGGTGACGTGATGGGATAACTTTTCAAACTCTCATTGGACTCCACAATCGCTAAAATATCGCCTTTATTAACGGGGTCTCCAATGTTGACTTTTACATCCTTAATAACACCGTCAAACCGTGCTCTTATATGACTTAATGAGGCGGGGTCTGCACTAATTCGCCCATAAAGTGTAGTTTTTACCGCAATCTCACTAGCGAGCACGGGAGTGGCGGAAATATCGTTCTGAATTGCTATTTCATTGCTCATCCTTACGACTTCACTTGCGTGATTGTCTCTATCGTTGGAATTTGCATCAATTTGTTTATCACCTGCGATTGCGGTGAAGCTATAAAGGCTAAGGGTGAAGATGGAAATAAGTACTTTTTGTAGTGTGAATTTATTCATAATCATGACTTCTTATCGAAATGTTAGATGACTGCTGCAAATTGTCTTGGTGACTTGAGTGCATTGAGTCATCATTGTGTTCAGTCTTCAGCGCGAGACCTGTGAGTGTTTCAATTTCTGTTTTGCTTAAATGAACTTGAGAAGCAGCCTCTATTAATGTCAGGCGGGTTGTCAGAAATTCTTGTCGAGTAGTTACCCATTCCAAGTAGCTGAAACGGCCCTCTAAATATGCGCTCTCTACTAAATCTAACGCTTCCTTTAAGGGGGGAATTACGTTGAGCTGAATAGTTTCAACCTCTAGCAATGCACGTGTATGTTCGCCTAACGCTTGATTAACTGAATGTAATAGACTGCGAAGGTTGCTTTGTTTTTGCAGCTCTATTGCGTCAAGGCGTGCCCTATGCGCTTCGTATTCACCAAGGTTTCGTTCTTTTTGAAACAATGAAACGCTTATTCCGGCAACTAGTGCGGTTTCATCAATACCTTGCATTCTGCGAAGCCCGGCTGACCACTCAATATCAGCGAGGTTATTCGCTTGCGCTAGACGAAGCTGCGCAGCTTGCACACGGCTTTGTTTGGCGAAGAGATTAATATGAGGGCCACTTTGGATTGCGACTGCCAGCGCATCAAACGACGCAATTTTGTTAAAAGCAAAAAGATCGCCTTCCACACGCTTAAAGCTTGGTGTCTGCTCACCCCACATGATGGATAAACTGCGCAGGCCAAATCGAAGGTCTTGTTGAGCGAGACTAACATCGAGCTTTGCTTGGGCAAGCGCAGCTTGGGCGCGTTTTTGTTCTAACAAGGGGGATGCGCCTGCTTCAACGCGTTTCGTTACGGCATTTAATGTATAAAGTGCAAGTGTCTCTGCATCTTTTATTACCTCTAAGCTCGCCTGCAATACGAGTACTTTGATGTATCGACGATTAAGCTCACCGAGGATATCTAAGGTGCGTATTTGCTTTTCAACATCTTGCTGTATTCTCCGTTCAGAGAGTACATTCAACCTAGCTGCTGGCTTATCATTGAGCTGTAATACTGATGATAGTGTCAAGGTAACTTCAAGCTCTTTGATACCCGATACCTCGCCGGTTCCCAAAAGGTTCTCTAGTTCAACCCCGGCACTCAGTGCTGGTTTAAGCGCTGCCGTTTTTGACTCTCCGTCTATAACACGTTGTTTAAATTCAAATTCATACAAACTTGGATTGTTGGCAAGTGTCATTCTAATAGTGTCTTCAAGAGTCAGCGTTTCTCGTATGGGCGCTTGAACACTTTCGTCTACAAATCTGTTAGCTTGCACCGCATGTGCGGTCGGTGGACTGAGTAATAAGCCCAGTATGCAACTGCACACAATGACAGGTGCATGCTCGAAAATAGGAAACATTTTCATTGGAATATCCTAATAATTTATCAATGTTTAGCGTCGCGAGTATTATCGGCGCGGCACTATCGAAAAAAGTACTAGGACGTAATTTTGGGTGGGCGAAGTAATCGGTTAATAGGTGCGTCAATTACCGCATCTAAATAGTTGAAATTGTGGACTGAAACCACTGTTTTCAGACTGTTGATATGACTCTGACTGACCCATTGTGCATGTGTGCCATGGCAGTGGCCGCAATGGTGGCAATCAGCAGGATTGTGGTGCTCTGTACTTACTTTATCACTGGTTTCATTGGCAGACAGCTCAGACTGCTCTTGCTTGTGTTCTGAATGCTTATGCTCGTGTTACAGGGGCTGAGTGTCTATTGCATGAAAATCTAACGAATTCGCCACAGCAGAAAACGACTGAAAGAGTATCAGCGAGATCACGATGTAACCTAAGCGTTTTAGATTTTTCATGTATGAAAGTCTACCAAGCCTAATTCACTTCGTCACGACATTGTTCATTAGCAAACTCCAGCTCAACAGTCGTATGTTCGAATTTATATATTTTTCTAACGAACTGTGTATGCTCTCTTTGAGTGACTGGATGTGCTCAAGACTGACATCTCCATCAAGAACAAGATGGACCGTCATTACGTTACGCTCACCGTCTAGAGACCAAATATGAAAATGATGAAGATCACTTACCTTATCGTTTGCCAGTAAATCGCTTCGAATCTTTGAAAGCTGTTCTTCATCGGGCGTTGCTTGCAAAAACAGCATTAGGGTTTCTTTGAGATTGCGAAACACATTGAAAAGGATGAACAAAGTAAAGCCAATGGATAAGATTGGATCTAAAATAGGCCAAGGCTTAAACATTAAGACGATGGACACGATAAATACTGCTACCCAACCAAGCACGTCTTCCAGCAAATGCCAGTTGAGGACTCGCTCATTTAATGAGTCTCCCTCACTCAGTTTGTAAGCCGCAAAGCCGTTTACTGCCATCCCAAAGATAGACAATAAAACCATCCCTTCAACTTGGGGCATTTCAGGCTCAGCCAAACGAGGTATCGCTTCAAACAATATCCAAATGGAGCCTACCGTCAGCACAATACCGTTAATCAATGCACCTAGTAAGGAAAACCGTTTGTAGCCGTATGAGAATGTTTGATTAGAATCTTTATCGCTAAGCTTATTTAATCCCCACGCTGTACCAATTGACAGACTATCGCCCAAATCGTGCACTGCGTCAGCCATAATAGCGGTGCTGTTGGTAAGCCATCCACCAATGAATTCAATAACAGTGAACACCACATTCAAGAGAAACGCCCAGCCGATACGTTTCGACGCGTCGGCTGAATTCCCATGCGAGTGTGAATGGTTATGACTGTGCATTTCTAATTTTTTCCAGTATGGCTTTATTTTCGGGCGAAATGGGCATTGGCTTGAATGGACTCACGTTTGCCCCACCAGTATTGCCCTCAGGCAACAAGCCAATTGCTGTTTTAGTGAGCGCACCTAGCATTCTGAAAATTTGCCCAGATACCTCTTTAAGGTCGCGGCGTTTTATTCCAAACTTAAGCATCTCATAATGCACTCGTGTGTGGTGGTATGTAGAGTGCTGACCGATAACATGCGCATCCTCCAAGGCCTTAAATCCTGCTTCATTGTCATTGGTCGAGAAGGATTTATGCGCGGCGCTCAGTTTTTGAAGTATGTAAGGCTTTGCTGCTTGAGTGAAATTCATACGATCTCTCCCTTCTTTGAGCTGTTTTCACGGAGTTCCTGTCTGGCATCTTTTAGAATTAAGACTGCGCCGCGTAACACAACGATAGAAACAATAAAACCTATGACCAAATCAGGCCAACGAGTATCAAACAGATAAACCATTGCACCCGCTAAAATCACTCCCATGTTTGCGATGACGTCGTTTGCAGAAAATATCCAACTGGCTCGCATATGCACCTCGCCATTTTTTTTGCTTCCTGATTATGGCCAAACATATAACGTTGGCTACAAGTGCAACACAACCCATGCTCATCATAAGCATAGATTCAGGCTCACTTCCAAAGGTTGCGCGACGAGCTATGTCAAACAAAATTAACAGACCTAATGCCAATTGAAAATATCCACTTACCTTTGCAGCATTGGCTTTGTGAACAATTGTTTTCCCTACTGCATATATACCAACACCGTAAACGACTGCGTCAGCCAGCATATCAAGGGAGTCTGCAATAAGCGCTGTTGAGTCAGCGATAAAGCCTACACTCATTTCAATGATAAACATCACAGCATTGATGCCCAATAGCCAGTAGAGAACTGCCTTTTGTTCTTGGTCTTTTATCTCTATTTCGCACCCACAACCACTCATAAAAACACTCGCTTTGCTCACTTATGACAAAAGTGTAAACTCTATACTTGGTATAGGGTCAAGCAATGAGTAAGTTGAGATGAAAATTGGAGCTTTAGCGGCTAAAGCAGGAGTAAGTATTCAGACAATTCGTTTTTATGAGCGCAAATCACTATTGGCTGCACCTGAGAGAACGCTATCGAATTATCGAAGCTACTCTGAAGATGCACTGAAACAATTATTGTTTATTAAGCAATGCCGCGCCCTAGATATGACAATCAAGGAAATCAAGTTAGTACTGGAAACCCGAGCCAATCCAGAGAGTAGCTGCGAAAACGTTAATACCACAATAGATAAGCATGTTGACGATATTGGACATCGGATAGCTGAATTAAAATCACTACAAGAAACACTGGTTTCCATTCGTTCTGCTTGTGATCATAATAAGAAGGTTAAGGAGTGCGGGGTATTGCATCAGTTAGATAGCATTGCAGAGGCGTGTTCTTCTAATACGGATAATTAGTCTCAGCTAATCTGCTAACTGCAACAACCGCTACCCTCTTGAATTGGGGGGCATTTAACTGTTCCATATGAGCAATAAACACAGCAGTCTCCGCTAAGAGGTTTCAACACTATTTTGCAGTGAGTGCATTCATAGAAAAATTGACATGCAGTGGTTGACATTTCCTCTTGCTGGCTATGATTGCATTGAGGACATGTAATTGTCGATAAAAGCTCTACTTTCGCCAAAGCGCGGTGCTCCACATGTATGTTAAAAAGAACAATTCGAAAATAAGTTACGATTTTACTCGTGTAGGGAAACCAGCATTCTCTGTCGCTTTCGTTAGTACATCAGGGCTAGTTACTTCATCGTCAAATTTTACAACAGCAAGTTTATTTTCGAATGTAACATCCACTTCCATTACACCTTCAACACGCTCAAGCGCTTTTTTTACTGTTATCGGGCATGTAGCACAATCCATTGAGGGCACTTCTAAAGTAAGTGTTACATCTTTCGCGAATGTTGCAGTGCTGCTTATTAACAACAGTGATGTGATTAAAATTTTCTTCATTTTTTTCTCCGATAAAATTAAGGTGATAGTCGCTATACTAGCCATAAAATCCAGTAATTACTGGTGACAAAAAGAAATGCCAACAGCGCGGTAGACCAGAAAATTACTTTTCTTCGCGCTCTTACTTTAGAGATTGAACATGACTCACTTTTTGCACAGTCGTTTATGGGCCGATGGATTTGCCACCCTGCAAACCCAAATAAAACTACTACGGCAAAAATAAAAATAGGGCGATAAGGGTCTAAAAGCGTTAGATGGCTGATCCACGTTCCGCTAATACCCATTAAAAGAAGCACCAGCGGCCCAGCACAACATGCACTAGCACCGATGGCGGCAACAAGACCGCCTAAGATAGATAGTTGACTACTTTTTACCATATTATGACGTAATTTTTTAAACAATCTGAAGCATACACTCCGTATCTAGGTACGGAGTCAAGTGGTAGTGTTATTTTACGGCTGGAGTGACTGAATGATGGGGCAGATTTTGTTTTTCGGGTTGTTTTTACAGTCTGATACGAGGGATTCAAGGCTGCCTTTAAGACGACTTAAATCTTTTAACTTATCTTCAATAATATCCAGTTTATGCTCAGCGAGGGACTGGACGTCGTCACAGCTGCTGGTACTCAAGACTAATAGTGATGATATTTCAGCCAATGTAAAACCTAAATACTGAGCACGCTTTATAAATAACACTCTGGTAAGTGCCTGCTGTGTATATTGCCTGTATCCTTGCAATGGTTTTATCGGTTGTTCCAATAAGGCCTTCCTTTCATAGAAACGAATGGTTTCTACACCTACATTTGCTTCTTTCGCAAGTTTACTTATTGTGTACATTAATTGCCCCGCATAGTCTGAGTCTATCTTCATTAAGCAAAAAGTGGCATTAAGTCATACTTTAAAGCAAGTTTTCATTGATTCATGGCGGATAATAACAGTAACTGCTAAGTTTCATGCGACAAACTCGCTCGGTAATTAGACTGATAATTTCCCTTCCTGATCACACTAGTACATCTGAGGAGAGTGTTAGCCATTTGCGCAAAAAACTCAACTATCGCGTTAAGCGGTAAAGATTTTTTCGACGACGAATCGGTTTTCCTTAAGATAGCCTTCGGAGATTTCACCATTGGGTGTAATTCGCCTGAGTTTCTTACTTGTCTGACTAGGCTCATACAAATCATTTCCATTACTCAAAAGTTCGGCCGCAATAGAACCCGATGCCGATTCTTGGGCGACCCTTTCAGCAAGTCGAAGAACATCAAGTTTATCCATGATAACCTCCTTTGAATAAGAAGCTAAAAGCTGACTAATTTCGAGAGTTGCCAGAAGCTCATACGTCCATTCTCATGCCTTACCAAATAACTTCAACATAAAAGATAGTGTTGATTCATGAGAAAGAAAAGAGGTGACGTATTATAAAAGAAAAAACCAATCAGACATTTCCAGTATAGGTAGCTCTCATAGCCAAAATCAAACTTATGCAAGTGAAGCTAGTCTAGGGAAGCTATTAAGCCAGCCTTGACAAGATTCGAGTGCATCTCGGACTCAGTATTGGACTGGGAACGAATATATCGTAGATCGTCATGATCAAGCTTCGACCATTTCCCGTAAGGGACGACGTTAGTCTTTGGTTTTTGCTCTTTTTTCTGAACCGATTTTAAACTTACTTTGCTTGCATCAACTTCAGCAATTAACTTTCTTACAAGGCTGACATTGTCGATGTCCGGGTACTCATCTTTTAAAAGCGCAATTTCACTGACATGCTCCTTGTAGTCGAGTTTGAAAAACTCTAATAATGATTTCAGCCCATTTTCTTCAGGCTCCCTCTGCTCTGAGATATCAAGTTCCTCAACATATTGCGGCATGTTTTTCACAACATCCTCAATATCAACCGTAGGTATCAAAAGGTCAGAATACTTCAGGATTTCCTTCTCGTTACCAGAGCGTAAAGCGTCTAGCATAGGGTGTACGCTTTTCATTTCTTCCGCATAAACGGTATCAAGCAATGGAATAGTGATTTCTTCAGCTTTTGTAACAATTGCTCTTATCTGTGCAATCACAAACAGCTTAAGTGTGATGTCAATAATGCCCTGCGACAGTACGAATAAGTGTTCAAGCAGATCGCTATCCGGCGTTTGGGTTCGCTTCTTAACCCATTGAAAACGCCATAGTCGCATAGCAAAGCTCCGCCATTGCTTCATATCGCTTTCAGTTTTGGATATTCCCCAGTTCATACTACCAAAACCAATTTCCCTCCTAGCGCCACGCAAATCCTTCGAAATACCCGAGGCTTTTGGAGTTCCGACGATAAGTACTGGAACACCGATGGTATTAGTCAATTCAGTAAAAAAGTTTAACAGTTCATCACGTTTGTCTTTGGTATCTTGCAGGTGCTGAATCTCGTCTATCACAAGTAAACCCAGCGAATGGTCTATCACTATCTGTTTCATTGCTTGCAATAAAGTTTTTTCGCCTACTCGAATCTCATAACCATAGCGTCGGTGATACTTAGTATTGAGCACCTCGTCAATCGAGTGAAAGAAATTCTTACATAGACTCGCTAAATCGCCGTTATAGGGACATTCAACAACCACGTAGACGAGTTGTTGATGCATATTGTAGTCAGGGTGCTCAATTAATTGAGGGTATGTTGATAAAACTTTCCTTACCGCCGTAGTTTTGCCACTGCCAGAGCAGCCAATTAACGTCGTACTCTGAACTGATCGATCTGTGGTCGGGAATACTTGAATTCTCTCTTCTTTTCCTTGAGATTTTAAATAGTTTTCTTGCATCAATTGTTTGTCGTAATGTTTTGCAGGGTTTCGTTTAACGTAGCCGCTACGAATCATCAGAGACAACTTTTTTTCGAGGTTTAGGTGGTTTGGCAATGGATGAAAAAAGTCACCATCAAGTAACCGCCCTAACGCGTGCATACGCAATTTAGGATGTAGCTTTAAGTCACCCTCACTATGTGTTGGGCGGGATGCCAAAGTCTTTGCTAATACAAGATCGTCCTCGTAAATCTTAGGCAAAGCTTCAATAAGCGGATTGCCACGATACTCTTCTAGCCCCGGATCAATATAATTTGCTGTAACCGCTACATAAGGCGTTTTCAATCTTCGTCTCCATAAATATCATCTGGAATATCAGGGTGAGAGAAATCTTCCTGTCTTTTCATCGGTTGAACATTATTTGGTGGTGTTTTAGGGTCATTATCAGGGTTGCTGCCGACAGCACGTTCCTTGCGCTCTTGAGCTATAGCTTCCTTTTTATTAGTTTTTATAGATTTAATACGAGCACTATTCGACGCAGATTTACTGCCAGTTTTGGCATGCTTTTCTGCTGACTCCATGCGCTTTTGAATTTCTTCGTCAGCAGAGAGCTGTTTGTCTTTATTGGCATTGGCAGCCTCACTGTTCGCTAGTTTACTTACTTGCATAGAAAGCTTTGCTTCATAAAACGTCATATCTTTATACGTACGGCTCCGGTCGGTCAACTGCGCGATCCAATACTGAGAAGTCTGCCCCAGTGGGAACACATAAATTTTATTCGTGCTCCTTGGGTCAAATCCTATTTCGACTTTCTGTGGTCTGGTTCGATGCTTGTCTCGAATAAACCATCCTTTTTCGAAAGCCTCTGAACAACTATAAGTCAGAGACTGATACTTTATTCCTTCATTTGAAACCGTCGCGGTATTTCTCGGTAAAGTTAGCACCTTAAACTTTTCCACGTCATATGATTTTAGGGCACCAGACCTATTCGTTATTCCCCATTGCCACAAGTCCTTTGGGGTGTAGGGCAGGTCATCGGGAATTCCTTCATCAGCATCATATTTTTTCATCCCTTTTAAATTATGCTTGTATATAAGTAAGGCAATGATCTCTTCCATTTGTCGCAGAGACAATTTCGCATCTAGGCGATAATCCTTACCCCTCGTTTTTTTAACTGTTTCTGTTGTCACAACGCCGGGGGCATAAGGTTTAAATTCAGCCTGTAAGGTTCTAAATCTCTGTTCAACAATGCCTTTAGCGTCACCTCGGCGAGCTTTTGCGTTTTCTATACGGGTGTTAAAAACGTTGACTAAAGAATCTGCTTGGTGGGTAAGAAGCTCTCCTTTATCCGCTAATACTGCCGTCGGAAGACCTAGCGCTGGCCAATCTTCAAACTCGATTGAAATGCCTAAACGCCTACAAACGTCTACTTTATTTTCTAAACAGTTTGCCAATGACATCATGGCTAAAACATAAGATGGTGGTTCAAATGTCAGATAGTAACCTGCCGTTAAACGAGAAAAAACATCGATTACAATGAGAAGCGTGGGGCGACCAATAATTTTTGATGGGTCTTTTTCACTGACCAAATAAAGATCAATGATGGTGGCGTCAAACTCAAACCTATCTCCGGGTCCAAGCACTTGAGCAGTCGCTGTGCTAGTAAGTTGCCTCACGTCCTTTTCGAACGCTATTGCTGTGTTACGCGCTTGTGCGGTTTTAATGGCCTTGTATTCCATATTAAACAAGTGTTTTAGCTGCGTAACAGTTGGTGAATCTTGTCGTGTAATAGTGGGATATTGCTTCCTAAATTTAAGTAGCACTAGGTCATGAACTTTTGTCCACGGCATTCTCATGGAATTCAAATAATATTTATCAATTGCCTCCCTAAACAATTGTTTAATCTCATCCGTAATTGGGATGCCTGTGCCAACAGTCGTGATACGCGGTCTGCCTACTTTTTTTATTAGCAATGTTTCTCGGTTGCTTTGGCGCTCCCTGCTTATGGAAATCAGGCCTTAGAGCATTTTTGTTCTGGCAACGCTGTAAAAATTGACGCAGAAGCTTGTAAAAGTGTTTTTTGGAAAACTCAGGATTATTCTGATCGATAACTTCCTCGTAGAGTCGAAGCCATCCATGTTTGAAGAGCCGATAAGGATTATCAGCAACTTTTTGCATAACTGACCAGTTTTCTTCTAACCGTTTTTTTTGAGCTTCGGTGGGGTGTTTTAGCGATTCATCGATGAATGGATCACTGACGACTTGTGTGTGTTTGCTTTGAATAGCTTCGGTTATTGCGCCTAGGTCAAATTCAATAGGATCAGCAAGTCGTTTGTATATATCAATCCAAATAGCGTGTTCCGGTGTGATGGCTAACACCCTATAAAATTGTCCGTTTTCATGCACAACGCTATTAACCAACAGCATATAAATCTCCGCTATCGAACCCGAAGGACAAGCTATGGATGTCAGAGCAGATAAGATATTGATAGGGCTTATGGATATCAAACGCCAGCAATCGATAGCTAAAGGCGTTTCGAGCTAATTTTAATGCTTCACCTAACGGTAGGCCATGACGCTTATCATAATCTGAGCATGCTTTAGAGAGCTTAATGTCAGGGAAGCGCTTTATCTCTTCCCAAAGATCATAAACTTGCATTTGAATAGATTCGCCAATGTGAAGGTCTTTTCCTCCCAGTATCCAATCAATATTGGCTTGTTGAACATGAGGTATGTCGAGTTCAGTAATTAACTTCCACTGCATTCCTTTGGCCAGACAACTTCGCCTCTCTATTTCGAGCTTAGCAATAACATTTTTATCCATCAGCTCATCATTGTATTTGAACTGAATCGCGATTTGATTGCTCTCTAACCCATCAAAGTCTAATAACAAATCAGTTGGTGAATACGTGATATTTATTGCCTTTTTGCGGATGTTTTATGCCCGCTTTGTCGGCTACTTCCAGAGTGGTTTCTAGAGCAAACGGATACTGCTCTCGAATGTCATAAATTGACTCATTCCAGTCGTAGAGTGAAAAAGCAAGGTATTCTAGCTTGGAAAGCAAGTGAACTACTCTGCCGGTGCGGTGAGATAAGGCACGATAACTCGTGCCATCACTGGATATTTCTTGAATGTAAATCCATGGCTGATATTCGCTTTTACGGCCCATTCCTCTGCCGCTTGTGAAGCGCTTATCGATTTCTTCTCTTGTCAGCCATTGCAGTTTCTTCATCGCCTACGCCCTATGCCATCTATGGCATAGGGCATAAACTAATCTACTTTAATTACCTAATTTAATGCTAAATTTTTATTTGTTACCAAATATAATATGTCTAGTACCAAATATAATATGCTCTAACAATAGAGTTGCTTTAATAGCGTTGAGTTATTCCACCGTAACCGACTTCGCCAAGTTACGTGGTTGGTCAACATCCGTACCTTTAATTAACGCTACGTAGTAACTCAATAACTGTAGCGGCAAGGTGTAGATGATAGGTGCAATTGGCGCCTCGCAGTGTGGCACATCAATAACACGCATGGTTTCATCACCTGCAAAGGCTGCATCTTTATCAGCAAATACATACATGATACCGCCACGGGCGCGCACTTCTTCAACGTTAGATTTAAGCTTTTCTAGTAATTCGTTGTTCGGCGCCACCACAATAACCGGCATTTCATCATCGATAAGCGCAAGCGGGCCGTGTTTCAACTCACCTGAGGCATAAGCTTCTGCGTGAATGTAAGAAATTTCTTTAAGCTTAAGCGCGCCTTCCATGGCAATGGGGTATTGGTCGCCACGACCTAAGAATAAGCTGTGATTTTTATCAGCAAATTCTTCGGCTAAATCTTCAATACCGCCAGTAATTGCCAGTGTTTCTTCTAGCTTCGCCGGCAGGCTGTGAAGCGCTGAAACAATGGCGTTGGTATCGGTATCTGACATCCCATTCTCTTTGCCTAACGCCAGTGTCAGCATTAAGAAAGCAGCAAGCTGTGTGGTAAAGGCTTTGGTAGACGCAACGCCTATTTCCGCACCCGCGCGGGTCATAAAAGCAAGGTCAGATTCGCGAACCAGCGACGAGCCTTGTACGTTGCAAATGGTGAGGCTCGACATATAACCAAGCTCTTTCGCCAAGCGCAGTGCGGCTAACGTATCGGCAGTCTCGCCCGATTGAGAAATGGTGATAAGCAAGCTATTTGGATGCACTACAGACTTGCGGTAGCGAAACTCAGAGGCAATTTCCACGTTACACGACACATTAGCGTACTGCTCTAACCAATAGCGTGCCGTCATCCCTGCGTGATAACTTGTACCACAGGCAATAATTTGTACGTGCTTTACCTTTTTGAAAATCTCATCAGCGCCTTTGCCAAATACATCCGCGGTAAGGCCGTTTTCATCAATACGATCTTTTAAGGCGTTGCGCACAACCGTTGGCTGTTCGTGAATTTCTTTGAGCATGTAGTGGCGGTAGCCCGCTTTGTCACCAGCGTCATGTTCTACGTTTGACTCAACCACTTCACGCTCAACAGCATTGCCGTCTTTATCGAAAATCTTTACGTCGCGACGGGTAATTTCGGCTACATCACCCTCTTCTAAAAAGATAAAGCGGCGGGTAACCGGCAATAGCGCCATTTGGTCTGACGCAATAAAGTTTTCGCCAAGCCCTAAACCAATAACGAGCGGGCTGCCTGAACGCGCTACCACCACGCGACTTGGATCTTCTTTATCCATAATCACTGTGCCATAAGCACCGTGAAAAGTTTTTACCGCGCTTTGTACTGCATCAAGCAGGGCTTTGCCCGACTTAAGCTCTTCATGCACGGTGTGCGCAATGGTCTCGGTATCGGTGTCGCTGGTAAAGGTGTAGCCTTGCTCTTTAAGCTGCCCTTTTAAGTTCACGTAGTTTTCAATAATACCGTTGTGAACCACGGCTACGCGCTCGGTTGAGAAATGAGGGTGAGCGTTCGCTTCTGTCACACCGCCGTGAGTTGCCCAACGGGTATGTGCAATACCTGTAGTTCCCAAGGCTTCGCCTTCTGCAACGGCATCGGCTAACTCTTGCACTTTGCCCGTGCGGCGAATACGGGTGAGCGTGCCGTCGTTTTTAAGTAAAGCTACACCGGCTGAATCGTAGCCGCGATACTCCAGCCTTTTTAGTCCTTCAAGAAGGATCTCAACGACATTACGTTCGGCAACAGCGCCAACAATTCCACACATAATTACTCTCCAGCGGGCACGGCAACGATGACTGTCACGCCCTGATTTTCAATATTAAGTTTGTCTTCATCGCTAATGCCTTCATCAGTGATCAAAACAGAAATGCTTTTCCAGCTCAGTTCAAGATTCGGCATTTTGTGCGTAGTTTTTTTGAACTGGCTAATACCACAACCTTACCGGCCGCCGCTGCCATAGCTCGCGTCACGCCAATAAGCTCGTTAAAAGTAGTGGTCCCTCGGTTTACGTCTATACCCGCTGCGCCAATGAACGCAATATCAAAACTATAGGCGCTCACCAGCTGTTCGGCCATGGCGCCCTGAAATGACTGTGACTGCGTATCCCACGTGCCACCTACCATTAATACGGTGGGTTCTTTCTCGCTTTGGGTAAGATAATTGGCCGTCGACAGGGTGTTGGTCATGACCACTAAATCGTCGACTTGCGCTAGGTGGGGCAAAACTGATGCAGTAGTAGAGCCGCAATCTATCACTAACTTGCTCTCCGGCTTAATCAAGCTTGCTGCGCACTTTCCTATGGCATTTATTGCCGGGCTGATAGCGTGATTTACATTGGCTTCGTTGATACTAAGTTGAGCAGTGCCAGAATGAGAGGCAGTAGCTGGTACAGGCACTGCGCCACCAAACTGACGAATGAGCAAGCCTTGCTGTGAAAGTGCTGCAAGGTCTTTTCTGATGGTGACTTCAGAGGTAGCAAAACGCACGGCCAAATCTTCAACTTGAGATTGACCTTGCTCTTTCACCCACGCCACAATTTGCTGGCGGCGCTGCTCAACTGGTTTGCTACTTTTCAACGATACCTCGATGCTTTTGCGGGCTGCTTATCAAGTAGTTACACAAGCACGCAACCCAACGATAAAAACTAACCGCAATATCACTCATAACTTTCAAAACGAAAGTTATGAATTTTAAAGTGAAAGCATCGTAAGTTAAATTGAAACTTCGATCAAGAGAATTGTTTAATTAAACGGCAACGCCTTATTTTGCTCATTGGCGTTCATTGCTAATTCAATGATCTTAATAACAGGGATCACCGTGCTGGCGTCGGCAGGCGAAAAGTTACCGTCTTCAATAGTATGGGCAAGACGGTTAAAGAACGTCAGGTATTCACCTTTAAAAGTTTCAAAGGTTTCTTCCTCTAGCGCACCGCTATGGTTTGCAACGACAAGAACACCATGCTGTTCTTCTTTTGTTTTCGCCCAGTTTTCATCATCAAAAGACAACCCTGCACGGAGCTGATCTTCTTGGGGGTCTAAATAGAATTTTCGAAAGCTGCCTTTTGTGCCTTGCAAGTCGTAACGCAGGGTTACGCCAGCCTGAAAAGCTGAGCTGCCAAGCTTTACGACTTTATCGCTGTAGTGAAGCGTTATGTCAAACGTGTCGTCTGACTGCCCGTTTTCGCGCAATGCTAAAATATTGGCCGACACTTTTTCAGGCTCGCCGAAAAGCTGTAATGCTTGATCTATAAGGTGCGGGCCTAAATCCCAAAAGATCCCGCTGCCCGGCCCTGCATTTTCACGCCATCTGTCGCGAGGCATCGGGCGAAATCGGTCAAACCGACTCTCCAACCGCTTAATGTCACCAAGCTTTCCATCGTGAATTAACTGCTTAATGGTAAGAAAGTCACCGTCAAAGCGCCTATTGTGATAAACGCAAAGCTGTTTTTCTTTTGTTTTTGCAAGAGCGACTAACGCTTCAGCGTCACTGCTACTTAATGTGAAAGGCTTTTCGACTAACACATGACAGTTATGGACAAGTGCAAGCTCAGCCTGCGGTGCATGCAGGTGATTCGGAGTGGTAATGACCACCAAATCTACATCGTGAATTTTAAGCGCTTCTTCTAGTGAACTATACACTTCTGCATGAGGCAAAAGCGCTTTTACCGTGTCGGGCTTTGAGGAAATAACCACATCGACTGAGAACTGCGGCAGATAGTTGAGGAACGGTAAATGGAAAGTGGTGGCTGAAAATCCAAAACCAACGAGTAATGTAGATATCATTACAGCTCCTTGTATAAAGATTATTTTGAAGTAAGTAAATACACACTATCAGTTATAAAAGATGATGAGAAACGAAGAAGGTTCATTATTAGAAGGGGGCAGCACCTTAACGCGGCACCCGTGATAGTGGTTTGTATGACGGTATTAGGGCCAGCAACGCACAAACCGTGTTTGCTAGCCCGAACCCTTAATTAGCTAATACTCTGTGTGGATACGACAACGTGCCTTATTTTTTGGTAGGTCGTGGCCAGTTTGGAATATTGCGCTGTTTACCACGGGCAACCGCAAGAGCGGCTTCATCTACCGTAGAGGTGATGACAGAACCCGCACCGACTGTGGCACCTTTACCTATATTTACCGGCGCAACAAGCGATGAGTTAGAGCCAATGAAGGCATTTTCACCTATCACTGTTTTGGATTTGTTCACGCCGTCGTAATTGCACGTAATCGTACCTGCACCGATATTGGCTTTAGCGCCAACTTCTGCATCACCTAAATAAGTTAGATGGTTGGCTTTTGCACCTTCACCTAATACCGCTTTTTTCATTTCTACAAAGTTGCCCACTTTGGCATTTTTCTGCATTACCGCGCCCGGGCGAAGTCTTGCGTATGGGCCTACTGTACACGCTTCGCCTACACGGGCTTCTTCAATAATTGAATTGGCTTCGATAACCGCATTGTCGGCAATTGTACAGTTACGTAAAATACAGTTAGCGCCAATCTCTACGTTATTGCCAAGGGTAACGTCTCCTTCAACAATCACATTTACGTCGATAATCACATCATTACCTGTTTGAAGGGTACCGCGTAAGTCGAATCGCGAAGGGTCGAGTAACGTTACACCATTTGTCATTAGCTCGTCAGCTTGACGGTTTTGAAGGGCGCGTTCCAAATTAGCAAGTTGTAATCGGTTATTAACCCCTTCCACTTCAACTGCAGATTGAGGCTGAGCAGACTGAATGCGTTTACCTTCAGATGCAGCCATAGCAATAACGTCAGTAAGATAGTACTCACCTTGTGCATTATCATTACTTAATTCGCCCAACCAGCGCTTAAGGTCCGCACCGGACATCATCATCATGCCGGTATTAATTTCTTTAATGGCGCGCTGCGCCTCTGTGGCATCTTTATGCTCGACAATAGCGGTAATATTATCGTTTTCACGAATAATGCGGCCCATTCCTGTTGGGTCATCTAGGTTCACCGTAAGCAACGCTAAATCGCAGCTTTCTTTTACCGCTTTTAGTGCACTTAAGGTGTCTTCGCGAATAAGTGGCGCATCGCCTACCAGAATCAATACGTCTTCGTCATCATTAATATGTGGCGCAGCCTGTTGTACCGCGTGACCTGTGCCTAACTGTTCGGCCTGCAAGCACCAGTTTAGGTTCTCTTCAACTACCGTTGCTTTTAGCTGGTCGCCTCCGTGACCGTACACTAAATGAATGTTGTCAGCGCCAAGCGATCTCACGGTATTAATGATTCGCTGCACCATAGGTACACCGCCCACTTTATGTAATACCTTAGGTAACGAAGACTTCATACGGGTACCTTTACCCGCCGCTAAAACAACCACTGAAAAAGCCATATAATTCCTTTATTTCGCAAAGAGAATGAAAATCGACGCCTAGTGTAACCAAGCCCCAACACGTTGTCAGCGACTGATTTACAACTAACGTGGCCCTTATGGTGTTGTGCTGCGATCTTCACCTTGTTATTTAGTATAAAGTTAAGGTGAACCACCTAGTAGTTCATATTTGCAACAGGTATACTTGCAACTTGAGTTAGGTTCAGTCAGGCAAGGGAGCATGCGCAGTCTGTGAACACATTTCGTACACTACATAGAAGTATATTAGTGTTATTTGCGGTAGTGGTTATCGCAATCGTAACGCTTGTTCACTTCAGTATTTCAAAAATTGTTGCCGAGCAAAGTCGCGCGCAACAACAGTCACTTTCGCCTGCAATATCACTGATTGTAGAGCAACTGCTAAAACCATTACACATTTCAGAAGCGTTAGGTCATTCCACTGAACTCGTAGACTTGCTAGACGGCGAAACCATAGACCAGCAAGCGGTCTTCAAAACCCTCGAACGTCTGGAAAATGAGTTTAGTTTGTCGTTTTTCATTGCCAGTGAAACGGATAGAAAGCAATACAACTCCGACGGCAGCATCATCAACTTAATAGAAGGTGAAGTTAGCTGGTACTTCAAATATCGTGACTACCCCGCCGATGCTGTTGCAGATATAGGTAAGTGGGAAGACACGCATTTCTATATTGATATTAAAATTCACGATGAAGACGGGCGATTCTTAGGCTTTTTTGGTGTAGGCAAAAGCCTGCGCAGCTTCATCGAAATTTTTGATACTTACAAGCAAGAGTACGGATACGACTTTTTATTTGTCGATGGTGAGGGAGATATCATGTTGTCCTCTGATCCCAGCCTTATTGCTTCGTATTCAGACTTTACCAATTTATCTGAATTACCTTGGTATGCCAGCCTTCCGTTAGCTATTCAAAACGAACAGGCACTGAACAATAAGCTGGTTACTATCGACCAGAAAGACTTCCTCATCGCCGAGGTGAAACTCAATCAATTTGGGTGGACAGTGTTTCTTTTAAGTCCCTTGGAAGACCGTCAGGCTGAAATTTCTCAAGCCTTTATTTTCAGTGTAGTCACATTATTAGTTGTTGTTTTCTCGCTGTTCTTGCTCATCTACAATTTACTTTATTATTTTAGAAAAGACATGCAGCCAGACTTAGTAGTGCGCCACAGCAACCGACTGCCAGAGAAAGACAATCTGCAGCTTATTTATAAAAGCTTGTTAGCTGAGCATAAGTCATTAAGCGTGATGTTGATAAGCGTGGATGAGTTTAGCGATATCGTTGATGCACATGGGCGCAATGCTGGTGATGATATTTTAGATAAAATTGTGGCTTACTTGGCTGAACAGATGCGAGAGCAGGACGTGTTAGGCAGGTGGAGCAGCGCGGAGTTCATTATTCTGTTGCCACACACGGGCCCTCACGTTGCTTTTGATATAGCACACAACCTTCGCCATGGCATTGCCACCCTACCACCTTTACAAGAATTGCCAGATGTGGTGATTACCGCCTCAATTGGTATTTCATATACGGCTTCGCCAAGAGCGATGCATGAGGTGACTGCCCATGCTGAAGACGCGCTTTACCAAGCAAAGCGCGACGGCAGCAACCTAGTTAGAATGCAGTTAATCGACTAGCCCTCAAGCAGGTTTAACTTTAAGGCGTTTTCGTTTGAGAACGCCTGTGGTTAACGCCACGCCAAATAGAATCATTAAGCCGCCAACTATCGTTTGTATTGACAAGTGCTCTTGCAGAAATAGTACGCCCCAAATAATACCAAACAGCGGGACCAAATAAGCCACCGTAATGGCTTTGGCTGGGCCTATATCGGCGATGAGCTTGAAGTACAGAATATACGCGATTCCCGTTCCGCCAACGGCCAGTGCTACCGCGTTGACCCACGCATTGGCGCTTGGCATAGTATCGGGCAAAGTGGCTAGCGCGAACGGCGCCAACATAACGCTGGCCATAGCCTGACTACCTGTTGCTACAACCAAAGGTTTAACCCCTTGCAGCCACTTTTTCATCATACACGCAGCAATACCATACCCCGTTGTGGCAAGCAGCGCAGTGAGAATAGGCAGAAAGCTTACGGCTCCCTCTCCTAACTTCTGCTGACTAATCACTGTTACGCCTAAGAAGCCCACAAAAAGCCCAGCTACAGCAGACTTACTGAGCCTGTCATCAAGCCATAGCCATGCCACAATAGCGCCGAACATGGGCGCGGTGGCGTTTAAAATCGCGTTTACACCGGCTTCTAGGTGCAGACTGCTGTAATTGAACAACACAAAGGGGATGGCCGTGTTCGCCATACCTACTAAGGCAATGGCCAGCCAGTGATGTTTAATCTCTTTCACCGAACCACGTAACATCAAAAGGGGAAGTAGCACTGCCGTTGCCAGTAACGTTCGAATGGCCACTAATACATAAATGCCAAATTCTGGCGCGGCCACGCGCATAAAGATAAACGACCCGCCCCAAATACCTGCTAACACCAATAGCGAGATAATATCTTTTATTGCCATTCTCTTATCACCACAGCACCCCTTGGGCTCCTTCTAAATTCAGTAAATATTGTTTACGCGATAAACCGCCCGCATAGCCCGTGAGGGTTTTGTTACTGCCAATTATACGATGACAAGGCACCACGATAGCAATAGGATTACGACCATTAGCCATCCCTACAGCACGGACAGCCTTTGGGTTCCCAATAGTTTTTGCAATGTCTAAATAGCTAGCAGTATCCCCGTATTGAACCTGTAACAGAGCCGTCCACACTTGCTGCTGAAATGCCGTGCCCTTGGGGTCTAAAGGCAGGTCAAAGTCTTTTAGCTTTTTATTAAAATAAGCAACTAACTGCCGGCAAGCTTCCGTGGTTATGTCGTTCGTTTGTTGCTCCGCTTCTTTGACACCTGCGGCCAGTAAATTAGCGTCGTCGTTAATAAAGGCAATAGAAGTCACCCCTTTGTTATTGGCGCACACCTCAAGGAGCCCTTGGGGGCTTTTTATCGACGCTGTGTATATCATGCTAGGCCTCTTTTTGTTGATTGCTAATTTGCCGCAACTGAAGGGTTAAATAACTACGCCAGGGTGCGGCCTGTGCAGGTTCTACAGGATATAGCTGCGCCATTTTTCGCACAATTAAATCGCCTTCAAGGTAAACGTCAGGGTTTCGCTCACCTCTCATTTTCAAATAATCTAACGTCCAGGGCCCCACCCCCTTTATTGCCAGTATTTCCTTGTGGTTTGGTACCTTATCATTCAAAAATAAACAGGCAAACTGCCGCACAGCCTCTTTTCTTGCTTGCGGCATACGCAGAAACGCCAAGTTATTCCCCGCAACCGCTTCGGGTGTTGGGAAGCAATAGTATGCTGTTGAGTTGGTATTGTACTTGTCGGATACAGCGCCTTTTTTCCCTAACTGATGTACCAGCAGCGTAACCTTTCCGATGGCCGCTTTAACGCTAACTTGTTGGCCTACAATAGCGCGACATCCACTTTCAAATACACTCCAAGCGCTCGGTAGCCGTAACCCCGCAGTTAATGCATTATCAGGTAAGCCTGCTTGCTTTAAACTCTCTTCAATAAGCAGTGGGTCAGCGTGAAGGTCGAGTAATAACTTGATATTTTCAATCGTTTTATGCAGGTTGCGTAAATCTGGCATATCAATATGCAACTCAAAGCCATGGCGAGCTTCATTATGCACCGCGTTGAAATAGCCAATACTTTCACCACAAGAAAAATAGCGCCCGTAGCTGTTATCACTAACGACTTCCATACCTGAAATAGCGCGTGCGGCTAAAAACTCTCTGACGTAAGGCCAGTTGTAAGGCGGCCGATAAGAAAGAAACAATGTAATCACCTTTTGGGTAGCGGGCTCTTTTTTCCTTAGCTTAGAGGGCGTGGTAGCACAGAACTGCTCTACCGCACGCTGCAATTGTCGAAGTGACTGATAACCTCCTGTTGTAGCGATATCTGTCATAGACAAATGGGTTTGTTGAATAAGCTGTTTAGCAAATAGCGTACGCTGCATATTTTGAAACTTTTTTGGCCCCATACCTACCGCATTCACCACCAGCTTATTGAGATACCGCTCGCTTATACCAAGGCGCGTCGCAATATCACCCACGCGCTCTGTAGGAAGGGAAGAAAGAAGCGACAACGCCCGCCCTACGGTTGCCCCTACGCCTTTCCACGCGGCAGAGCTTGGCGCGCTGTCAGGCCTACACCGAAAACAAGGGCGATAACCATCTGCCATCGCTTGCGCTGCAAGCTGGTAATAAGTGACATTGTCTTCTTTAGGGAGCCTTGCCGGGCAAATAGGCCTGCAAAATATTCCGGTCGTTTTTACGCCCACAAAGAAACGCCCGTCGAATCGGGGATCTCGGCTAAGCCTTGCCTTTGAAAAGACCGATTCGGTTAATGCCTCGTTTTGGGAAGCCTTGCTGTCAGACATATACTCGCCACGCCCTGCCGCGTTGGATTATCTAAACATAGTGTATCGTGCATTAAGCAAACACGTGCGACAAAATCGGAACTCAATAAAAACAAAAAACGAAAAAGTGACCACAATTAGCGACATTTGATCATTAGGGCCGCTAAACGCATAATAATGCGATAATAATAAAGAACGCCTTGTGGTTGAGTTGGTTTTCCGCAGGCATAACGAGTGACTGTATGCTGAACTCTTTGCGCACCTTGAAGTTGTGCCTGTCTCAATGCTGGCTAGTAGTAATGCTATTCGTAGTTTCACAAAGCGCCGCCGCTGACTGGCTAGACGATTACGCAAGCCACGTAAAAAAAGAAGCGTCTAAGTATAACGTGCCTGGCTATGCCTTTGTTTTTTACGAACAAGGCAAAGCGCCAAGAGTTTATGTGTATGGCAGAACACAAAAAAAAGGCGGTGAAAGCGTTACGCAAGATACTGTGTTCCGTTTAGCCTCTGTCTCGAAAACCTTTACCGCGTTGCTTTCAGCCAAACTCGTAGAGAAAAAGCAGTTAAGCTGGGAAACCCCAATATCTACGTTATTACCCGACATTCCATTTAACGGAAAAGGGATGGGAGCGCTACAGTTACAGCATATAGTGGGCCAATCCAGTGGCTTTATGCCAAACGCTTACGACAATCTTATCGAGGCAGACTACTCATTAGAACGGGTACTTAAATCACTTGGCGAACTTGAGCCTCTGTGTGTACCCGGCGAGTGTTATACCTATCAAAATGCTCTTTTCGGTGCCCTAGAATATTACTTCAGCAACAACAATACGTCGTACTCACGACAAATGCAGGCTAATTTATTCACGCCGTTAGGAATGAATACAGCAAGCGTAGGCAAAGGTGGCCTGTTAGCGTCAGACAGCTGGGCACACCCTCATATTGCTATTGCCAGAAACAAGTGGCGTGAAGGTAAAGTTGAAAGTAACTATTACCGTTTTTCTCCCGCTGCTGGCGTAAACGCTAGCATTTCAGACATGACCATTTACTTGCAGGCATTGCTTGGCGAATTTCCTACCGTTATGTCGAAAGAAATGGTGGACTTTGTTACCACTGAGCGGGTTAGAACTAAGCGCGAAACCTATCGTCGAGGCTGGCGCGGCATGATTGACGACGCTCACTATGGACTAGGCTGGCGTATTTACGATATAAACGGTATGAAACTGAATTACCACGGTGGCTGGGTGAAAGGCTATCGCGCTGATGTTGCGTTTTCACCAGAGCGCAAGGTGGGCTACGTTATGCTGATGAACGCTGAGTCAAATATGATTAATTCCACCACGGCTGAACTATGGAAGCGCTACTTGAAAAAAGCCGACGCAGCTAATTAATAACTGCATCGGCTTTTATTGGTTAAACCGGCTATTGCGATTACTGTTTTAAGTAGGTGTAACCGGCTAAACAGTTTTCATAGAAATCGGTCCAGCGAACACCTTCACGAGGGTTCAACTTTCCGTCCCATACTTGTCTATCAATCATGCGTTTTACATCTGATGCCATCGCACGAGGGTTATATTGCATAACATTAAGCACATCTTCTACCGAAGAGCCTTTCACTACCTCTTCAATATAGAAGTCTTCAGGGTCGTCATCGTAGCTGTAAATGTGCACTTCGTTTAGGCGACCAAACAAGTTGTGCATATCGCCCATCACGTCTTGGTATGCCCCTGTTAAGAATAGCCCAATATAGTAAGGCTCGTCTTTCTTAAGCGGGTGCATAGGCAATACGTCGGTGATCTCGCGTCCAATAGTGAACTGGTCAATTTTACCGTCGCTGTCACACGTAATATCAACCAACGAACAGTTCACCGTGGGCTCTTCGTTCATACGAATAAGCGGCACTACCGGCAGAAGCTGGTCGATTGCCCACGTATCGGCAGCCGACTGGAAAACAGAGAAGTTACAAAGGTATTGTGATGACAAACTGTAATCCAATTCTTGTAACTCTTCCGGTACGTATTCTTCGTTGCGATACCACTTCTGTAAGCGGCCCATAATATCCCAATAAAGGGTTTCTATTTTGCCCAACTCTTCTAAGGGTAATACGCGCAGTTTAAAGGCATCTAATGCCTGCTCTTTGTATTGAGACGCATCGTTATACACTTCGTGCATATTGGTTTGTTCGTCAAAGGTGTCGGCAAGCTCACGCATATTTTTCAAAAAGAAATGTTCACCCTCTGTTGCTGAGGTATCCATCTGTGCCGCGTTGGTTTTAATCTCTCCAACAATTTCGGTAATAACACAGCTATGGTGGGCGGTAATAGCGCGTCCACTCTCGCTTACAAGGTGAGGGTGCGGTACACCTTCTAAATCGCACATTTCTTTCATGCCATATACAACATCAGCAACGTATTCTTGCATGCTGTAATTACGCGACGACTCATTCGTTGAGTTACTGCCATCGTAATCGATACCTAAGCCACCGCCCACGTCAACATAGTCTAGGGCAAAGCCCATCTTATGAAGGTCGGCGTAGATTCGCGCGCCCTCTGTAACGGCTTCTTTTACCGCTCGTATATCGGTTAGCTGACTGCCAATATGGAAATGCAATAGTTTCAAGCAGTGGGCCATGCCCTGCTCTTCTAAATAGCGCGCCGCGTTAATAATTTCAGTGATCGTTAAACCAAATTTCGCACGTTCGCCGCCAGAACTTTCCCACTTACCACGACCTTTTACGGTCATTTTTGAGCGAACGCCAATGATAGGCTCAATGCCTAATTCTTTAGCGGTTTTTACAAGCAATAGAAGCTCGGTAAATTTCTCAACAACAACGACAACCCGTCGACCGAGCTTTCTACCAAGAAGCGCTAAACGCATAACTTCGTCGTCTTTGTAACCATTCAAAATGGTCAGCGATTCTTCGTTGGTATTCATAGCCAGAACAGTAAGCAGTTCTGCCTTAGACCCTGCTTCTAAGCCATAATTATAGGGTTTGCCTGCATCAACAATTTCTTCAACCACTTCACGCATTTGGTTAACTTTAACCGGGTATACACCTTGGTACTGACCTTGGTACTCGGCTTCTTCTATGGAGTGTCTAAATGCTTTGTTTAAACCTGCAACTTGCGAGCGAAGAATATCGTGAAAACGCACAACAACAGGAAACTGCACGCCTTCTTTGCGAATATCTTCTATTACCGAATTAAAGTCGATTCGAATGCTAGGATCTTCAGGCACAGGGGTAATATGCACGTTGCCATTTTCACCAATTTGAAAATAGCCGCCACCCCATTGAGATACGCCATAGACGCGCTCCGCTTCTTCGATGCTCCAATCTGACAATTTATTCACCTATGTGTAAGTGGGCTAGGCCAATACCTAGCATAGTAAGTGCGAAAACAAGCCGCGTATTATAGTCAACGCAGGACTGAACGCGATAGTTGTTGCGATGTAAAATATCGATTGTCGCGACTAATTTTGTTTATCGAACGTTCAAACGATTAGTTGTAGTCTAGCGCGGTTTGAATGTATTGGACTACCGCTTCATCTGCGCAGTTTTTACAGTGTGTCATAAATACTGTGACATCATGAGTACGTTGAAGTTTAAAGCTAAGTTTATTCGACGATGAGGTAAAGAACTTTTCTGCGATATGATCGGCATCTGTCGTCTCGTCTTCAAGCCACATTTCGCTTAGTTGGTTTCGTCTACCCAACTTCAATGGCGCTTTTATTTGATTGAAGGAATCAGACTTGGGGATCTGCCACGAGCGCATGTCCACAAATAGGTGAAATGGTCTGCCCTTTCGCGTTTTTAGTATTTCAGACAGCGTGGCTAAGTACTGAATATTGGTCGTCATGTTCCACTTTCCGCGCAGCGTAACGACTATACAATTTCTAAACTTTTCAATGCGAAAAGGTGCTGTAGACATTTATCGAACTTCTCTATGCGATGAAATGAACAAAATATTTAAGGGCTATAGCAAACACATATTAGTAGCGATAAAAAATAACTACAACTAAAGTTTAATATTCAGGCGATGCGCTTTCTTAATAAAGAAAAAGGCCAGCATTAGGTACTGGCCTTAAAAGACGGATGTTCACATTACGGTGCCAGGCAAATTTGCCCCCTTAATCATCTCCAAATTCCCGGATAATACTGTTGATCGTGTCTTTTGCATCACCTAATACCATGCGCGTGTTGTCTTTGAAAAACAGCGGGTTATCTACACCAGCAAATCCGGCATTCGCAGAGCGTTTTAATACAAAAACGGTCTTAGCACGGTATGCCTCAATCACCGGCATTCCATAAATGGGGCTGCCTTTCATTTCCTTCGCGGCAGGGTTAACAACGTCGTTAGCGCCAATAACAATGACCACATCGTAGTTTTCCATGCGCGGGTTAACATCGTCCATTTCGTATAGCTGATCGTAAGGAACGTCGGCTTCGGCAAGCAACACGTTCATGTGCCCAGGCATACGCCCTGCTACCGCGTGAATAGCATAATCAACCGTACAGCCGTTTTCTTCTAGCAACGATTGAAGTTCGCGCACAGCATGCTGCGCTTGCGCAACGGCCATACCGTAACCCGGTACAACCAGCACCGCTTGCGCTGCTTCCAATACGTAGAAGGCATCTTGTGCAGCCAGTACCTTAATTTCACCTTCAATCTTTTCACCCGCCTCCACTGGCTTAGCAAAACCAGATAGCAGGACGTTCATCAAGGAGCGGTTCATCGCTTTACACATAATGTTGGTAAGAATAAGCCCTGAAGCCCCTACCAATAAGCCGGTAACGATAAGTATGGTATTGCCTGTAGCAAGACCTGCAGCACACGCCGCTACACCCGAATAGCTATTTAGTAACGCAATAACCACCGGCATGTCTGCCCCGCCAATGGAGATAGTAGCCCACAAGCCGAAGCTTAAAGACAGCGCAATCGCACAGTAAATCCATATTGGGTTACTTGGGTCGGTGGTAAAGAAGTAGCCAATAACCACCATGCCAATTAAGTGCAAAATGCTAAGTTCACGAAGTCCGGTGAAAATCACCGCTTTTGAGCTCATTTTGCCCGACAGTTTACCCCACGCCACAACCGAGCCAGAGAAGGTAACGCCCCCCACTAAAATAGTGAAAAACAAGGTAATAAAGGTAAACGCGCTTTCGGTTTTAAGGGTGATCAGACTCATGCCTGCTAACGTCGCCCAACCCAGAAGTAATGACGCTGCACCACCAAAGCCGTTAAATAGCGAGACCATTTCGGGCATCGCCGTCATTTCAACGGTCTTGGCTTTCCACGCACCAAATGCACCACCAATAACAAAGCCTAAAAGGATAAAGTGATAACTTATGATTTGCTGGTCGAGCAGGGTGACAACCACGGCTACCAGCATACCAATAGCCGATATAAAGTTACCTTTTTTCGCCGTATCAGGATGGCTAAGTAATTTAAGGCCCAGTATGAATAGTGCCGCTGCCACGACATACGCAAGATTTATTACGGTTACGATATCATTCACTTGCGTACTCCTTATTTTTGTTTTTTCTTAAACATGCCAAGCATGCGGTCGGTCACAAGATAGCCACCCACCACGTTTATGCTCGCCAGCGCCACAGCTGCCGTGCCCAATATGGTAGTGAGCAAGTTATTATCGCTACCCGACGCGGCTAATGCGCCAACCAGCGTGATACCAGAAATGGCATTAGAGCCTGACATCAAGGGCGTATGCAGCGTTGCAGGCACTTTTCGAATTAACTCAAAACCCAAAAACGCTGCCAAAAGCACAATGAAAAGTAGGTAAATGATTTCCATGATTAGGCTCCTTTGTATGCATTGTTGAGCATATCGTTGGTAATATTGCCGTCGTGAGCTATCACACAGCCTGCAAGAATGTCGTCTTCTAAATTTAAACCAAAGGTTTTGGTTTCATCGTCAAAGAATTCGTCAATCAGGTTATAAATATTGTTGGCATACATATCGGTTGCGGCTTTCGCTACGTACTGACTCCAGTAACCATTGCCAATGACCGTTACACCATTAATCTCAACAGTGTCGCCTGCCACAGAACCTTCTACGTTTCCACCTGACGTCGCCGCCATATCAACCACCACACTGCCTGGTTTCATTAAGGCTAACGTTTCTTTGGCGATGAGAACGGGCGGCTTGCGGCCAAAGAGTTGGGCAGTTGTAATAACAATGTCTGAATCGGCAATAGCGTCACGCTGAGCTTCCTGCTGCTTCGCCTTTTGTTCGTCGGTCAGTTCTTTCGCGTAACCGTCTTTGGTTTGGCCGGTTTCGCCAATATCGATGTTCAAGAACTTGCCGCCCAACGACTCAACTTGCTCTGCCACGACCGCGCGGGTGTCGTAAGCAAGTACATTTGCACCCAGACGCTTGGCGGTTGCAATCGCCTGAAGGCCTGCCACACCAGCGCCAATAATAAATACTTTCGCCGGCTTTATTGTTCCTGACGGTGTCATCATCATGGGTAATATCGACGGCAATTTATTTGCCGCCTGCATAACCATCACGTAGCCAGCAAGGCTTGCTTGAGAACTTAATGCATCCATTTTTTGAGCACGTGAAGAACGGGGGATCATCTCTACAGAAATAGCGGTTAATCCCTTCTCTGCAATAGACTCTATCAGCGGTTGCTGAAAGAAAGGGTCAAGATGGCCTACCACAATGGCCCCTTTTTTCATCAACGCTAACTGCGTATCAGAGGGTTTATTCACAGCGACCAGCATATCTACGGTTGATAACGCCACATTCACATCATCAATAATAGTTACACCAACCTCTTCATATTCTTTATCTGAATAACCTGAGTGCAACCCCGCTCCTGCTTCAAGCAGTAGTGTTGCTCCCTTTTTCACCAGGCGTTGTGCGCTGCTTGGTGTAGCTGCGCATCGCTTCTCCACATTATTTAGCGGATCTGGCGCTTTTGACTCATTTAAAATTATGATTTTCACACGCTTCTCCTCACATTCCGGCTATCTGAGAATGACACCCTTTAAACACGACTAAGCCATTTTATTCACTTATGCCTAGCATTCCCTAGCGAAATTAAAAGCAGTTCAGTCAGTGTCTGCTTTTATTTCACCTTAAATAGCACCGCTTGTTTCGCTTATTTTTCAAGCTAGAGCAACGCAAAGCTACGCTATAAGGGCATACACCACTAGTATCTTTTACTTACGAGTCATAACTAATATTTATATAAAAATGGCATACAGAAGATAAATGAGGCAAACAATCATACATTCACCTTATGAATATTATTTTATTTGTGCATAATTTAAGCAACCGTAAAGGTAAGAAGTGTCTGTCTCCGGTTAAAAAACAACGCCACGTGAGTACCTTTAATTTATTAATTTATTAATTTAAAAAAATGTTAAATAAATTTGGGGGATTTTACATATTGCGTCGTCTTGATGAATTAACAGCGACATGCTGCGAAATAATGCCTTGTGGGGTGCACACCACAAAGCACACTAAAATTAACCATTAGGACACACACCATCATGTATAGGAAAACCAAGCTTGCATGCTCAGTGGCAGCAGTTTTAGCGTCTGCTATTTCTGCTAATAGTGCATTTGCCCAAAACGCGCAACCCAATAACGACGTAGAAGTGATTGAGGTAAGTGGTATCCGTTCATCGGTTGCAAAATCAATGGATGTTAAACGCAGCTCTGCCGGCGTAGTTGATGCCATAAGTGCCGAAGATATCGGTGACTTCCCTGATACCAACTTAGCTGAATCACTACAGCGTATTACCGGCGTCTCTATCGACCGTTCAGGCGGTGAAGGTCAGCTAATTACCGTGCGCGGCTTTGGCCCCCAATTTAATACGGTATTGGTGAATGGCCGTCAAATGGCGTCAGAAAACGACTCTCGCGCTTTTAGCTTCGACACGATTGCTTCTGAGTTAGTAAGTAGCCTTGATGTGCATAAAACGTCAACGGCCACAATGCAGTCTGGTGGTGTAGGCTCTACTATAAATATTAATACCGCACGCCCATTTGCGTTAAACGGTTTTAAAATGGCGGGTTCGGTAAAAGGCGTGTACGACGAAAATAGCGAAGAAACCACGCCCCAATTCTCTGGCCTTATCAGCAATACTTTTAACGATGATACCTTCGGTGTATTGCTTGCCGTCTCACACCAAGAACGTGAAACTCGCTTAAATCAGGCACAAATGGACGGCTGGTTAGAAAACGTCGGCGTACCAAACCCCGTTACACAGTCAGGCGAAGCTTGGACAGGCAATGTATTTTCACCGCGCAACTACGATCACAAAGTCACCTTTGAAGAGCGCACCCGTACTAACGCCAACTTAGTATTCCAATACGCCCCTAACGATAAGCTTGTGGTTACAGCAGATGCCCTGTATTCCGATTTTGACGTAGAGTCAGAAGCGACGTCATACGGCCATTGGTTTACCGCACCTAACATTCAAGGGGTGGGTGATGACGGTAGCTTATTTGACGAAAACGGCAATCGCCGCAGTCCGACAGTTGATGCAAACGGCACCATTATCGACTTGTATCAAGAGGTGGGTTTGGCGACAGATATGCACGCCAAAACGTTCGATCGTTTAACTGATACTTATGCCATCGGTCTGAACTTTGATTATCAGTACTCAGATAACTTAAACCTATCGTTCGATTTAAGTCATTCAGAAGCCGAACGCGAAGCCAATAACGGTGGCGGCGATCAGCTATCACTTATTGGCTATGCCAACCGCGTACGCTTCCAAGTCGACGACAATATCCTGCCTGTTGCTAGCATGTTTGCCTCGCCAGATGCCGATATTTATAGCGGCCAACAGGAGTTGGATGGCGCTATTGTTACAGGTCCTGACGGCTTCCCTACCTACAACGGTGCGCTAACCCCCGACGGCGTAAGCAATCATCTTGATGAAGCTAACAGCCGTGCCCATGTAATGCTGCGCCGCGGATGGGCAGTAGAAGACGAAGTGAGCCAACTGCGATTTGACGGTGAGTACGTAACCGACGGCAGCGGCTTAACCGAAATTCGCTTTGGTGCACAATACAGCACCGAAACCAAATCACTTACCCGTTGGGACAATGAAGGTGTAGGCATACACTGTACTTATTGTGGTTATCCAGATTTACCGGAAATACCAGCAGGTAGCCAATACGTTTTTGACGCGGGTAGCGACTTCCTTTCTGACGTAAGCGGAAGCGGCCGTATGCCAACCTCTTGGCTTGCCCATGATGGCGAAGCCAACTTTGCGTTTTTAGAATCTTACTACCAAAGCGTAAACGGCGAAGCTATTAGTTTTGATGCGGTACGCCGTAATAATAGCTTTGAAGTAGAAGAAGATATTATCTCAACGTACCTTGAGTTCGATTTCGAAGGTGAAGTAGCCGACATGTTCTTAAGCGCAACTGCAGGCGTGCGCTATGAATCAACCGACGTCACGGTTAACGGAACGCAAGCCCCAATAACAGGCTTAACTATTCTAGATCAAACCGAAATGCTCGCGGGCTTTGGTGATGCCCAAAGCATTGCCACTGAGTCTGATTACGATGTTTTGTTGCCTAACTTTAGCGTACGCTTGGAAATTACCGACGACCTAATTGCGCGCTTTGCGGCAAGTTCAACCATTACCCGCCCCACGCTAAACAGCATGTCGCCGGTAACGGTAATTACGACTACCCGTCAAGGTGGCGACTTAACCTCAACCAGTGGTAATCCTGCGCTAGAGCCGTTTAAGTCAGATAACTTAGACTTGTCGCTTGAGTATTACTACGACGAAGCAAGCTATGCGTCAATTGGTTACTTCAGAAAGCTCGTATCAAACTTTATTGTTAATAGCCAAGAAGACAAAACCTTCGAGCTTGCTGACGGCAGTCTGCTAACAGACCCGTCTACAGGAGCGAACGCAAGCGCACCAGATGCGGGTGACGACGTGGCGGTGTTTACCAATACGCTACCCAATAACGGTGAAGACGCCACGGTAGATGGCTTCGAACTTGCGCTTCAACACACCTTTGATAACGGCTTTGGTGTACTGGCTAACGGTACCATTGTTGACAGTGACGCCGAGCTAGACCCGTTCGATATTAACCAAGTATTTGCGCTAACCGGTTTAAGTGATTCTTACAACTTGGTGGCATTTTATGAAACTGACGACTATCAAATTCGTCTTGCCTATAACTGGCGTGACGAGTTTGTTCAGTCGTTGACACAAGGGCAGGGTGACGGCCCAACCATTGTTGAGTCTTATCAACAGCTTGACATTAGCGGTAGCTACAGCGTGACAGACAATGTAGAAATTTTCTTTGAAGGTATTAACCTTACAGAAGAATTTGTGCATAAACGCGGTCGCTTCTCTAATCACTTGCTGTTGGTTGAAGACAGCGGCAGACGTTGGGCCTTCGGTGTGCGCGGAAACTTTTAGTTTCGCGTAATTGGGGCCGGCATTTGTTGGCCCCACATTCGTGGCTACCCTTTGGTAGCCACAGTTTTTATTCAGGAACACAGTATGACAACAGCAACTCCCATAACGCACATTGTAGTAGTCGGTGGCGGCAGCGCAGGGTGGCTTACGGCTGGTCGTATTGCAGCGCAGCATCAGTGCGCTACCCGCAAAGACATTAAAGTAACCTTAGTAGAAAGCCCCAATGTGCCTATTATTGGCGTGGGTGAAGGCACTTGGCCTACCATGCGCTCAACACTAATTGCATTGGGTATTAGCGAAACTACATTCATCAAAGAGTGTGACGCCACATTCAAGCAAGGCGCAAAGTTCGCTAAATGGACCACTGGTGAAGAGAGCGATTTTTACTACCACCCTCTTATGCTGCCCCAAGGGTTTTCGCAAACCAATTTAGGCCCTTACTGGCAGACGGTAGCACCAGAATTAAACGAATCTTTTTCCCATGCAGTGTGTGTACAAGAAGCTATATGTGAAGCAGGCTGCGCACCTAAAAGCATACGCCACGCAGAGTTTGCAGGCACCGCAAACTATGCTTATCACTTAGATGCAGGAAAGTTTACCGCCTTTTTAACCAAACACTGCACTGAAAAACTAGGTGTACACCATGTGCTGGCCGATGTTAACCGCGTCGAAAGCTTTGATAACGGCGATATTAAAGCCCTTCATACCGAGCAAGGGGTGACAGTAGAAGGCGACCTTTATGTTGACTGTACCGGCTTCAAATCTATGCTGCTTGGCGAACACTACAAGGTGCCGTTTATTCCCTGTGACGATGTACTTTTTATCGACCGCGCGTTGGCAGTACACGTACCTTACGACACGCCACAAAGTCCTATTGCCTCACACACTATTTCCACCGCACAAGACGCCGGTTGGATTTGGGATATTGGTTTGCAGTCGCGCCGTGGCGTAGGTCACGTTTATTCCAGCAGGCACCAAAGTAAAGATGACGCCTATGCTCGCCTAGACACATACGTTCGCCAAACCAGTTCTTTAAATGGTATCGACGATATAAATGTAAAAGATATCACCATTCAAAGTGGACACAGACAGCGCTTTTGGCAGAACAACTGCGTAGCCGTTGGCCTTGCGGCGGGTTTTTTAGAGCCTTTAGAAGCCTCTGCCTTAGTACTGGTTGAACTGTCTGCCTCAATGATTGCCGAACAATTGCCTGCAAATCGCGCTGTGATGGCTATTGTGGCGAAGCGATTCAACGATACTTTTTCGTACCGTTGGCAGCGAATTGTCGACTTTTTAAAACTGCACTACATGTTAAGCAAGCGAGAAGACAGTGCATTTTGGCGAGACAATCGCGATAGTCACACCATTCCGGACTCATTAAAAGAATTACTGGCGTTGTGGCAATACCACCCGCCCAGTGACAAAGACTTCACCAGCAATAATGAGGTATTTCCCGCGGCAAGCTATCAGTATGTGCTGTACGGTATGGGCTTTACCTCTCAACTAGGTACGCATCAGCAATGGGTGAACGCCGACTTTGCCAAGCAACAGTTGATGCAGAACAGGAAAGCACGCAGCATGGCGGTGGAGAAACTGCCTAAGCATCGCGAGCTTATCAATAAAATTCACCAATTCGGCCTGCAGGCCGTTTAACAGTAAAACAATAAAAAGGACTGGCGTATGACAAACATGGTTGCCATTAACAACAAGCTGCATGCAGGCCTTAAAGTGACCGACGACGCATTATCCCTAGGAGCCAATCAGCACCTTGTTCCTGTGGTGGTCTCTGAACTTAACAAGCTTGTGGTACATTACCCCGTGGTGATCACCAAGTTTGACGATTCTGGACAATTTGGCTTATCTGCCTTGCTAGGGTTTGAAGAAAAGGAAAACCTATTTTGGCAGCAAGGTGAATGGGATGCGGTTTATATTCCGGCACAGTTTGAACGCTTGCCTTTTTATGTAGGAACGGAAGCGCAAAGCGCTGACAGCAGTAACCGGGTGCTGTGCATTGATATGGATAATGCCTCAGTAAGCGAAGAAAAAGGAACGCCGCTCTTTGATAACACAGGAGAGCCTAGCAGCTACCTGTTAGAGAAGCAGCAGATCCTTGCTCAGCTTCTTGACGGTGAAACGCAAAATCAGCGTTTTATTGCCGCGCTGCAACAGCATAACCTTATTACACCGTTTACCTTGGATATTACCTTTGAAAACGAAAGCAAAACGTCTATAACAGGGTTATATACCATTGACGAAGACAAGCTAGCCGCGCTTAGCGCTGACGCGATTGCCGATTTACATGCACGAAACATGTTGCAAAGCATTTACACGATGGTAGCGTCAAACGCACAAATCTATGCCCTTATCGACAAAAAGAACAAGGCGAATAAAAACGCAGACGCATGGTTTCAAACTACGAATTAATAAGGGTTGGCGAGAGCGCCACCCCCGTTGTTGTAATTGATGATTTTATCCCAGACCCGCATGGCTTGGTTGAGACCATAGCCAGTCATCATCAATTCATAAAACGAGAAGGCGATTTTTACCCTGGCGTGAGAAGTCACGCACCTGTGGGGTATGAAGCACACCTAAACACCTCGTTACCCGCACTTTTCAGCCAGCTTGTTTCGCATAATGATATGCAGGATGTTGGGGTAGAAAAGCCGCCACAGATAGCGTTAGTACAACTCTCTATTGCTAATCAAGACCCAAAAACTCTATCGCCCATTCAATGTATTCCGCACATTGATACGCAAAAGGATAACGAGTGGGCATTGGTGCACTATCTTTTCAGCGACCCCTTGGGCGGCACCGCATTTTACCGGCATATTGAAACCGGCTTAGAACGCGTTGATGCAGCCCAGCACGAAGGTTATTTCAAAACCTTAAAACGCCAGGCCACCACCGTCGGGCTGCCGCCTAAAGCCTACATCAATGGTGATTCCGCCATGTTTACTCAAATTGGCCGCATTGCGCCTAAATACAATCGCGCCGTATTGTACCCCGCCAACCTGCTACATAGTGGGTGTTTACCCAACGATATTTCGAGCTCTATTGATGTGAAAAAAAGCAGATTAACCGCAAATGCCAGTGTTATTTTTTAACCCGTAGCTTCACTTATTTAAGGCCAAAGGCTGCTACTGAAGCCTTATTAGTAGCAGCATTCGCATCAACCTTTGTCTGTTTGAACCTGTTAAACATGAAAGTTTGTTCACGAAAAAAGATGATCGAAAGCATCTGTCTCAACGTTATGTCGCTAACAATCGTTTTAAGCGCACCTACTTAGCCCCCTTTCTTTCAGGGCGCGTTTCAGCACTTTTTTCTAGGATTATGAAGATGTTTGGACTATTTAAAAGCAACCCATCAAAGAAGATGCGCAAGCAGTATGACGCCTTGCTTGAGAAAGCCATGCATGCCCAGCGAAACGGTGACATAAAAACCTATTCTTTGCTTACTGCCCAATCTGAGCAACTGTGGAAAGAAATAGAAGCGTTAGAAAAGGCTTCACCGAAAAGCTAAGACGCCAAGCGCTGTTAGCGTCGCATGCAAGATACACTCAGTAAGTAATGTTAACGCCTAACGCATAGCGGGCTCCAGCATCTTGCACTAGTAAAAGGTGGTTACTGAATCTGCCACGTTTATGCACGGTTTCGTTGGTAATATTTATGCCTTCAAAAAATACCGCGACCTTCGGGCTGAACTGGTATGAAAGGCTCATATCCCATTGCTCGTAAGGACTCACAAAGGTGGGCTCGGTGCTCTGCGTTTGATTAAGCGACTGTAAAAATCCCTCTCGCTGGTTCCAAGCCACACGCCACTGCAGCGCGTCCTTCTCGTAAAACAGCACCATATTTTTCGCGCCAGATAGCCCAGTAAGCGCAAAGGTTGAACGAATGTTGGCGGTATCCAACTCTGCGTTACTGTCTACAAAGCTCGCATTGGCCTGTATTCCCCACCCTGACTCGCCAAACAAATGCTGCATTGCAATCTCGACGCCTTCAACCGTTGCCGATTCGCCGTTGCGAGGAGATATTACGGAAAATTGCGCTAACGCATCAGCATCGTCAGCCGCGTTTGGATCTGCGCCTGTACTAGGGTCGGTCACGTTATTAAAGGTTTGTGTACTGCTCTCATTAACAATAAAATTATCTACCGTTTTCCTAAAATACCCCGCCGATAGATAGCTATTTTCCTGGTAGTAGTGCTCAATGGCCACATCAATGTTTTTTGCTTCAAAGGGCAATAGCTGTGCATTGCCTATACGGGCTCGCAAGTCTCCCCCTTGTCGCGTAGTGGTATAGGTAACACCTGGCGCCATTTGCTCTAACGTTGGGCGAGTAATACTGTGATTATATGCTCCGCGAAATACCCAGCTATCTAACCAACTGGCCTTAACGCTTACACTCGGCAAAAAGTTGGTATAACTTGATGTTTCATCAATACTTACTGACGCACCAAACTCTTGCCCCAGCTCGGTTTGATCTAAAATAACCAACGCAGATAGCTGCTCGTCAACACCACTAACCGCGACGTCGGTATATTCAGCGCGAAGCCCTGCATGCACATCAATAAACCAAGGCGCATAATCCTTTTCAATGGCGGCTTGAATATAACCCGCATACACCGTTTCTTTAACCGCGAAAGAACTGCCTCGTGTTTCAGCGGCTAAACTGACATTCCCAGCGTTCTCCAGATAATGAAACAGCGTATCGCCATCGTGCCGCAGCCACTGATGAGGAATATTTTCATGCCCACTTACCGACCCGAGAAAGTCGTCGCCTGCATCAAATAGGGTTTGAAAGCTATCTGGAATATCCGGTGAATCGAAGTAGCCACAAAAACTGCAGTGCCTCGCATCAGCTTCGTTATCTCTTCTTTCATTGGCTTTTTCTCGCTGAGTTAACGCAGCGCCAACGTCAATTTTACTGAACCAGTTATTATCACCAAGCACGCTTACATTGATTTTTGCTTGGCCTATATCATCATCAATACTCCATCCTCGGCGCAGCATCACGTGGGAACGGCCGTTAGCTGGGTCTAAGTAGTGGGATACACCCACCGGCTCACCCACAGCGTTAACTTGACGAGGGTTGGCTTGTTCAAAGCCCGATATAGCGGGCAGAATATTTTGTTGAGTATGGTCGAAGGAAGAGCGGTTTAAATAGCCGATAAGCGAGAGCGAATTGCCCTCTCCGTTATTGTCATCGACGTTAGCCATTGAGTAAGACAAATCAGCATCGACAATTACGCTATCGCTTGGGATATAGTTTGCTGCAAAACCGAAACTTTTTAGGGTCGATGAACGGTTAAAAGTGCGAGCGTGAAAGTCGGTGGCATGCCCGCTATTTTGGGAAAAAGACACCGCTGTGCCGTTTTCATCAACCGTAACACCTTCTAAGTTACTTGAAGTAAACCAATGACCCATTGAGGTTGCTGACGTCTCTACGTCGAATGTCGACCCCAGATAATCGGCGGTAAGCTCTAGCTTGTTGGTAGGCCGATATTGTAGAACGAGTGCAGCGCCCGTTCGAGTTCTATCGTCGAAGCGCACTCTTTGATCATAATTTCTGGGAACGTATAACGTAGGAACGTCTTCATAGAGTTCACTTTCAGGTACGTTAGTATTTACCAACCAGCCATCGATTTGTGCTTCTTCTAAGCGCGCTTGGCGCTTATGCTGAGTCAAAGAGGCTAGAATGCCAAACGAGTTATTTAAATAGGTGTTGCTGAACATGGCTGAGGCATTGGGCGCATATTGTTGCGAATTAGTATCGTACTGCATTTTGACATTACCTGCCGCCCGCATCCCTTTAAACGACAGGGGTTTTGCCGTTTGAACATCAATCGTTGCGCCAATGCCGCCTGATTGCATAGTCGCTTGGCTTTGCTTGTGTACGGTTACACTGCTTACGATTTCAGAGGCCAGTGTGTCAAAGCTGAACTCACGCCCAAGCTTATCGGTTGCCATGGGCCTACCGTTTAGCAGAACCCGGTTGAATTCAGGCCCAAAGCCTCTTACTGTGACTAACTGTCCTTCGCCTTCTGCACGGTCAATAGACACCCCGGAAATTCGCTGCAGCGCCTCAGCCAAGTTTTGATCGGGAAACTTGCCCATATCTACAGACTGAATGGTGTCAATAATAACGTTTGCATTGCGTTTAATGCCAACCGACTGCGCGACCCGCGCGCGCAACCCCCTCACTTCTATGTATTCAATATCGTAACTGCCTTGTTCATCAGGGACGGTTACCAAGCTATCGTCTTGTGCAGTAATGGCGCCTAAAAGGCGGCCGAGCAAGTGACGGTTCTTATCTTTATCACCAGTAGACACTATCTTAATACGGGAGCTATCTATTATTTCAGCACTAAGACCTGTTCCCAACAAAAGCTTTTCAATAGCAGCCTTAGGCGTATAGTTACCACTTACTTCATTAGCGGAAATATGCCTTACTTTATTAAACGGGAATACAACGGTTAGGTTCGCTTGATTGGCAAAGGCGATAATCGCTTCGTCTGCGCTTTGAGCAGGAATAGTGAAATCTACTGCCGGTAGCGGTGACGTGTTCTGAGCAATCACCTCATCTTGTTGATGGGGCAGTACTGACTGCGCACTACTTGAATAGCTTATACCCAACGACACCATACAAAGCGCCACCGTTAAAGCCTTGGGCTTAAAAGGTAGCATGATTAATGAGTTGTTTGGGTTATTAGCCACAGGCATATTTGTTCTTACGCTATTGTTATTATGATTTTGGGGGAGTTTTTGACGCGCCTGCGTCATTCTACTCTCTGTTGAATGCTGTTGTTGTAAACCAGCCACGCATTATATACAACCTATTAACAAATTTAATTTTTTAGCGATAATGTCGAAAATACTGGGGGATAATAGTGTGGCTGTCGTCTTATTAAGTAACAACGATAAAAAATAACAATATGCCCATAGAAACAGCCATACATAATGCCTATATGTCGGCGCGCGGCTCGATGGCCAAAATGCTATCGCGTCTTGTGCCGCCTAAAGAAATCGACGACATACTACAAGATACGTATGTGCGCTTGTGTCAGGCGAAAACGACTGAGCATATTAAAGAGCCCAAGTCGTTTTTATTCAAAACGGCAAAGAACTTGGCTTACGATCACCTAAAGCGTGCTGAAACACGCATGGTAGACGACAGTATAGAAATCGTGGCAGCGCTGGAAAGTGCCATAAGTGGTGTTGAAGACGAAACGTTCCACAACAATGCTACCCAACAAGAATTTAAGTTGTTTTGTGATGCTGTGCGCGCCCTTCCCAAACAATGTAGGCGCGCATTTGTATTAAAGAAAGTGTATGGCTACTCTCTTAAAGAGATTGCCCAAGAATTAGAGATAAGCGAAAAAACCGTGGAAAAGCATATTGCTGAAGGGATTAAAAGATGCACCTTGTTTATGCGACGACAAACCGCGTCGCACACACGGCCGAATGCTTATCAAAAGGGTGGGCAATACAGCACGGCGGAAGTAAAGAGAGACGCCCATGAATAGTTCGACGACTGAAACAAACACTGACAAGTCAAACACTAACAGCAACGTTGTTCAATTCAACAGCGAAGAGCGTGTGCTTGATACCGCCAGCGAATGGCTTGTTAAACTCGATGAAGGGCTTGATGAAAGTGAAGCACAAGCATTAAAAGTTTGGCTTGCTACGCCTTTACATCGAGACACCTTTTTAGAGATGGTCGCCTTGTGGGACAAAATGTCGGTGCTTAATGAACTGGCTGATATTGTCCCTCATACACCTGAGCCTGGTGCCAAACAAAAGGCAGATAGCGCCGTGACCTGGAAGCGGCCGTTGGCTATAGCTGCCTCGCTTTTAATGGTGGGCTTTTTAAGCTACCAAGGCCTTAATTTATTTTCTCTCTCTAGCCAGACAGCACCTATCTCTCAAGTTGCGAGCTACTCGTTACAAGCGTCGACTAAAGCGGGAGAGCACAAAAGTATCAGTCTAGAAGATGGTAGTACGCTTTGGCTAAATACCAATTCACAAGTGAATATTGCCTTTACCGATACCTCGCGGGTTATTCAGCTTGTTAAAGGTGAGCTTCATATCGACGTAGCAAAAGACAAGTCTCGCCCGCTCAATGTACTTGCGGCAGGTAAAGCCATTCAAGCCGTTGGAACCGCATTTAACGTGCAGTATCATCGCGGCGACCTTGAACTGGTAGTTACCGAAGGCGTGGTAGAAGTCGCCAGCTATACACTTAACAAAGCGAATGGCGAAAGCATTGTTAACCCTATTATTAAGCCGCAGGCACGTCCATTGACGTTAGTTCAAGGTGAAAAATCGCTTTTATCTTTACCTAACAGCACCGTTGAGAGCGTGTCAGATGAAGATATCGCGAATGATTTAAGCTGGCGTGAAGGCAAGATTGTATTTCGCGGCGAGCCATTAATTGACGTGATTGAAGAAGTAAGCCGATATACGGATAAAACGGTTGTTTTAGGTGATGCTGCGCTTGCTAACATGCAAGTAGCAGGGCTATTCAACACCAATGATGTAGACGCGCTTATTGCCGCCCTTGCCGACAATTTACAGATATCTACAGACTACTCTAGCGACACTATTGTTCTTCGCCCCCGTTAACTGTGGGTTTGGCTCATAAGTTCTTACTTGGCATTATTGAGCTACAAACTAAACACAAAGCGCGTTCTAAAGCTTAACTCGCGCTTTTACCCACTCCCCCTTACAATGACGCCTTATATCAGTCTGCATGCATTGGTATGATAGATAAATGCATCAAACAATAAGGCGTCTTTGATATGCAAATAGGCAGTACTTTAACGGCAATTAAGCAGCTCACTTCCAGGCTACTATTTCTGGCAACCTGCGCGGTGCTATCTAATACAGCTTTCGCCATTGAAGCTGGCCAATATTATTATTTCATTTCTGACAAGTGCGTGGCTAAAGGCCCTCAAACGCCCGAAGAGCGAGGCGCCGTAACCCCAGATGTTATGCTATTTGAAGTGGTACCTGCGGGGATCAGCGACTATTACGTAAACATGAATACGAGCGCACTGATTCACTATACAGAGGAAGGGCAAGCGCACCTTTCTTCAATGGAAGCAGAGCAGGCCTATACTGCTGGTAAAGCACCTTCGAAAGACAGCCTTAGAAAAGATGGCAATGCCATCCAGCACGACTTCATGCTGCAGCGCGAAGCAATAGATTTAAAAACCCTGATAAACACCTTAAACGGTTTTTCCCAGCTGCAGTCTGATAAAGGCTACTTTTTTAAGAAAATCGTAGGCCTTTCTAACCCCGACGCTAAATTTAAAGCCATTACCCGGGTTCGCTTAAGCGATATGGGTTACGACAATCGCATGATGCTAACAAGCTACTCCAGCGACTACTTTATGCTGGATGAACAAGGTAAGGCCTCTGACACAGCTTTTATTACGGTAGATCACGGCGCAGCGCTACGCAATTCACTGCACGACACCAACAGCCCGTACGTCATATTTACCAAAAATTCAGTATGCGGTGAAAAGTGGGAGCCGGGCAATTAACAAAGTAATTAGCAAAGACATACGTTAAACGCTTGTTGAATGGATCGGGCTTACTTCGGCTCTAGCGGCTTTGGTTTTAAAAGGCTCTGGTTTTAATTACTACGATAAAGCGTTTTAATAAGGTGGTAGCCGAAACGGGTCTTCACCGGCCCGTGTACTTTGAGCACATCTTTTTTTGAACACCACATCGTCGAAGGCTTTTACCATTTGGCCTCTACGGAATTCACCAAGATCGCCGCCACGCTTGCCCGACGGGCATTTAGAATGACGCTTTGCTAACGTCGCAAAATCCTTACCCTTTTTAAGCTGCTCTAAAATAGAAAGCGCTTCTTTCTCTGTTTTTAACCAAAATGTGAAGTGCGGATGCCGTTGCCATGGAAAGGACCTAATTTGTCTCGGGGGTTTAAGAATAATATCGTGCACGCTAAGTATACCCTAGTGAACAACCCGCCTGCCATTAGTCAATGTGATGTGTTGGGTTAAAAAAGCGATGTAAAGGCTACTCTGCTGTTTAAAAACTGCGTATCGTTAACCTTTATCATTCATTTACGAGCCTTCCCTTTTGTTACCAGAATTCGACTTGGCCCAAGCGATAGGAATGTTGAGTTTTGCGCTTGGCATTTTGTGCTTTTATCAGCGTGATGATCAGCACCTGCGAATAATGATGGTGGTGATGAATTTAAATCACGCCCTGCATTTTGCGCTACTTGGTGCCGTAACCGCATGCTTAAGTGCCTTGCTTGCAGTGGTAAGAACAGGCATTTCAATTAAAACCCGCTCCCGCAGTGTCGCCTACCTGTTTATATTGATATCGCTAGCAGCAGGGCTGTATTTGGCCGAAGTTTGGTACGATTTATTCCCTATTTTGGGCACGTGCATAGGCACTTATGCCTTATTTTGTTTGTCGGGAATACGCATGCGTTTAGCGTTTTTGTGCGGCGCTATATGTTGGCTAACCAACAATATTATTGTCGGCTCTATTGGCGGCACCCTGCTTGAAGCTACGCTACTGGCAGTTAATAGCTTCACCATTATTCGCTTGTACAGAGGGCAAAAAGCACTCGGTCAGGCCTGATTGCTCAAAGTGAATGCGTTGCTATACGCACACTGCATTGAAAGCTTTCAAGCCAACCTCGTTGAGTGAGTCGAAACACGTCAATTAGAACGAGAGCGCAAACAGACTCGTTACTGACGTATGATAGTCCAGTGACATAGCGACGGATAACAGCGTTATATTCACAATGGAGAAACCAAAAACACGTTTTGCCCAGCCTTCTACGTTGATGTCGGGTCTGTATCCGCGCAGCGCCATCAACAGCCACCAAAGGCTTGTTGCGAAAGCTACTGTTAAAAAGCCAATACCTGTATAACCGTTAAGTGGAAGCAGCATTACTACTAAAGCAAATAACGCAATATGAAGGACGATATGGCGTTTTGCTTTCGCAATACCTTGCGATACAGGCAATACTGGAATTCCAGCCGCCTTATAGTCGTTATATCTAAAGATAGCGATGGCATAAGAATGGGGCATTTGCCAAATGCTGAACATACCCAGCAAAATAGCCGCAGCCATATCAAACTGACCGCTCGCGGCGCAATAACCGACTACGGGCGGAACGGCCCCCGACAAACTGCCAACGAAGGTGCCATACACCGAGTTTCGCTTCATATACAGGCTGTAAACACCCACATAAATAACGTAGCCAAAAACAGCAAAAAATACGGCAGTAAGGTTGGTGTAAAGCGCTAACAAGCCAAACCCTGCAATACCCAGCACAGCACCATGCAACATCGCAGTAAGCAATGGCAACTCGCCTGTTACCGTAACCCGGTTGGCCGTGCGCTGCATTTTGCCGTCGATATCTCGGTCAATGCAGTTATTAATGACACAACCCGACGCCACCACCAGCGATAAACCGATGAGTGTTGCGAGCAATAGCCAGTAATCTATATCGCCACGGGACGCGAGCAAGAAACCGCCCGTTACCGAAATAGCATTGCCCATAATAATGCCGGGCTTGGTGACTGACAGGTAACGTTTATAAGTAGAGGTCATGGGTAAAATCCAAATTTAGAACGCGCCCATTTAGACGCGTATCAAGGTGTACTGAGAAGCCCCAATAGGTTGCCCCACAGTAGAAGGGCGAAACATGAGGGCTTCACGTACTGACCGCGAAGAAGTAAACACATTGAAAAGCCTGACATGATCGTCAGGATAGACCACGCATATACAGAGATTTGCTAATACATCATCATGGCGTTTGATTCGTAGATGATCCAAACGGATAACCCAACCACCATGAAAATAATAAGCGCACTGAACAAGAATGAAAACGTATTGGCTCTGCCTTCTTCAGTAACAAAGTTAAGGTGCAAAAAGTATTTAAGGTGCACCCAAATTTGAACCAAGCCCAAAGTTACCACGCTCCAAATCGTGGTAACTTTAGATAGGTCGCCATTCATCACTAAAGTGAACGGAATAGCGGTAAGTACCACAGATAGAATGAAGCCAATAATATAAGACTTCACATCGCCATGTGCGTCATCACTATTGTGGGTCGATGAAGCGTGACCGTCAGTATTTGAAGCTAATTTTGCATCGTGTAACGCCATTACATTGCCCCCATTAAATACACTACGGTAAATACACATATCCATACGATATCGAGGAAGTGCCAAAACAGACTTAAGCAACTAAGTCGAGTAACGGTTTGCTCACCTAGACCTCGGCGGGTTACTTCAATAAACATAATTGTCATCCAAATAAGGCCTGCTGTAACGTGCAACCCGTGCAGCCCTACTAGCGAGAAAAACGCCGTTAGAAACGCACTTTGCTGCGGTCCGTTGCCATGCTCGATAAGGTGATGGAATTCATATACTTCCATACCGATAAAACACGCTCCCAGCGCCCATGTCACCGCCAGCCAAGCAAGAGCACCTGATTTGTTTTGCCGGTGAGCACAAATCATGGCAAAGCCAAAGGTTATACTGCTTAAGAGCAATGCAGCTGTTTCCACAGCTACAAAGTTGAGTTCAAAAATATCTTTGCCAGACACGCCCCCTGCCGTGTTCATAAACAGCACGGCATAGGTGGCAAAGAAAGAAGCAAACAACAAACAGTCGGTCATTAAATACAACCAGAAACCAAACACGGTGTTGTTTTCATGATGTTCTTCGTGTGCGTGTTCATGCGGCATTGATGCGGCGCTTGATGTTGCAATAGTACTCATGAGCGACCTCCCACTGTATTGGCACTTAAGTGCGTAGCTTCAACTCGTTCAACCTCATCTACCTGCACGTAGTAATCAACATCCGAGGTATAGCAACGCTTAATAAATACTCCTATTCCTGCTGCTAAACCAGCAATGGCTAGCCACCAAATATGCCAGATAAGCGCAAAGCCCATTAGGGTAAAGCTCATGCTCATGAAAACTCCGGCTGAAGTATTTTTTGGCATATGAATAGGTGTGTATTTTTCAGGGCGTTGATACGACTCGCCGCGCTCCTTCATATCCGTCCATGCATCAATGTCTTTGATGTGAGGAATCTTGGCAAAATTGTAAAATTGAGGCGGTGACGCCGTTGACCACTCTAGCGTGTGACCATTCCACGGATCGCCCGTTGTATCGTTAAGCTTCTCTTTGTTTTTGAAGCTTACAAACAGCTGAAGTAGCTGGAAGAAAATACCAATTGCTATAACAAACGCACCAAATGCAGCAATGTATAACCAGATATTCCAGTCAGGATTGTCAGTGTGATTTAAGCGGCGTGTCATACCCAAAAAGCCAAGCACATATAGGGGCATGAACGCCAAAAGGAAACCAATTTGCCAGCACCAAAAGGCTGCTTTTCCGGTTTTTTCGTCAAGCTTAAAGCCCATGGCTTTCGGGAACCAAAAAGCGAAGCCAGCCAAGTAACCAAACACCGCGCCACCAATAATGGTGTTATGAAAATGGGCAATAAGGAATAAGCTATTGTGGAGTACGTAGTCTGCGCCAGGTATAGCTAACAGCACGCCTGTCATACCGCCTATGGTGAAGGTCACCATAAAGCCTAGCGTCCATAGCACAGGCACGCTTAGTACAAGACGGCCTCGATACATAGTGAACAGCCAGTTAAATAGCTTTACCCCCGTGGGTATAGCAATAACCATGGTCATAATGCCAAAGAAGGCATTCACATTGGCGCTCGACCCCATGGTAAAGAAGTGATGCAGCCATACAATAAAGCCTAGAATGGCAATGGCGCCCGATGCATAAACCATCGACTTGTAGCCAAACAAACGCTTAGCGGTAAACGTAGAAATAACTTCTGAGAAAATACCAAATGCAGGCAGTACAAGAATATAGACTTCAGGGTGTCCCCATGCCCAAAACAGGTTGATATACATCATAGAGTTACCACCGGCTTCGTTAGTGAAGAAGTGAAAATCCATATAGCGGTCTAGCGTTAGCATGGCCAACACAGCGGTAAGAATAGGGAACGACGCGGCGATAAGAATATTCGCCCAAGTACAGGTCCAGGTGAAAATAGGCATTTGCATGAGTTTCATGCCGGGCGCACGCATTTTAAACACGGTAACTAAGAAGTTTACGGCGGTTAGCAGCGTACCGAGCCCGGATATCTGCAGGGCCCATATGTAATAGTCGACGCCAACCCCGGGACTAAACTCCAACCCGGCTAGCGGCGGATAAGCAACCCACCCTGTTTTTGCGAATTCACCTAACCCTAAAGACACATTCACTAGAATTGCGCCACCTGCGGTTAGCCAAAAACTCAAATTATTTAAAAAAGGAAACGCCACATCGCGGGCACCAATTTGCAGTGGCAGAATGATGTTCATTAAGCCAATCATAAACGGCATCGCCATGAAGATGATCATGATAACGCCATGGGCGGTGAAGATTTGGTCGTAGTGCTCGGGAGGTAGATAGCCGGGCGCACCATTGGTTGCCATTGCAAGCTGAGTGCGCATCATAATAGCGTCGGCAAAGCCGCGCAGCAGCATGATCATAGCCAGCACAATGTACATAATACCAAGACGCTTGTGGTCGACAGACGTGATCCAGTCGAACCACAGGGTGCCCCACTGTTTGTGTTTGGTGATGAGCATGGCTATAACCACACCAAGCAGTGCCACTACGGCAAGTGTCACCATGATTATGGGCTCGTGATAGGGCACGGCCTCTATAGATAATTTACCTAAAAAAGACATAATTATTGTGCATCCTCTTGATGATGACGGTGTTGCATTTGAGGCATTGTGTGGTGTTCGCCGGTAGCGGCATTTTCTGGCTTGCTATAAAAGTCCATAGAGCCGTGATCTTTCATGTACTTCATCACGATGTCGTGAAAAAGGCCTTCACTCACTTCGTTGTAGTAAGTCACCGGGTGGTTTTCACTTGGCTTGGCAAGCTGCTCATAAGAAGCGGGCGTTAACGCTGTTTGTGCTTGCTTAACGCTTGCGACCCAATCGTTAAAGTCGCCCTCTGTAGGTGTGGCGATAGCGTTGAATTTCATGCCCGTAAAGCCTGCGCCACTGTAGTTTGACGAAATGCCCTTGTACGTACCTGGCTCATCGGCAATAAGATGAAGCTTAGTTTCCATTCCCGCCATAGAATAAATCTGGCTTCCCAACTGAGGAATGAAAAACGAATTCATAGTGCTTTCGGAAGTGATTTTAAACGCCACAGGCTTATTAGCTGGAAACACTAATTCATTGACAGTAGCAATGCCTTGCTCAGGGTAAATAAACAGCCACTTCCAATTGAGCGACACTACTTCAACAGTAAGGTGTTCTCCTTGACCTTCTAGCGGAGAATAAGGGTCGAGTGCGTGAGTAGAGCGCCATGTGATCACGCTTAACGAAATAACGATTAAGATAGGAATTGACCATACAACGGCTTCTATCTTTGTAGAGTGCGCCCACTTCGGGGTGTAAATTTCAAAGTCGCGACTAGCGCGATACTTCCATGCGAAATAAAGCGTTAGAACAATTACGGGAACAACAACAATCAGCATCAGGATGGTACAAAGAATAATAAGGTTCTTCTCATCCATGCCCACTTGCCCTTTGGGGTCAAGCACGCCACCGCTGCAACCGGCTAACGTAAGCCCAGCACCAGCAACAATCAAAGTAAAAAGGTTACGAATAGACAAAACAAGTTCCTATAACCCACAAGTTAAACGGCGATGACTGAGCAGTTCCGAAAGGAACTACGGGTTTACAGCATCGGAAAACGCACCAGAAGTGGCGTTATCACGCTTAAAGCGCAGCACTTATGGTGTCTAATAAATCGGAAACGTTTAACTAAAAAGAGGGGGCGCTCGGCTGCCAACCGTTTGAACAAAAGGCTGAGGAAACGTAGGGCAAAGGTAAGGAATAGGTCGGCGCTGTTTTGTTATTTGCGCCTTTGCTATAGCCGTGGCTTTAACCAATAAACCGACTAATACCAACGCGATAGTGGGAACGATAAATTGTGAAAGCGTGTGATCAGCAAGTGCAATGAAAAAAGGCTCGAAAACCAAGCTTTCATTAAATGCACTAACAAACTCTGTAGCGTCGGCCATGGTGCCACTAATCACTAGTGCAACATTCAGCAACAGCACCATATTAGCTAACCACAGCATAGCGCCTACACCATTGGTGTAGTTTACTGCAGGTCTAATTAATGAATTCAATTCGCTTAAAAAAGCGAAAGAACGTGGTGCCATAGTGGTTAGAATGCCTTATAAAAAATGCACTAGTTACCTACTTCAAAAATGAAGCAGGCGTGGCAGGTTAAAGGCTAACTAGAGTTAATTCAATAGGCCGAAAAAGTATCATGATGAGTTTATGTAGTTAGACAAACCGCTTTCAAATACAAGTTTTTAACATGTTACTTGTACGGCGCAAGAAAAGATAAAGACCTCGCACATTAGCTACATAACAAGCAAAATAAGACAATATGGCAAATTGATTTCAATACGCTAGCGCTTTGAAAAGTACAAGTGATAAAAAATTGTTACCTAAAGCGTAGTTATCAAAGAGACTTTCATCCTACAAAAAATGCGGTAACTCTCTTTTAGCTGCGATAAATGGAAAAGGTCATGACGAAACTTTTGTGCGAGAACAAAAAAGGCTACTGTTTAAGCAAGGATAAGTAGGCTAAAAGCTGTATGGGAGTTCGCAGAACCTATGGAAGAAGTGTCTGGTACAAACACATTTGCTTAGGTTGTCTAATCAGCGAACTCTGCAACCTCATAAAGAAGCATGTTGTAGTTTATAAAGAAATCATTGCTTTAAAATATTGAAAAAGGAAAGAAAGGGCAGTAACTAGGTATTACTATCTCCAGAAAATTAATTTGGGAAGAAGCTGAAACGCACAGTGATGAAAGCTACTATCTAGAAAACCAAGGAGATCCTATGTAACCGTACACATGTGTACACTGTATTTCACCTAGGTGTACACAACAGGTTTAGCCATTTACGATAATATCCTTAAGGAAATACTCGAAAGGAATGCTATGAGTAAAAAAAGTAAAGCAAGACGTGACGCGAAGAAAAAGAAGTTAAAGAACAAAAATCATAAAGTAGATAAAAACTTCTCCCCAACTAAGGTTAAATCAGATGGAGGCCCAGTCTTAACTAGCATTGAAAATCCTCTATCCTCGTTGACTCGAGAACAACGAGAGTCTTTAATCAAAAAAATTTCTTCTGAGAGTAAAGTTAAGCTAAAAGAAGGAATCGATGACCTAAAGGAATTCCTTTGTGAGTACTGTCCGTTAACTACTTTATCAATTGTCGCTACTTATTCTTTAAGTCAGGGTGTCGGTGACGATGGGGTTGTTAATAAAGAATCTCCTATTGGGGTTGAGCAATTTCATGTGGAGCTACTACAAGCTTTAATTCTGACGATACCTAAAGATTCGTTAGGTACAAAAATGCCTACGAATATGGATATTGAAGTTGTTTTTGAGCTAATAAAAGAAATTCAACAAAACTCAACTCAAAGTAGATATAGAACAGCAAAACTCAATCAGTCTAATGAAGAAAAAGCAATATCTAACATTCAGGAGCTGCTAAGAGGACATACTCAAATAGTCCGTAATTGGGGTTTTAACTCTCAGATTAAAACAATAATTACGGAGCTCTACACATATTTTGATTTTGAAGTTAACAATATATTTGGTTTTACAGTCACAGACACTATAAAAGTATTCTCTCATTTAGTTAGTAGTGGTGAACAAAAATTAACTGAAAGATATGAATTTTTGAGTAGCCTTTATAGAACTCATGACAAGAAAAAACTAATAGATTTATATACTGACCATATAGGTCTCTCAGTGAATGACAAAGAAGAGCTGTTTGAGGATTTAGCTATCGATAGAACTCCCTTCAAACAGTTATTTTTCCTCATGCTTTCTCACTATGACTTATTCACTCCATACATGTATCACATAGATTGTGAAGAATTAAGTCAAGAGTTAAGCATTGCACAAGAGACTATAGTAAAAATACTAAACCATTTTTCACTCGAAAGCGGTGAACTTGCTACCCACAATCAGGGTTTCATATTTCTTGATAACCCTATCTGGACAAGACCTATAGTCCAAAAGGAGTCAGAGTACTTCTGTCCACTCCCACAAGTGTTTTTTAGTTTCTCCTTGAACAGTCTAGACAATCTAATCGAAGGTTATGATAAAGACAAACTTCATGAAAGAAGAGCGTTATATCTAGAGGAAAAGATAGAAGAGATAGTAAAAACGAGGTTTCCTGAATCTCATACAATCTCCGGAATACAATGGGATTTTGAGGGAAAAACATTTGAGACAGACCTAATCACCTTCATAGATTCTCATGCACTAATAATAGAGGCCAAATCACACAATATTACCAAGCCAGCTTTGAGAGGTGCTCCGGATCGAATCAAAAAGCACTTCAAAGAAATTTATATTGATCCTAGCGTTCAGTCATTTAGGTTTGCTGAAAAGATTAAAGAATTAATCGAAAATCCGGATACGAATGACCCATTAATCGACAAACTACCAATCGACATTTCAAAAATTAACAAAGTTATTCGAGTTTCAGTTTCGCTAGAGGATTTTGCCACTTTACAAACTAATCTGAAATTATTCGAAGATACTGGCTGGCTACCAGATGGATATGAATCATGCCCTTCAACCAATTTAGCTGATTTTGAGACAATATTTGATTTGCTGGAGCACCCAGTACAAATACTCCACTATCTAGAAAGACGAAGCATAATTCAAAAGCAATATAATCTTATGGGAGACGAGCTAGATTATTTGGGGCTTTACCTATCGACGTTTTTAGCTTTAGGAAACTTTAGTGATTATGCCACAGATCACGTTATAAATATTAGCGGAATGTCTGATTCTATAGACAGTTACTATCAGGCTAAAGATGCCGGTGTATCAATCCAAAAGCCTAAACCTAAAACATCTAAATTATTCACTGAGATATTCAAGCAACTCGAAAAACGCTCAACCCCGAGGTGGACGGAAATAGGTTGCATACTAAATATGTATGTACCTGAAGACCAAATTCAATTGAGCAATATGATAAAAAGTTTGTCCAAGAGAGTGCACCACACTTGGCAACAAGTAGGTCACAAGAACATGATTATTTTATGCCCTCATGAGTCTTCTAAATATTCTCTCGCTGTCGTTTTATACAAGGATGCTAATAAACAATTAAGAGATAAATTCATCAACGAAGCATCATTACAAGCCTTAGAACCTGATCATGTAAAGCAATGCTTATTAATTGCAAAGAACATTGATGACAACGAAATAGCATACCATTTGATTGGATTGTTTGAGTCCAGATAGCTAAAAGTCCACTTAAATAAACGACACTTTTATTAATTGTAATGATACGCTGCAATCTAAAGCGTGAGGTGCGTGCTACGTCATCCCCCCCCTGAGATTGTGGGTACGAAAATACCTAACGATGGAGTATATATAAACCTACGACATCTCTTGATGACTTACCTCTGAGGTTAGCCTTATCAGGTTGAAGTAGACGTACAACGTGTCCTTCTTCCTTTATTCAACACATCATCAATCATTTCTACTTCAGATACTTCAACTTCATTATTATTCCAATCGAATCCAAATTTGTTTACGTCCTTGGGCGCAGACCTAAATGAAAGATTCCCCGTTTTTTCACTTTCAACTTTTACAGGGAAAGCCCAATCGCCATTTTTCAGCAAGAAGGCTATTTCCTTTGACTCTTCACGACTACTCATAAATCCTCCCAACAAAATATATTCTGACCTGCATACAAAAAAGCTATACACTAAAAGCAAAAAAGCCACCAAGTATTATCTTGATGGCTTTTTTAGGTCTCAATGCCGTGTTAGATCAAAAGGCTCTATTATTGTCTCTACATACGTTTCTACATATGAAAAATAAACCTTTATAAATCAACAGCAAAGGGAGGAGCAGGCAATTACATCATGCCGCCCATTCCGCCCATGCCGCCCATATCAGGCATTGCTGGCGCAGCTTCGTCTTTAGGTAGTTCAGCTACCATTGCTTCAGTAGTGATCATTAGTGAAGCAATTGATGATGCGAACTGTAGTGCAGAGCGCGTTACTTTAGTTGGGTCAAGAATACCCATCTCTAGCATGTCGCCGTAAGTGTCGTTACCAGCGTTGTAACCGTAGTTACCGTCGCCGTTCTTCACTTCGTTAACCACTACTGATGCTTCTGCACCTGAGTTGATAGAGATTTGACGTAGAGGCGCTTCCATTGCACGTAGTGCAAGCTTAACACCTACTGTTTGGTCTTCGTTGTCGCCAGTTAGCTCAGAAAGCTTCGCAGCTGCGCGTACTAGTGCAACACCACCACCAGGTACCACACCTTCTTCAACCGCTGCGCGAGTTGCATGTAGTGCATCTTCTACGCGGTCTTTCTTCTCTTTCATTTCAACTTCAGTCGCTGCACCAACTTTAATTACTGCAACACCGCCTGAAAGCTTAGCAAGACGTTCTTGAAGCTTCTCTTTGTCGTAGTCAGACGAAGACTCTTCAATTTGACCTTTGATTTGTGCACAACGGCCTTCAATTGCTTCTTGGTCGCCGTTACCGTCAACAACAGTGGTGTTGTCTTTGTTGATAACTACGCGCTTAGCAGTACCAAGGTCTTCTAGTTGAACTTTTTCAAGCTCAAGACCAATCTCTTCAGAGATTACAGTACCGCCAGTTAGAATAGCGATGTCTTGAAGCATTGCTTTACGACGGTCACCAAAACCAGGAGCTTTAACCGCTGCAACTTTAACAATACCACGCATGTTGTTAACTACTAGTGTAGCAAGCGCTTCGCCTTCAACATCTTCAGCGATGATCATTAGCGGCTTACCCGCTTTCGCTACGCCTTCAAGGGTAGGCAGTAGTTCGCGGATGTTAGAAATTTTCTTGTCAACCAATAGGATGAACGGGTTGTCTAGTTCAACGGTGCCGTTTTCTTGGTTGTTGATGAAGTATGGCGATAGGTAACCGCGGTCGAACTGCATACCTTCAACAACGTCTAGTTCGTTTTGAAGTGCTTGACCTTCTTCTACGGTGATAACACCTTCTTTACCCACTTTTTCCATTGCTTGAGCAATGATGTCGCCAACTTCTGCGTCAGAGTTTGCAGAGATAGTACCTACCTGTGCGATAGACTTGCTGTCTGCACAGTCAGTAGAAAGGGCTTTAAGCTCTTCAACAGCCGCGATAACCGCTTTGTCGATACCGCGCTTAAGGTCCATTGGGTTCATACCCGCCGCAACGCTCTTAAGGCCTTCAGTTACGATAGCTTGCGCTAGAACGGTTGCAGTAGTTGTACCGTCACCCGCTTCGTCGTTCGCTTTAGACGCGACTTCTTTTACCATCTGCGCGCCCATGTTTTCGAACTTGTCTTCAAGCTCGATTTCTTTCGCTACAGACACACCATCTTTAGTGATAGTTGGTGCACCGAAAGACTTGTCTAGAACAACGTTACGGCCTTTTGGACCTAGTGTTACTTTAACTGCATTAGCTAGTGTGTTTACGCCTTTTAGCATTTTGCTGCGAGCGTCATCACCAAAACGTACTTCTTTAGCTGCCATGATTAAATTCCTCTAAAATTCGTTTTAACGTTAGTTGTAATTACTCAACAATCGCTAGAATGTCGCTTTCGCTTAGGATAAGTACTTCTTCACCATCCAGCTTTTCTGTTTTAACGCCGTAACCGTCGTTGAAAATAACGGTGTCGCCAACTTTAACGTCTAGCGCTTTAACTTCGCCGTTCTCAAGAATGCGACCGTTACCTACTGCGATTACTTCGCCGCGTGTAGATTTTTCTGCTGCAGAACCAGTCAGAACGATACCGCCTGCAGATTTGCTTTCTTGCTCTGCGCGCTTAATGATTACGCGGTCGTGTAAAGGACGAATTGCCATTTTCAAGTCTCCTGAAAATTCCACTATTCAAAGTTGTGTGATTACCAACACTCAGACTGCCTGAATGTTGTGTGCCTGGGTTGCTCATTGCTGAGCAGTTAAAATCGTTTCTGCACGGATAGATGGGGTAGTACCCTGATAACTTCAAGGGTTTTTAAACAAAAAAATGTAAAAAAATTGATTTTTTCACTAAATACTTATTTTTCTTAAACAAGTAAACGCCGTTTATCGTGGTAAACGACGCTAATAACGTGAGTAAAAAAGGGAAGTTGAGAAAAGCGGTGGACGCGTTATTTTAAACGCTTATCTCGGTCGTTGGTGGTATTGTCTGTGTACTCCCCCTCAATGACATCATCACCTTGTTGGTGCGATTGAGGGCCGTTGCCGAATGGACTCTGTCCAAAAGGGGATTCCCCCTGATTGAAGCCTGCGCCATTAGGGCCCATACCCGGCCCCATGCCCGGAGCCACGACGCGCATCTTCATATGCTTACTCACTTGTGCGGCGAAGAAGTGGCGAGACCCCGGCATAGCTAATAAGAAACCGAAAATGTCGGTAATAAAGCCCGGCGTAACCAAAAGAACCCCAGCCACAACCAACATTAAACCTTCTACTAACTCTTTTCCTGGCACTTCATTTCGCTGCATTTTTTCTTGCGCGGTTTGCAGCGTACTTACACCTTCCTTTTTAACAAAATAAGCACCAATAAACGCCGATAGAATAACTAAACCCACCGTATTCCAGCCACCAATAATGCTACCTACATTGATCAATAGCGCTATTTCTAAAATAGGCAGTATGGCAAACAGTAAAAATAAAACCCGCAAAACGCTTCCTCTTTCATGTATTCATAACCTGTTATAGGGTCTTTGTACGTAATAACAAGAAAAGGTGCCCACCCTTTCGCTTAATTAGCCACTTAAAGCGACCGATAACGAGCGTGGTATACTGAGTCGTGAAAGAATAAGGCCCGTATTAAGGTCTAATAAATCGCCGTATACGCCATACCGAGGCTTGCGGAAAATCGCTAGGATTAGCCAATGACAATTAAACTTGTGTTGTGTACCACACCCGATGAAAAGTCAGCGCAAGACATTGCTACTGCACTTGTAAAGAGTAAGCTTGCGGCATGTGTGAACATAATTAAAGGCATTCAGTCTGTTTACGAATGGCAGGGCAAGGTAGAAGTTGATGCGGAATGCCAGCTGTTAATTAAAACCAATACCCAAAACGTATTGCAGGCATTTGAAAAAGTGAGTGAAATACACCCTTATGACGTGCCTGAATGGTTGGAGCTAAATGCAGAAGCAAGCAGCGCATATGGCCAATGGTTGCAAACGACACTACAACAATAATGCTTGAATAAAACACGATAAAAATGAGCTGTAACTTTATGACTACCCTTACTCAATTTTCAAGTAAATCGGCACCACTTTGGCGCCGGTTTATTGCACTGATAGTGTCGGTGTTGTGTTTATCACAACTGCTTAGTGCACCTGCCTTCGCTCAGATGCCTAGCGCCTTTGACGACCCTTTTGTAGATGAACCACAATTTTTAGACGTCGATCAGGCCTTTGTTTTCGATTTTAATCAGCAAAGCGACACACTTACCCTCACTTTTGATATCGCCGACGGTTATTACCTATACCTTAAGCAGTTTAAGTTCGTTTCAAAACAAGCAGAGATAGGCGACCCGACTTTCCCCCGCGGCGTCATGATTGAAGATGAATTTTTTGGCGAGTCTGAAGTATTTTACGACAGGGTATCTATCACTTTGCCTATCAGCTATGCCAATAGTGATGGCGTAGTAAAAGTTCGCTATCAGGGCTGCGCCGATGCGGGCCTTTGTTATCCGCCCACCATTAAAGTGGTGTACTTAAACGAGGTGGGAAGTAACGCAGCAACAACGCAACCGGCAGGTGACGAGAACAACGCCGCTTCATCCCTACAAAGTGAACAGTTTAATTTAGCGCAAAAGCTTATCGATAAAGATAACCTGCCCCTTACCCTCGCCCTCTTTTTTGCCTTAGGCGTGGGCTTGGCGTTTACTCCTTGCGTGTTCCCTATGTATCCCATTGTGTCGGGCATTGTGATTGGTCAGGGTAAACCAAAAACCGCGTCCCATTCATTTTGGCTAACCTTTATTTATGTGCAGGGTATGGCAATAACGTATTCGCTGTTGGGGTTGGTGGTCGCCGTAGCAGGCGCGCAGTTTCAGGCCGCACTGCAACATCCCGCAATATTGGGTGTGTTTATAGTGCTCTTCGTGGCCCTCGCCATCGCCTTATTTGGTGGTTTCGACATTCAGCTTCCGGCGAAGTATCAAGAAAAACTCACTCACATGAGTAACAGCCAAACGCCTGGCAGTTTCGCAGGCGTGTTTGTTATGGGTGTGCTGTCGGGCCTTATTGCTTCGCCCTGCACTACCGCCCCGCTCACCGGCATATTGTTATTCATTGCGCAAACTGGCGATATGACGCTGGGCTTCATTTCCCTTTACTTACTGAGTATTGGCATGGGCGTACCGCTTATTTTGTTTGGCATGACAGGGGGTAAGCTTTTACCAAAAGCCGGTAATTGGATGAATGTAGTTAAGGTCACATTCGGCTTTATGATGCTTGCTGTGGCTATTGTGTTTATTGAGCGCTTATACACCAGCCCATACACGGCATTTTTGTGGGCGCTACTTGGCTTTGGTTTATTCGGCTATTACTGGGTTATTAATCGCGCTTCGCCAAACTCGTTAATAAAACTTGCCCGCGCGGTTATTGTGGCCATGGGTATTATGGGCAGCGCCGGGCTTACCTATCAGGCGGGTATCAATACTGGTCTTTGGGGCGAGCACGCTGAGATAGTCCACTCGAGCCACCCAGAGTTTGTTGTGGCAAGAGATTTGACTGATTTACGCCATAAAATAGCGGCAGCCAACGGGGAAGGAAAAACCGTGATGGTCGACTTGTACGCCGACTGGTGTGTGGCGTGTAAAGAGTTTGAGAAATACACCTTCCCAGACGAAAAAGTGGTTACAGCGCTTAGCAATACGGTATGGATGCAAATGGATCTTACCGACAACACCCCTGAGCGGCAGGAGATTTTTGATACTTTTAACGTGCTCGGCCTTCCCACTATTTTATTTTTCGACGCAAATGGCGATGAACTGACTAAAGCCCGGGTGACAGGTTTTATGAAAGCAGATGCTTTTGCCCGTCACGTAAACGAATGGCTTAACGATGCCCCCGTAACTCGTGACAGCAAGCATGAGCCCGGTAACTAGGTTGTCATCACACAGTACTTGCCATCCGGCCTTTATTGTTAGCGATAAGGGCCGCCTTAAAGCGAGCTTCTTATTTTTAGCCTTTTTGTGTGTTTCACTTTTACTGCCTTCGCCCACTTTCGCTGAAACAGAGGTGAAAACGTCGGGGTGCTTTGATAAGGCTCGGTTCTGCTTTGAACTTACCCCTTCGTCCGGTTCACTTTATTTAGTCTCAGTAAAACGAAAAATTGCGATGCCCGTCGCGCTTACTTTGTATTCAGATAAGCTGTTTCAAATTCCATTTAGCTTAGAAGCCCTTAAGCCCAAGGCTCACGTAAATGCATTTTTAAATACGGATGATGCGGTGCCTTTAGGTGTGGTAAAAAAAGCGAACGCTTTCTGGCACACTATGCGCGTTAAGTGGACGGCAGGGCAAATTGATGCCCAGCATGACCGCGATTATGCTTATTACTCCCCTTTACAGCCAGCGAGCGCATACCGCATTGTTCAAGGCTTTAACGGCAGCTTCAGTCATTCGGGAGCATCGCGGTATGCATTAGATTTTGCCGCGCCCGTGGGTACGCCTATTTTGGCCGCGCGAGCCGGAGTGGTAATAGATACCAAAGACGATGGCACGAAGGGTGGGCCGCACAGTCGATTAGCTAAACACGCCAACTATGTCGCCATTTTGCATAGCGATGGCACTACTGGTGAGTATTACCACCTCAAGCACGAAAGCGTCGTGGTAGAACGAGGGCAAACCGTACAGCAAGGCCAGTTGATTGGCTATACGGGAAATACGGGCTTCTCTTCTTTGCCTCACCTTCACTTTGGTATTTATGTAGCCAAATTCCACGGTAAATACGTCAGTGTTCCCTTTTCACTCACCGACATCTCTCAATAAGGCAGCATGCTGCGCTTTCAGGCCAAATCCGCACACAAACTTTGCGGCGAAAACACCTGATTAGACCAGTATTTTGCTGCGAAATCTTTATCTATCACTATAATCAGCAGTTAATCTAATAAACGAGCAAATAAATTGGCTTTTTTTTCGTGCAACTGTCATAAAAGTTTGTTGAAATGGCAATAACAATGACATTTTCCCGAAGATAGCAGCAAACTAATGAATATTTTGTTATTAAACGGCCCTAACCTAAACATGTTAGGCCAAAGAGAACCCGACAAATACGGCACACAGACCCTGCAAGACATCGTGGATGATTTGCAGGCGCAAGCTGAGTCGAGCAACGTGACGTTAACGCATTTTCAGTCTAACGCGGAACACGCGCTGATAGAACGTGTGCACGCCGCTATGGGTTCTGTCGACGCCATTATCATTAATCCTGCTGCCTTCACGCACACCAGTGTCGCCCTTCGCGACGCGTTGTTAAGTGTCAATATCCCGTTTATTGAAGTGCATTTGTCGAACGTTCACGCCCGTGAGCCGTTTCGTCACCATTCCTATTTTTCTGATGTTGCAGCCGGCGTCATTGTTGGCCTTGGTGCCATGGGTTACTCGCTCGCGCTAACTGCAGCAATCAATTTAACGAAATCGCAAAAATAACGCAGAGACAGAACATGGATATTAGAAAGATTAAAAAACTCATCGAGCTAGTTGAAGAATCTGGCATTGCCGAGCTAGAGATCACAGAAGGCGAAGAGTCTGTACGCATCCACCGTGGTCCTACTGGTGTTCAGGCACCTATGAATTACAGCTTTGCTGCCCCTGCTGCACCACAAATGGCCCCAGCGCCAGCTGCGGCTGCAACTACCGCGTCAGAAGCGCCCGCTGCCGAGCCTGCTCAGCCAGATGGTCACGTAGTTAAGTCTCCAATGGTAGGTACATTCTACCGTGCGTCTTCTCCTACGGCTAAACCGTTCGCAGAAGTAGGCCAGCAAGTAAAAGTTGGCGATACGCTGTGTATCGTTGAAGCAATGAAGATGATGAACCAAATTGAAGCAGATAAAGCAGGTGTGGTTAAGGCAATCTTGGTTGAAAACCAAGACCCTGTAGAATTCGACCAACCTATGTTCATCATTGAATAAGCGAGTGCTTAACTATGCTAGATAAAGTACTTATAGCTAACCGTGGCGAGATTGCCCTACGTATTTTGAGAGCCTGTAAAGAACTAGGCATCAAAACCGTAGCCGTGCACTCTACGGCGGATAAAAACTTGAAGCACGTGTTGCTAGCTGATGAATCAATTTGTATTGGTAAAGCATCGGCAACCGAAAGCTACCTTAATATTCCTCGCATTATTGCGGCGGCCGAGGTCACAAATTCAATCGCTATTCACCCTGGTTACGGTTTCCTAGCGGAAAACGCAGACTTCGCTGAAGCGGTGGAAAAGAGCGGCTTTATTTTCATTGGCCCTAAAGCTGAAACTATTAACCTTATGGGCGACAAGGTTTCTGCTATCAACGCCATGAAAAAAGCTGGCGTACCTTGTGTACCTGGCTCAGACGGCCCGCTAACAGACGACGCCGAGCGCAACAGAGCCATTGCAAAGCGCATTGGTTACCCAATCATCGTTAAAGCCGCTGGCGGCGGCGGTGGTCGTGGTATGCGCGTAGTTCGCAGCGAAAGTGAACTTGTAAAGGCCATTGAGACCACGCAAGCGGAAGCTGGCGCAGCCTTTGGTAACGCAACGGTTTACATGGAAAAGTTCCTTGAAAACCCGCGTCACGTAGAAATTCAGGTACTAGCCGATGGACAAGGTAACGCCATTCACCTAGGTGAGCGTGACTGTTCAATGCAGCGTCGTCACCAGAAAGTGGTTGAAGAAGCACCGGCACCGGGTATTTCTGAGCAAATGCGTGCAAAAATAGGCGATCGCTGCCGTCGAGCCTGTATCGAAATTGGTTATCGCGGCGCAGGTACTTTCGAGTTCCTATACGAAAACGGCGAGTTTTATTTCATTGAAATGAATACCCGTATTCAGGTAGAACACCCAGTATCTGAAATGATCACTGGCGTTGACCTTATTAAAGAGCAGCTTCGCATTGCCGCAGGTCAGCCACTGTCAATTGATCAGTCGCAAATTCAAATTCGTGGCCACGCTATTGAATGTCGAATTAACGCAGAAGACCCACAAACCTTTATTCCTAGCCCTGGTCCTATCGATATGTTCCATGCGCCGGGTGGTTTAGGTATTCGCTGGGAGTCGCATATTTACGCGGGCTATCACGTACCGCCTTACTACGATTCAATGATTGGTAAGCTTATCACTTATGGTGAAAGCCGCGACGAAGCGATTGCTCGTATGCGCCACGCCCTTGAAGAGATTGTGGTTGAAGGTATTAAAACGAATATCCCGCTTCAGCGCGCCATTATGGCCGATGAAAACTTCTTCGCAGGTGGAACCAACATCCACTACCTAGAGAAGAAGTTAGGCTTAGCCTAATCCCCCCTTTGGGCTACACGGTGTTTTTTGTGTAGCCCAATTTTCTCCCTTTCATACCCCTATTCGCTATTCGCTATTCGCTATTCGCTATTCGCTATTCGCTATTCGCTATTCGCTATTCGCTATTCGCTATTCGCTATTCGCTATTCGCTATTCGCTATTCGCTATTCGCTATTCAGCGTGTTCTATTTTTCCGATTAGCACAATCAAATTTTAACGATTTTACTATTTAATATACCGCTTTATACTGCATACAAGTTTTAAGACATCTCCCTAAGTTCAATCTTTTTGTGTGTTTACCCTTATTGGAGTCCCACTCCACTTGTGCCGGCATCCCTGCCGGCTTTTTTTTGCAATTTTTGCGTTAAACGACGTTGCGTATGCACTAATTAATTAGATTTAATGTATAAACCAATTAATTACGTTGTTTAGGGCTAGACAGGTGCGACCCCCTTTCTTATTTGTTTTACTGCTCATCACTATTACTGGTACCAAAGCGTTTGGAGAACAAATAGCGCCCACCTTCTCACAGAAACTCGATATTCAGGTACGCTACGACAATCGCTCCAACCGCCCTAGCCGCGAACAATATCGACTGCGCTATTACCCGTCTATTGCGCTAAACGCTTCATGGTCTATCAATAGCTTTATCGTTACAGGTGAAGATTTTTCTTCTAGCCACAATACTTTTGGCAAAGAAAGTACGGGTTACTTTTACGCAAGGCGCCTTTACTTAAGGCACGAAACCCATTCTGGAAAAACCGAGCTAGGTGTTATTCCTACTTACAAAGGCAGGGTTTCTTCTACCGGCCTATCAAAAGACGGCTGGATAACTGGAGTTCGCCATGTAAAGCAGTTGAAAAACGACTCGGCCATAGAAGTGGTGTTGGGCCAATTAGCTAATGCACAAGCCAATGAGGCATTAAGTGTAGGCGGGGAAGATCAATACTTTGAAGTGGAATACTCGGCGAATATGGGGCAGCGCCATAGCTATGAAGCCAGTTTCGAACGCATGCTAGACGGCACGTTTGTTAGAGGAGAGTATCGCTTTCGTATCAACCAACAAGACACTGCATTTATAGAGTGGGTACAGCGCACCGATAAAGGTGCTGCAAAAATTGTGGTAGGCAAAAGTGGCGTGTTTAGCACGAACGTTCTCGATACAGCCTACCCCATTGAATACTTCGCCTATTACTCGTATATCAATAGAAATTTCGGGGCCCGAGCGGAACTTATCGAAGACTTTCTTGGTACCGGCCATGGCGGCTCACTTGAATTCAGCGGCTTAATTTTACAAAAGCATGAAGTAGAGTGGTTTGTAAGGGCCGATGTCGTAGATAGCATAAGCCGCTTACTTGCGGGCGTTAAAGTGGCGTTTTAAGCGCAATTTTCAACAAATAAAAAAGGCCCATCAAACGATGGGCCAAACAGCAAGAACGCGTACACACTTTAACAGTGCATAATAGATTACGGGTGGTCGCTTCAAGGGGTTCAAACGTAGTGGATTACGTATTTTTAATGTCACTGGCTTTATTCGCCATGCGGCTTTTATTACAATCAAAGTGTAGGGCTGATATTTTCAGCGCGTAGATAGTGATTTACCCAAAAAAGGTGTTTTTGTGCCTAGCCGATACGCCCAATTTAAAGAAAAGCTTCCCATTTCCCTTCTTTCAGATGAAACTCTGCTCGCTTTTAGGGTGCTCTTAGATGAGCCTTTGGATATTGTTGACTTTGCCCAAGATATTGCAGATCTAGCCCAATATCCCGAACGCTTGAAAGACAGCTATCGAAAAGAGTGGGAAGCCTACGTCATTAAAGCATTGGCTTTCGAGATAAGGCAACACGACGATCTTTCACCGGCCGAGTTTATCGATTTGATGATGGAGAAAGTCGAAGACGTTCAGCAAAATAACGACACCTACCACAATTTATTGCGGCAGGTTCATCATGCTAAAGGTATTTTGCAGTCAGAAAATACCATCGTATTTCCGACGCCACTGCGCCAACAGCTTACTGCCTTTCTGCTGCCAATCACCACAATCCCGACGCCAAAAAAGTGATGTTTATAAAGGCATGCGCGAATATTACGCTGCGAAAATAGGTAAGCATTGCGGCGGCGCTATTTGCGCGCTACTTATTTGCACTTTTATATTTATACTGTGAAGGGCAATAACCTCTGTCTACGCCTTCAGGACGCAAGCTTGCGTGTTTGGTTTTTCTGCCAGATACACGCTCTCGCCAATTCTTAAACGTTTTCTGCTTAAGATTTTTGCGCATGAGCTTGATCACCTCTTTTTCAGGTAGTCCGAACAGGCGCTCGATTGCTTCAAACGGCGTGCGATCTTCCCACGCCATTTCAATAATGCGTGACTCTTGTTCTTCTGATAATGCCATCTCTAACGTCTCAACATACATACTTAACCCCCAATAAATACTATATTAAAGGTCATTTCGTTCAGTTATGGCCCGTGAAAAGCGCCCGCGATAAAGCTAAACATTATCACCAACACTGAAGCCTTCATCATCTTTCTCAAATGCTAGCTTAAGAAGCTCTGCAGCCGCTTTAGCGTCGCTTAGCGCGCGGTGATGTTGCTCCATGTCGATATGAAAATGCTTAGTCAGGTTTGCCAATGAATAAGAAGATAACCCCGGGTGGGTGCGGCGCATCTCCCGCACAGTACACATTTTAGGCCGCCTGAACGACTGCTCTAATCTCGCAAATTCCTGTTTAATAAACCCATAGTCAAAATTTACGTTATGCGCGACAAACACAGCATCTTCGGTAAAGCTGGCGATATGATCGGCTACTTCTGCGAAAAGCGGTGCATCGGCAACCATATCGTCAGAGATACCCGTAAGACGCGTGATACTACTTGGTATTCGTCGCTGAGGGTTGAGTAAGGTTTGAAACCTATCTACCTCTTTTCCCCCAACTAGCTTAACCATGCCTATTTCAGTAATACGGTTATAGCTGTTATTCCCGCCCGTAGTTTCAATGTCTACCACAACATAGGGCTGCGCTGGGTCGCGAACCCAATTTACCGTGGTAACAGCCACGTCGAATCCGGCTTGCTGTAGACGCTGAATAGAAACCAATTGATTCCGGCGCAGTTGATCGCCCGGCGCCTTTATTTCTTCAAAGCGAAGCGAATCATCCAATACCATAATATCGGGAAAACCGTCTCGCAGGCTTTCAAAGTCTTTGCTCATCATGCGAAGTAATGCGTATATCGCACTCAGCGAACCGTGCTCTATAAGCGCCTCAATAGGAGTCAGCAAATGGCTCGACCACATAAATAAGCTGTTTACTTTACCGTAGTGTTGGGTCGCCATTTTATGTATGTGAAAGCGCAGCTTTTCTTTGCTATCAAGCGCATCGAGTAAAGTCTCGATGCTATCTTCAAACTTTGCATAAAAATTATTTTGCTTCAGCGACAGCGGCCTTCTATCAAATTCCGTGACCAGAGTATCTTCTTCATAAAGCTGCTTCCAAAAAGTGAGGCCAAACAAACTGCGCCATAAACGGTTCTCTGTTCGCCACCCTTGAACTCCCTGTCTGGCATAATGCGCCAGCACTCCCCGCTCTACCTGCTGATTTTGACTAACATCTATGGCTAAGGTTCTACTTGCGTTTCTCAGCATGTCGGTAACGGTGCTGGTGCGCTTTTTATGATATTTGCGGGCATAAAAGTCTTCCGCAAAAGCCAGCAAGGTATCTGACTGGGGGTTATCTATGATGTGCTCTAAAGCGCGTCGAACTTCACCGTGGTTACCGTCTTTATAGCTTTCTCTTAGCCACTTTTCTTTTGCTTTATCGCTTTGCGCTAATGCCAGTATGTTAAGCCCCTTATCGCGGTTAACCTCAAGTACTTTAAGCCCTAGTGCGTAAAGTAGCTGGTCGCGATAAAAACTGGCTGACACCCCTTCTGTTTCTGGGAATTCGCTATCTGCAAGCGATAACAATGTCTCATGGTTATAGAAGGCAAGCTGGCTTGAATGATTGGCATAAAACCACGCGGCCAGTGCATCGTCTTTACTTTCAAAGCGCGCGGTGTCGGTAACAGAATCAGAGCGTGTTCTCATTACCCCAAGGTCGCGCATAGAAAACTGATTTAAACGGCTTTTTGTGTTACCAAAATAAATAAACAATAAGAAGCGCAGGGCACTATCGAATAAACACACTAAGTAGCTTTCAAGTGAAAAACTCTCTGGCCATCCTCGGGCAGTAATTTGCTCACTAAGTAAGTTGACGAGTTTAGGTTTTCTCTGAGAAGCAAGACCCTGAATGCTGCCGTATTCTGACAAAAGCGCGAGCAGAGCATCTTTTGTCAAAACCCCAGCAATATCATTAAGCGTAGCGTGAGTTAAATCGCCAAACCAGCCGTCCTTAATTAAACAGTCAATTTGATGTTGAGGGGCAACAATTTCACCATAATTGAACTGCATTCTATCTATCACTGCATATTTGCGATTAGCCGCGCGAACCACAATACATTGCTTGTCCTCATCAAGGGCTTTGAAACGCTGAATAAAGCGCACAGCTTCACTGCTTAATAACGACTGGCTCGCCCCTTCAAAGAACGCGAGAAATTCATGAAAATGTGTCAGGTAATAACGGGGCGGTAAATCTTTTCGCATGGTGCATCTTTGGCTATGAAATCGGCAATAGTGTATATTTATACAGCCCAATTAATCAAATTAAATACGCCTATTTTAGTTATTGATTCCCTGTTTAAACTCGCACTCGCTGTTTCGATACCCATTGAAAAAAAGCCGCAAGCTGCGAATCGTCTAATAGATGCTGTAAACTATTGTAGTGTTTGGCCAGCGCCATTTCATCGTAGAATCGGTGGACACCGCTATGACATTGCCGGCAAATATATATGCCGGATTGAAGCTCTGCTTTAGTGTAATGCTTTTTGAAATAGTTACGCCGATGCATTTTTTTGGGGATGAGGTGATGAAACGTTAAACGGGTCTGTCTTTTACAGCACGGGCATACGCCTATCTTATTCACCACAATTCACCTTTAATAAAATCTACTTCCGTCTGCATCTAGCTTGCGTATGCCTAATCTCGCTCTCGCTTAGGCGCGCCTATCGCTTACACTTCTATGCCAGTGAGTAAATCCAGTCTTCTTTGCATTACGTAATAACACCAAATAATGATTACGAAGGCGAACTATTATGAGCTTAACCCGATCTATGGGCTTCTCTTGCCCCTACTGTATGGCACCAAACGATGTGGAAATAGATGAAGTTAACGACGTAGGTCAAGTACAGGTTCTTGATTGTCAGGTATGCTGCCAACCCATAGAGTTAACCGCATACCAAGACGCCGACGATATACACATTGAGGCAGAACGAGAGAATGACTAAGCAGTTTACTCGCAGTGATATAGATGCACTAGCGCAGCGCTATCGGGCCAACCTAATTAACAGCCTATCAGGTTTTAAGTCAGCTACCTTAGTTGGGACGAGTGACGGACAAACCAATAACCTGGCTATTGTCAGCTCTGTTGTTCACGTAGGCGCAAACCCTCCTCTTCTTGGCATGATCATGCGACCTCACACAGTAACGCGCGATACACTTAGCAATATTAAGCAACAAGGTTTCTACACACTCAATCATGTCTCAGCTGATTGGGTAGACAAAGCGCACCAAACCTCTGCACGCTACGCGCCAGAAGACAGTGAATTTGATGCCGTAGGCTTAACGCCTGTGTTTAGCGAAACGTTCAGCGCCCCTTACGTTAAGGAGAGTGAGATAAAAATGGGGCTTAAGGTAGCGCAACACTTTACCTTACTAAATGAAACCGAAATGGTCATTGGTGAGATTCAAGAACTTTTTCTACCTGAAGAAATTATTGATACCGAAGGTTACGCCGATATCGAACAAGCGAAAACAGCGTGCATCTCCGGGCTAGACAGCTATCACGGTACCTCGCGTATCGCACAGTTTGCCTACGCTAAGCCGGGCGCAGATTTATCGCAAAAATGAACCTTTTAGCGCAACTTCGGTCTTATTTGCATCAATAAGGGTTGCTACTGCCATATCGAACTCTGAAGTTTATTTAATCTAGATCAAAGGAAAATACGACTTTTCGTTCGATCTTTTTTCAAAAAGAGATAGTATTTAGATATGTAATAAAACCTGCCTCTTTGGGCAGGTTTTTGCGTTTAAAGCGCCGAATAAAAAAGAATCATTATCGTTTCTATCTCTTAAGGAGAATGTTATGAAATCTGTAAACCGCCGAGATTTCTTGAAGTTATCAGGCTCTACAGTTATAGGTCTGACGCTAGGTGGTGTAGCGTTGCGCGCACAAGCTCAAGAACAGCTAAGTGCCGACGACCCAACAGCGAAAGCATTAAACTACACACCGTCGTCTACCGTTGAAGGTTCAAAGTGCGCTAACTGCATGTACGTGCAGGGAGCTGATGGTGAACAATACCGTCCTTGTAACATTTTCCCTAATAAGCTGGTAAATGCGGATGGCTGGTGTAGTGCTTGGGTCAAAAAGCCGGGCTAAGATAGCGGCCACGCTGATAGACGATTGAAAGCCCTCGATATTATCGAGGGCTTTTTTATTGCTTGAAGGATGTATTCACTCCCTTGCGGCAAATGCTTAACGAGGGTCGCTAAGGCCTGCTTCTATACCTTTTAAACGCGGGTTATCAAAGCGCGTGGGTAATAAACCGGGCTTGATAAAAAAGCCGTGTTTTGCTTCAAAAATGCTGCCTATTTCTAGCACTTTCTTATCTTGCCATTTGCCGCCGATGAAACTAATGCCTACCGGAAGATCTTTTACTTGCCCAGCAGGCACAGTTAAATGCGGATAACCGGCAATAGCGGCCAAATACCCAATCCCGATGAAGCCCACTGGTGAGTGGTCGCCGTATACGCCATCAATTAAAAATGAAGGGCTATTCGATGGCGCAACCAATACGTCAACATTGTGCTTCGACAATAAGGCGTCTATACCGTTTTCCCCAGCGGTATCTCGGATAAGGCGCAGTGCATGTTTGTATTCGTCACTGTCGATAGCAGAAGAGGCTAAGGACTTCTCAAAGATATCTTGGTCAAATAACGCTAACTCTCTGGGTGTAGCCTGGTTGAACTCGATGAGCTCAGACAGGTTTTTAGCGGGAAGCGATGCAGGAGAGTTCGACAGGTACTCGTTAATGCTGTGATGGAACTCGCTTAGCAACACATTGTATGAATCTGCCCAAAAGGAATCCGGCTGAGAAAAATCACTGATATCTACGAGGGTTGCACCAGATGCTTCCAACTGCTTTAACGCTTTTTCATAAACAGCCAATACGTGAGGGTTATCACCTTGTCGGTAGCGCACCACACCAATACGCTTACCTTTTAAGTCTGTGGCAAGCAGCGACGAAGAGGGGACTTCAAGAAGGTGGTCGTCAGCGTTTTTAGTTGCGCTATCGTTTTTATCGGCGCCAGCCATAACTGAGGCCATTAACCACGCGTCTTGTACACTCGATGTCATTGGCCCAGCGGTGTCCTGGCTAAATGAGATAGGTACAATATGGGTTCTAGAAAGTAAACCCACGGTTGGTTTGAAACCTACCACTCCGTTAATAGAAGCTGGACAGATAATAGAGCCATTGGTTTCCGTACCCACGGCGAGGGACGCCAAGCGCAGCGACATAGCCGCTCCCGAGCCCGACGAGGAACCACAGGCACTTCTCGATAGCATGTGCGGGTTACGAGTAAGCCCGCCTACCGCGCTCCAACCACTTATTGATGATTCAGAGCGAAAATTTGCCCACTCCGATAAATTAGTTTTACCCAGAACAATGGCACCGGCTGCTTTCAGTTTTGCCACAATGGGTGCATTTCGCCCAGTGTTATTGTTAAGTAGCGCCATCGAGCCCGCCGTTGTAGGCAGTTCATCGCTTTCGATATTATCTTTCAGCAAAACAGGTATACCTGCTAACGGGCCCAGCGTCTTGCCGTTCGCCAGTTGCTTATCAATAGCATTCGCTTCTTCTAGCGCATTGGGGTTCACTGACAACACACTATTTACCTTGCCATCTAGCTGTTCAATACGCGCTAAATAACCTTTTACCAAGGCCGCAGACGTAATCTCGCCACTGGCAATAGCCTGTGCTTGCTGATGTGCGGGTTTACCCAAATAGTATTGCGTTTCGTTCGCTTGGTTTGAGTTAGAGGGGGTTGAGTGAGAAACACACGCCGTACAAATTACGGCAGCGACCAGTAAATACCACTGCTTCAACATAAATCTTTCCTTAACGCATAATCCCAGTGCCTGTTTTTTTACTGTTAAACAAAAACAGCAAGTCACAGACGTTAGAGTAATGATAGTTTGTTATACGTTGTATCAGAAATAGTTCACTGGCTACACAATAAAATGTGTATTTACTGAGTTACTGGGGTTGGCAGCTTATAAAGAAGATTATCCAGTTTATATTTATCTAGCAGCTTCTGATAACGCCCATCATCAATAAAAGCGTGAAGCGTGGCGTTAAATGTTGCTCTTAATTCTGGGTCAGGAATGGCGGCACTATAACTAGAGATAGGAAACAGTTCGTGAAAAACAATGTCGTCATCGGCATAGGCACGACTTTCAGACTTAAAGAAATTAAAGATATTTCTATCGAGAATAGCCACATCTACACTGCCTAGCATCAACATGTCTACTTGCCTATCTTGTCTTGCCATCTCTATATAGGTGGGCTGCGCTGAAACAATCTCACCAAAAGCTTCTCCAAGAACTGACTGAGCGGTTTGAAAAGCAATAACACTTTTGCCACGCAAATCTTCAATACTATTTATTTCAAGCTTTCTATCAGCCCGAGTCACCGCGACGTTTTGATAAATAATATAGGGGTCTGTCAAGATAGCTTCATCTACGCTATGCGCTGAATTTAGCGTTAGGCCAATATCTACCGTGTTATTTTTAAGCAACCTACTCGTTCGCCCAAAGGGAACATAAATAGGAGACAGGCTATGGCCCATATCGGCCAAAATAGCGCGAATTAAATCGACTTCAAACCCCGAGTGCTCTTGTGAAATAACGTAAGGAGGCTTATTCCATCCAACCACCACGTCGACGTCCCTTGCGCTAGAAGGTATGACGGTAAACACTAAACACAGTAAAAAAAGTATACGCATACGGTTCCTATTGGGTTGAAAACCACACAGCCCGCTTCACTATAGACGTTTTTTAACATCGCACAACTCGACAAAAGATTAACATTTTAATTATTTTTATTTATTAAGAATATGGTCTTGCCTCTTCCCTTACCTAACTTGTATCTTTTGGCTTACTTGCATTTTGTTTCATGCAATCCAAAGGTACAATAGCCTCAAAGGTCTCAACGAACGATAAATATGGCTTGGCTACAACTTAGAATAAACACCTCATCTGAATATGCAGAATCAGTTGGCGATATGCTTAGCGCCAATGGTTCTCAAGCTGTCACCTATGTCGATGCGAAAGACACCCCCATGTACGAACCCAAGCCGGGTGAAATAATGTTGTGGCCGGATACTCAGGTGGTAGGGTTATTTGAAGCGGATGCGGATATGAAAAGCATTCTGCAGCGCTTAGGGAAAGCGAAAGTGCTTGGGCCTGATTTCAAATACAAGCTTGAACCACTTGAAGACAAAGACTGGGAGCGGGAGTGGATGGACAACTTTCACCCTATGCAGTTTGGCGAGCGTTTATGGATTTGTCCAAGTTGGCGTGATGTACCCGACCCCGATGCCGTAAACGTTATGTTAGATCCAGGCCTTGCCTTTGGTACAGGTACACACCCTACCACGGCCCTTTGCTTACGTTGGTTAGACGGCATAGATATGGCCGGTAAAACAGTAGTCGACTTTGGCTGCGGTTCAGGTATTTTAGCCCTAGCAGCATTAAAGTTAGGTGCCGAGCGTGTAGTTGGAGTCGATATCGACCCTCAAGCGTTACAAGCAACGAAAGAAAATGCCCGCCGCAATGGTGTCGAAGACAGGCTCGATGTTTACCTTCCACAAGACCAGCCCGAGCTTGAAGCCGATGTGGTTATGGCTAATATATTGTCGGGCCCGCTTTTAGAGCTTCAAAGCGTGATTACCAACTACTGTAAATCTAAAGGGTTGCTTGTGCTCTCTGGCATACTTGCTGAACAAGTATCAAAGATAGAAGACGCTTACTCACAAGATATTGTTCTAGAACCAAGCGCGATTGATGGCGAATGGGCCAGAGTCTCGGGCTCGAAACGCTAAACCCTCTCGTTAATTCGGCAAATTTTTACACTACCGCCTTTTGCGAAAGGCGGCTTGTATTGAAAAAAACATTCAGAAAAACAAACCCGCCCTGAATAATTGTTAATTTTTTTCACATTACAGCCCTTTTAGCACGTGGGCTGTAAGACCTTCGTACAATAATTAAACTAAAAAATGCCGTTAGCTTACTAATGTGACAGTTTTTTTTCACTGTCAAGACCACCAAGTGAAATTTTGTGTGATTTTTAGCCTTTTCAAGTATTGCGAAAACACGTACACTTAGCGCCCCGTTTTAGCCGGGTGTATAATTTCTGTGCAGTTTTAGATGACGAGCTATACAACTAACAATGCGAATTGGACCTTACGAGTTAGAAAACAATTTGATGTTGGCCCCCATGGCTGGCGTAACAGACAGACCGTTTCGCCAACTTTGTAAGCGCCTTGGTGCAGGGCTTGTTGTTTCAGAAATGCTTTCGAGTAATCCGAAGGTGTGGAACACAGCTAAATCACAAGCGCGTATGAATCATGAGGGTGAAGAAGGCATTCGCTCTGTACAGATAGCTGGGGCTGACCCTGAGCTTATGGCTCAAGCGGCACAATTTAATGTAGATAACGGTGCGCAAATCATCGACATCAACATGGGTTGTCCTGCTAAAAAGGTCAATAAGAAGCTAGCAGGTTCTGCGCTTCTTCAATACCCAGACACAGTGGAAGCGATTATTAAAGCAGTAGTTAATGCTGTAGATGTACCCGTGACACTGAAAATTCGTACCGGCTGGAACCCAGAAAATCGCAATGGGGTAGACATTGCCCGCATTGCAGAGCAAAACGGCATACAGTCGCTTGCTGTTCATGGCAGAACGCGAGCTTGTATGTATAAAGGAGAGGCTGAATACAGCACCATACGTCAAATAAAGGCGGCAATTTCAATTCCGGTTATTGCAAATGGTGACATTACCTCTCCAGAGAAAGCACAAGAGGTGCTGAATTACACCGGTGCAGATGGCGTAATGATAGGTCGCGGCGCGCAAGGTAAGCCTTGGATATTTAAACAAATCCAACATTATCTTGAAACGGGCGAGAACCTAGCACCACCGCCGCTGTCAGAGCAATATGAGATTTTGCACGAGCATGTAGCTAATGTGCAGGACTTTTATGGCGACATAGCCGGTGTAAGAATTGCCCGTAAGCACGTGGGCTGGTATCTCGCGGAGCACGATACGGATCGTCAGTTTCGTAAAACGTTTAACGCTATCGATGACGCGAATGAGCAACTCGATGCACTAAATGCATATTTTCAAGCGCTGCAGACACGAGAGACCCGACAGATCTCTCCCGCAGCATAGTGATGACTAACTTAAGAGCAACACAGTATTATGTTCGATCAAAACGTGACTTCACCTTTTACTACGACAGTAACTACGCCTTCACAAACGCAAGCGCAAAAGCCATTGCGTGACTCTGTAAAGCAAGCGGTTAACAAGTACCTAAAGCAATTAGATAACGCAAACATCGACAACCTGTACGAAATGGTACTGGCTGAAGTAGAAGCGCCGCTTCTAGAAGAAGTCATGACTTACACTCGCGGCAACCAAACACGCGCCGCTATCATGATGGGCATCAACCGTGGCACACTTCGCAAGAAGCTTAAGCAATACGGCATGAACTAAGATTCCAAGGGCTTCGCCCACCAAAGAGCACCAATCGGTGCTCTTTTTGTTTCAACACTACAACATTAGAAACTTAAAATTTATGCAAACACCAAAACCAATTAAACGTGCTCTTCTTAGTGTCTCTGATAAAACCGGTATCCTCGATTTCGCGACAGCGCTGCATAACGCTGGCGTTGAGCTTCTGTCGACGGGCGGTACCGCAAAACTCCTGGCTGAAGCTGGTTTACCTGTAAAAGAGGTGTCTGATCACACAGGTCACCCAGAGATTATGGCTGGTCGTGTTAAAACGCTTCACCCGAAAATTCATGGCGGTATTCTTGCTCGTCGCGGTGTTGACGAAGCGGTGATGGAAGAAAACAACATTGCGCCTATCGACCTTGTGGTGGTTAACCTTTACCCGTTTGCTGCTACCGTGGCAAACGAAGACTGTACGCTAGAAGATGCGATTGAAAATATTGATATCGGTGGCCCAACCATGGTTCGCGCGGCAGCGAAAAACCATAAAGATGTCACTATTGTTGTTAATGCGGCGGACTACTCTCGCGTTTTAGCTGAAATGAACGACAACAACGGCTCATTGACATACAGCACCCGTTTCGACCTAGCCATTAAAGCGTTCGAACACACGGCTGAATACGACGGTATGATTGCCAACTACTTTGGTGCGCGTTTAGACAGCACAGGATGCGAGGCAGACTGTGACCACCAGCACAGTGAATTCCCGCGCACCTACAACATGCAGCTGACTAAGAAGCAAGACCTTCGCTATGGTGAAAACAGCCACCAAGAAGCAGCGTTCTATGTTGAAAACAACATTCAAGAAGCGTCGGTTGCTACTGCTACACAGCTTCAAGGTAAAGAACTGTCGTTTAACAATATTGCTGACACCGATGCAGCGCTAGAGTGCGTTAAAGAATTCGAAGAGCCAGCATGCGTTATTGTTAAGCACGCTAATCCATGTGGTGTTGCGATTGGCAACGATATTCTAACTGCCTACGATCGCGCGTTTAAAACAGACCCAACATCTGCGTTTGGCGGCATTATTGCGTTTAACCGCGAGCTTGATGCGAAAACAGCACAAGCGATTGTTGACCGACAATTTGTAGAAGTGATCATTGCGCCAACGGTTAGTGATGAAGCGAAAGAAGTAGTAAGCGCGAAGAAAAACGTACGCCTTCTTGCCTGTGGCGACTGGGCAGGTCAGCTTACTGAAGGTTATGACTTTAAGCGCGTAAACGGCGGTTTATTAGTGCAAGAGCGCGACTTCGGCATGGTTGAAATGGAAGACCTAGAAGTTGTGACTAAGCGTAAGCCAAGCGAAGAAGAACTACGCGACCTTATGTTCTGCTGGAAAGTCGCAAAATACGTGAAGTCTAACGCGATTGTTTACTGCAAAGACGGCATGACAGTAGGCGTGGGCGCAGGCCAAATGAGCCGCGTGTATTCGGCAAAAATTGCCGGCATTAAAGCGGCAGATGAGAACCTAGAAGTGGCAGGCTCTGTTATGGCGTCTGACGCTTTCTTCCCATTCCGCGATGGTATAGACGCTGCTGCACAAGCCGGTATTAAAGCGGTTATTCAGCCAGGTGGCTCTATGCGCGACCAAGAAGTGATTGATGCCGCTGACGAACACGGCATTGCCATGGTGTTCACAGGTATGCGTCACTTCCGTCACTAAGAAGCATAGAAAGCATCTTGTGAGGGGTGATTAACGCTTTACTAAACACGCAGTATGCCAATATTTTAAAGCATACTGCGTGCTTTATTCCCCCTCATCAAACCAACGCGTGTATTTCAAATTTTCTGGTATCTTAGCGACAAAATCGCGAATTTCTCTGCTAAGGCGTAAGTGCAAATAAGGGTTAGCTGATAGGCTTGATCTAACCTCTGGTAATTTGTAGTAATAGTGTTACTAATAAATGTTATGTTATTTGCCTACCCTCGACAGAAAAAGGAAATAAGAATGAAAAAGTTAGCCCAAATTGTGTTAGCTGCAACACTTGGTGTAACAGCAACCTATGCCAGTGCCGATGCTATTTCTGACGCCGTGACGAGCGATATCCGCTCTGATAAAGCCAAAGTGCGCGACGAATATCGCAATCCGCAGCAAACCTTGCGCTTCTTTGGCCTTAAGCCAAACATGACCGTTGTGGAAATCTCGCCAGGCGGTGGCTGGTATGCAGACATTCTTTATTCTGTTGTAAAAGAAAACGGTAAATACGTTGCAGCACACTTCTATGTTGATGAAGAAACCAGTGGCTACTACAAAAAGTCAGTGGAAGGCTTTAAAGAAAAAATGAAGCCAGGCATGAAGTACGAAGGTGCAGAACTTACTGCGTTCGACCCTATGAAAGCGCTAGATATTAGTGAAGCTGGAAGTGCTGATATGGTGCTAACCTTTCGCAACGTACACAACTGGTACATGCGTAACGGTGACGAAGGTATCGACAACGCATTTGGCGCTTTCTTCAAAGCACTTAAGCCAGGCGGTGTGTTAGGTGTAGTAGAGCACGAGCTGCCTGAAAGCGCTGATGATGAAGCGATGAAGAAAAGTGGCTACATGAAGCGTTCATACGTTGTGGCTGCTGCAGAAAAAGCAGGTTTTGTACTTGAAGCAAGTAGCGATGTAAACGCAAACCCAATGGATAGTGCCGACCACCCGAAAGGTGTGTGGACGCTTCCTCCGCGTTTGGCGCTTGACGATGAAGACCGCGAAAAGTACATGGCGATTGGCGAGAGCAATCGCATGACGCTAAAATTCACCAAACCAAAATCATAATATTAAACACTCAAAACGGAACAGTTAATGAACGTACTTGTAATTGGCGGCGGTGGCCGCGAACACGCGCTAGCGTTTAAAGCAGCGCAGTCTTCTGATGTTTCAACAGTATTTGTAGCACCGGGTAATGCCGGCACCGCTACAGAGCCTAAGCTTGAGAACGTAGCGATTGATGTAAACGACATCGCGGGCTTGGTTTCTTTTGCACAAGGCAATGATGTTGCACTTACTATTGTAGGCCCAGAAGCGCCGCTAGTTGCAGGTGTAGTAGACGCGTTCACTAACGCGGGTTTAATGATTTTTGGCCCCACTCAAGCTGCCGCGCAGCTTGAGGGTTCAAAAGCTTTCACCAAAGACTTCTTGGCTCGCCACAGTATTCCTACGGCTGAGTATCAAAACTTCACGGAAATTGACCCTGCGATTGCCTATGTTCGCGAGAAAGGCGCGCCAATCGTAGTGAAAGCTGACGGTCTTGCTGCCGGTAAAGGCGTTATCGTTGCGATGACCCTTGAAGAAGCTGAGGATGCTATTCGCGATATGCTAGCGGGCAATGCCTTTGGCGAAGCGGGCAGCCGCGTAGTTATTGAAGAGTTCCTAGACGGCGAAGAAGCGTCGTTTATTGTTATGGTAGACGGTAAGAACGTCCTGCCTTTTGCCACCAGCCAAGACCACAAACGTGCAGCTGACGGCGATAAAGGGCCAAACACGGGCGGTATGGGTGCCTATTCACCGGCTCCGGTTGTAACACAGGACATTCACGACCGCATTATGCAAGAAGTGATTATGCCAACGGTTGATGGCATGGCCGCTGAAGGCAACGATTATGTTGGCTTTTTATATGCGGGGCTAATGATTATGGCCGACGGTACACCAAAGGTCATTGAATACAACTGCCGCTTTGGCGACCCAGAAACCCAGCCTATTATGCTTCGCTTAAAATCTGATTTGGTTCCACTTTGCCAAGCAGCGTGTAAAGGCGAACTTGCAGGCAAAACCATTGAGTTTGACGAGCGCGCATCGGTAGGTGTTGTACTTGCCGCGGGCGGCTACCCGGGTAGCTACGACAAAGGCGACGTGATTACCGGTTTTGAAGAAGCCGCTAAGTTAGATGGAAAGGTTTTTCATGCTGGCACAGCCCTTCAAGATGGAGATGTAGTGACCGCCGGTGGCCGCGTACTTTGTGCAACTGCGTTAGGTAATAACGTAACTGAAGCGCAGCAAAAAGCCTACGAGCTGCTAAAAACCATTCAATTTAAAGATGTATACTATCGCACTGACATTGCACACCGTGCAATTGCCCGTGAAGCTGAGGCTTAATAAGCGACGCATATAACACAAACACTAAAGACGCGGCGTAAGCCGCGTTTTTTATAGCACCTATTTTTTGACTGTCTTACAAAACTTGTACCAAACTCTTACCAAACTCCCACCTAACGCTTCCATAACTATCACTTAAAGGGTTTAAAAGGCGCAACTTTTTACTTTGACCGTCTATACTTGAACGAAATCAAAGTCCAAAAGAATTATGGCGAATGAAAACCCTTTACATACTGGCAATATGCCTAGCATGCTTTACCTGTGCGGCGAAGAGCAGCGATACCCTCTCTGACTCGATAGGTATCAGTGGCTTTGCTAGGGTTGTTGGAGGACAACTAGACACGAGCGAAGCTGAATTCCAAGGCTATTCAAATGATTTTAGTTTTTCTGAACAGTCTTTATTCGCGTTACAAGCGGACTTAAGCATTAGTGAAAAACTTAAATTGTCTGCCCAACTACTTGGGCATTCTAACGACGACAGAGACTCTGGTCTTGAATGGCTTTACCTAACTTATAACGCAAACTCTAATTGGAGCTTTAAGTTAGGCAAATTGAGAACACCATTTTTTCGCTACAGCGACGTACTTGATGTGGGCTTCGCTTATCCATGGATTACCCCTCCCGAACAAGTTTACGGCGGCTTTTTATTTTCAAACTATGAGGGCTTAAGCGCAACGTATCGCATTCACTTCGATAAATTGAATGTAGAAGTTGAAGCTTACTACGGCACTTATGACGGTACTTTTGACCGTGCAGGTGAAGAAACAGCCATTGAAGTAAACGATATTCGGGGTCTTATATTAGGCATATCTAAGGGTGGCTTTCGCGCACGGGCGTCAGCCATAGTGTCGTCTGACTTCTTCGCAGACATCCCAGGCTTTCAAGATTTTGCTACACTCTTGGAGTTTTCAGGCTATACAGAAAACGCCGACGTTTTTCGATTTGATTCAGACGCAGTGGCGTATCAAGCAAGCCTGCAATATGACTCTCTCGATTATTTTGTTTACTCTGAAGTTATTAAAATTGAATCAGATTTAATCAGTGTCCCCGAAGTTAATGCATACTACCTGACTCTTGGGTATCACTTTGATGAGTTTCAAATATTTACTACTATTGCTTCTGCAAATAGCAGCAATGATGTTCCAACGAATCAAATTCCGAAGGGACAATTACCACAACTCACTTCATTGTCTTTTGCCTATGATGCAATAGTCGATAGCCTTCCGCGCTATGACCTTGATTCACTTTCAGTAGGGCTTCGCTGGGACTTTAGGCACGATATGTCTGCCAAAGCAGAGGTTACTTGGTTAAGTGGTGAGGAGGGTCAGAACTCATTTTACTCAGAAATTAAGAACCCGGCTTTTGATAGAAATGCGGTACTCACCCAATTTGCACTAGAGTGGGTGTTTTAATGAAAACTCACACGCTGTTGCTTGCCATTCTTTTTGTCACGTTTGCTTCATTCGCAAGATGCGATGAAGTCATCATTGTTGCTAACTTGGAAGCACAAGAGGCTCCAACTGAAAAATGGCAAATTCGAGACATCTTTATGGGAAATTCTTCTGATTGGGATATAGAGCCCGTAGGATTACATCCTCCCAATACCGCTAGGACAATATTCAACACTAAGTTTATTGCGCTTACAGAGTCCCGCATTCAGGGGTATTGGGCACAAATGCGCTTTAGTGGAAGAAAAACTCCACCAAAAGAGTTTCGTTCTCAAGAAGAGGCGTTGGCATATGTACTAAACAATAAAAACTCAATGACGTATGTTTTATCAAACACCGAAGTCCCTCAAGGTCTTGTTGTTTTGTTTAAAGGACAGTAGCCACCTTCGGCTTTGTTTATCAGCAATTCGATAATTGAATATGTGAGCATCCACAGCCAGTGGATCAAATTTATCTTGTAGCAATGCACTGGCTGAAGGGAGCGCGCAAACGCCTTTTTAAAACCCAAAAGCCTCGATTAAGATCTTCACTACTTCGCTAAAGTCACTTTCCCAAACACAGACGCATCCTTAAACCCCAGGTTTTTATCGCCGTTTACGGGAGTAATGTCATGAGAGCCTAAAAAGTGTTCTCTGTCACCGCCATCGGCGTCACAGTAGGCCAGCATAAAGCCTAGAGCCATATCTTCTTTTAAGGTTAACGGTGAGTTGTCTTTTCCATGCTGATAACTATCGTCAAACACACGCACCGCCGCTTCCCAATAGATTTTATGGGGTGCCGCAGCCGCTCGCTGCCATTTATTCTCAACATGGTCGTTGTAGCGTAGCGGTACCGCCTCTCCAGCCTCATTCGGGCCAATATCAATAACCTGATTATCTAACGCTAAATGATAGGCAAACGCGTTGTAATTATTAAGGTGATCGCCACCAGAGGCATCCGCATCTATGAATATTTCTAAGCAGTCATCATCCCAATAACGCTCAAGGGGGTTGGCATAGGTATCTGAAAGATGGTCATCTTGTATTTCCGCCAATAGATACAACGCGCTTTCATTCCAACGCAGTTTATACCTTCCAGAAAAATCACTGGGCTCGGGTGTGGTGCCCCACATAAGTGAGGTCATTTCATGCCAATCGCCCGCTTCCCAAGCCGCATCGTTAGCTACACCATCAATAACGGGCGGGGTCGCGGTAAACATCACGCTGTCCGTCTTCGCTAGCGCCGTAGCTGTGGGTATAGTCATAAACAATGCTGAGGTAAGTGCAGATACTAGGTTTTTTGTACTTTTCAATTGAATATGCTCTTCAGTTGCTGTCTGATGCTTTAACGCTATCACGTTTTGCGCCTGGCCGCGCACGAAATAGCTCGCGGCAACCCTCAAACCTTTAATAGAAGCATTATCAATTTAGCGCAGTAATTGGTATAAAAAGAGCATTCGCCCCCACACAAATCCGGCTATGTCATTTCGAAACGCGTGCTATCACATTCTCGCTCCTGCTAGCGAAGCTCACGAGTACAAAAAACGAAGCCAGTTGTTTGATGTACTTCTTATTGCGCTAATTATCGTAAATGTAGCGGCCATGATGCTAGAAACCGTACCGGGCATCCCTGCTGTTTGGCAGCATGAGCTTCATATTATCGAAATAGTGTCGGTACTGATATTCACCGTTGAGTACTTGCTTCGCCTATACAGCAGCGCTTCGGCGCCGAATCGCCCTTCCCGCGAACAAACTACGCCTTGGCAAAAGCGTTGGGCTTATATAAAAAGCCCTATGGCGCTGGTCGATTTAATGGCGATTTTGCCTTTTTACCTAAGCGTGTTCGTGGCCTTTGATTTACGTATTTTACGGGTATTTAGGGTGCTGCGAATTTTGAAAATTGGGCGCTATTCCCGTTCAATGCAAACCCTTGTCACCGTTTTGCGCAACGAATCTCATAGCCTTGTTGCTGCAATCAGCGTACTCCTGCTGTTTACCGTCATTGCGGCAACCTGCATTTACTATATCGAGCACACCGCCCAACCCGACGTTTTCAGCAGTATTCCTGCCTCATTGTGGTGGGCTCTGGTCACGCTCACTACGGTAGGCTATGGCGATGCCGTTCCCGTTACAGCGTTAGGCAAGGTATTTGGCGGGCTTATTACCATTATGGGCATTTGCTTTTATGCACTGCCCGCAGGCATTTTATCGTCAAGCTATACCACCCAAATGCAGTTAAAGCGCGACCGGTTTAAAGACACGGTAAGAAGCGTATTGGACGATGGAAAGCTTAGTGAGCACGACGTACACCACCTTGAACACGTGCGAGCGCTACTGGATTTAGATGAAGAGGAGGCAAAACTAATTGTGCGCTTATTGCAGCATCACCATAAAGGGTTAGACAATTGATTATATGCAGGCTCACACAGCACTTGCGAGGTGAGCGTTCATACGCCCCCCTTGATTCTTAGCGCACATCAGCTTATAACTAGTACCCGTCATTTCCAAAAAGAATTTCTATGTCTGTCAAACACCCTATTATTGCTATAACAGGTTCTTCTGGCGCGGGTACTACCACCACGACCAATGCTATTCGCCATATATTCAGGAACTTAAATGTTAATGCTGCAGTAGTCGGCGGTGATAGCTTCCACCGTTTTACCCGTCCAGAAATGGAAGTGGAAATTCGTAAGGCCCAAGAGCAAGGCAGGCATATCAGCTACTTTGGCCCCAAAGCCAACGACTTCGAGTTACTCGAGACGCTGTTTAGAGAATACGGAAGTTCAGGTACTGGCCAGTTCAGACAATACCTACACACCTTCGATGAAGCTGTACCTTTCAACCAAATGCCAGGTACCTTTACACCGTGGCAAGATTTGCCTAATAACACCGATTTACTGTTTTATGAAGGGTTACACGGCGGCGTTAAAACAGAAGAAAATGACGTTGCAAAACACGTTGATTTACTGGTAGGCATGGTACCCATTGTAAATTTAGAGTGGATCCAAAAAATTGTGCGCGATACCACTGACCGAGGTCATTCCCGAGAAGCGGTAATGAGTAGTATTGTGCGAGGGCTTGATGACTACTTCCACTACATCACGCCGCAATTTTCGCGCACTCATGTTAACTTTCAGCGCGTGCCTACAGTCGATACCTCCAACCCGTTCAGCGCCCGGGAAATTCCAACCCAAGACGAAAGCTTTGTTGTAGTGCGTTTCAGACGGGAAATGAAAACCGTCGATTACCCCTACTTGCTTCAAATGATTGATGGGGCTTTCATGTCTAGGATCAATACCCTTGTTGTGCCCGGCGGAAAAATGGGGCTAGCCATGGAGCTTATCTTAACCCCGCTGCTTGAAGACATTTTGAATAAAAAACGTCGAGCCGGTCATCAGATGGATTGGCTAAATAGCGACGGCTAATTACCCGCTTTTACCTGCATACCCCCTATACGTTTCTTCTATAGGCATGTATTTAAAACCGTAAGTCGTAATACTTTTGAGCCTGCGCCAATCTAGTTTTGTTGAATTCGCTATTTTTCACTAAAGCAGGCCTTAATAATGACCACAATACACAGCCAACAAATTTGGATAAATCAGCAAGACCTTGCCGATACCAAAGTCGTCGAACGGGAATTAAGTACTAGTGACTTACAGCCAGACGAGGTATTGCTAGAAACAGACAGCTTTGGCTTTTCTGCCAATAACATTACCTATGCGGCACTCGGCTTTAAAATGGGGTATTGGGGGTTCTTTCCCGCCACAGATAGTCATGACAGCAGCGATACTGGCTTTGGTATTGTGCCTGTATGGGGTTTTGCTACTGTGAAGGCGTCTCGTCATAGCGGAATCAAAGAAGGTGAAAAAGTATTTGGCTATTTGCCCATGGCAAGTCACTGGGTAATAAAAGCCGGTAAAGTTGCACCCCACGGTTTTTCAGATATACACGAAAAGCGCAAAAGTATCAGCCCGGTTTACGACCAATACCTTCGCTGCTTTGCCGACCCCGGCTACGACGCTAGCCGTGAAGCATGGCAACTTAACTTCAGGCCACTTTATATGACGTCGTTCGTTCTGGATGACTTTGTCGCCGAAAAGGCTCGCGATGAAACCTTGTTACTTTCTAGCGCTTCAAGTAAAACAGCGTTAGGAACTGCGCAACTTCTCAAAGATAAAAAAGCGCCACGAAAAGCCAGTTACCGCGTTGTTGGGCTAACCTCAAAAGCGAATGTGGATAAGGTAAAAGCCTCTGAATGCTACGATGCGGTTTATAGCTATGATGACCTATCTGAACTTGGTCACGATTCTCGCTATTGGCTACTCGACTTTGCTGCCAATGGCACGCTTATCAATAACCTCGCTAAACAGCTTGGCGATAACTTAAGCGCAGTAACGCTTATCGGCGCTACCGATTGGAAAGCACAAGAAAAACCCAACCCCAAGCTACTAGATGCAGAGATCTTCTTTGCGCCGGCGCGGGTGAAATTACGTCAAAGCGAATGGGGACACGATGAGTTCTTGACCAAATATGCCAACGCCTGGCAGCGCTTTGCAAGCAAAGTTAGCGATCAGTTTTTCGAGCAGTCTCATTGCGGCACTGAGGCTATAACACAGTTATATTTAGACACGCTTAACGGTTCTGGCCAAGCGAGAGCCCTTAACGTGGCGTCCTTCGATTAACATTGTCTTAATGCCGTTGTAATTGACGTCAAACCACTTGTGAGCACAAGGGCTGACTAACGCTTCAGCCTTTGCCTTCTAAGCGAAGGAGTAAGAACGTGTTTCTTTAGACACTATTTGTAACAAACATACCGCCCCTTTTGCCGCTTTCTCGCTTTTGTATTTCACATCTAGTGGTTATAGTGAAACAAAAGTAAAACTAAAGGTATGACTATGGGTCAGGAAACCTCAAAAATTCTCGTTGTTGATGATGATATGCGCTTACGTAGCCTGTTAGAGCGTTATCTGCTAGAGCAAGATTATCAAGTGCGCAGCGCGGCAAACGCTGAGCAAATGGACAGATTGCTAGAACGTGAGAAGTGAATTTTCATCTTATGGTTTTAGACCTTATGCTGCCCGGTGAAGATGGCCTGTCTATTTGTCGGCGCTTGCGCCAGCAAGAAAACGACATGCCTATTATTATGCTTACCGCCAAGGGCGATGAAGTAGACCGCATTATCGGCCTTGAAATGGGCGCAGACGATTACTTACCTAAGCCCTTTAACCCTCGTGAACTGCTGGCGCGCGCTAAAGCGGTGTTGCGCAGACGCAGCAGCGAAGCGCCCGGCGCGCCTTCAAAAGATGTTCAAATAGTCGAATTCGGTGACTATAAGCTTAATTTAGCCACCCGCGAAATGACCGCTGGCGATAAACCGCTAACCCTGACTAGCGGCGAGTTTGCCGTATTAAAATCGCTGGTGACTCACCCCCGCGAGCCGCTTTCGCGAGATAAGCTAATGAACCTAGCTAGAGGCCGTGACTACAGTGCATTAGAGCGAAGCATTGACGTTCAGGTTTCTCGTTTGCGTAGAATGCTAGAAGAAGACCCTGCTAACCCACGCTACATACAAACCGTATGGGGCTTAGGCTATGTCTTCGTTCCAGACGGTGAGCAAGTATAGGTATTTATGCGTGATGCAGCGGGTGTTAAAGGCTTAATTACAACGATAAGCCTTTTTTTTAGAAAAGGCTGTCTTATGACGCAACGAAACGGTGAGCTATGCGTTTAATTCCCAAAAGTGCATTTGGCCAGACCGTTATGCTGATTGGTGTGCTTCTGCTCATTAATCAGATAGTGTCCTACATCTCTGTCACCTATTACTTTATTCAACCTAGTTACCAACAGATCAATAGCCTATTAGCGACGCAAGTTAAGTCAGTATTGGCCAACGACTTACTCGTCACTAACCAAGAAACCCGTGACCGGTATTTTCTAAAAAACCCAGGTGCACGTCTTCGATGAAAGTGTTGCTAAACAAAACGGGTTAGAAAGTGCCGTTTACTATGGCTATATATCATCTCAGGTTAGTGAACAACTTAGTCAGTTAGCTGACGTACGCATTAGCACTACCACACAGGCCAGCGACGAAAACGCCCCTTACATTGTGTGGATATCTTTAAACCGATATCCAGATACATGGATTTCAATACCGATTTCAGGGTTAAACGAAGCCAATATTTCACCGCTTACCATGTATTTAATGGTAATTGGTATATTAAGCGTAGCCGGCGGCTGGCTGTTTGTACGACGTATGACCCGCCCCTTATCTGCCCTTCAAAAGGCAGCTATTTCCGTGGGTAAAGGTGAACACCCGGCGCAGCTTCGCGAGCAAGGCAGCACCGAAATGATTCAGGTTACCCGCGCGTTCAACCGCATGAATCAGGGTATTAAGCAGCTAGAGAACGACAGAAACATTATGACGGCGGGTATTTCACACGATTTGCGCACCCCACTTACCCGAATTCGCCTTGCCTCTGAAATGCTGCCTGAAGACCAGGACTGGATAAAAGATGGCATTGTAAACGACATTGAAGACATGAACGCTATCATCGATCAGTTCATTGATTATGCCCGCTATGACACCGAAGAAGTAACCCAAGAAACCGATTTAAACACCATTATTGCTGAGCTTGTTCAAGCGAGACACCTTGACGACAAGCACCATATTGAGCTGAAACTCAATACTATTCCCCCGTTGCCCTTAAGACGCATTGCAATGAAGCGGGTAATAGATAATCTAATTGAGAATGCATTTAAATATGGGTCTGATGAAATTGCGATTAGCAGCTTTTATAACCGCCATGAGAAACGGGTTTATTGCAAAGTACGTGACTTCGGGCCGGGCATTCCACATGAAGAATTAGCAGGTGTATTCATGCCGTTTGCCCAAGGCGATAAGGCGCGTAATTCGTCCGGTTCTGGGTTAGGGCTTGCCATTATAAGACGTATTATTGAAGCCCACGACGGGGAAGTCACCTTACGCAACCATCCTCAACAAGGCCTTGTCGCTGAGTTTTACCTCCCCTATTTGGCGGAACTACCCGATAAAAAATAAGCCCTGGTCGCCCACTTATTTTCAAACCTATGCGTTAAGCTGGACTGTTGCGGTACTTAATTTTGCGACTATAACCGTAAGACGCTAACCACAGCAAACACCCGCCAATAGGAATAACCCAAAACGCCGTGGTAAGCGGCGCAAAGTTTGCCCATAATCCAGTAGAAAATGACGCCACCTGTACACCTGTTGAGTTGCCAATAATAGCTATACCGGAAAGGACCGGCCCATTATCACTATCGATATTCATTGCTGCAGATAACATTAACGGGAACAAGCCGCCAAGCCCCAACCCAAGTAAAAGGTTACCCGCGCCTATGCCGTACAAACTAGGCATAAGCTTAAGCGTAAACACACCGGCTAAAGACGCCGTCGCCATTAAAACAATTAAGCGATGCACAGATACAAAGCGCAGTAAAAAAGGAAACGTTAAGCGGCTAATCACCATGCCCGCTGTAAAACAGGCCAATAAGTTACGAGACTGCTCACCGCTAAACCCTAATCCGTTTTGCGCATAGCTAACAAACCAGTTCGCGTTACCAAACTCTACCGCACCATACCCAAACGCAAGTAGCGCCATAAAAATAAACACGGGCTGCTTGATAATGACGCCAAACGCCAGGGTCTTTTTGGGCGCTTTCGGTTGCCCTTTAAGTACTTTAGCCTGAGAGCGCGCCGCAATATAGGTATAACAAGATAAGATCATCATAACACCGGCGAGTACTTGGATTGGCAAGCGCCAGTTGTGTTCGACAAGATATAACAGCGTTACAAAAAACGAGGCTGCAAAGGTACCTAAGCTAAACATAAAGTCCATTAAGCCCATCATGGTGAATCGCTTTTCAGCGTACATACGTGCGATAAGCGTGTGGCCTATAGTAAAAATAGTTGAACTCACCACACCTATTAATACTGCCAATACTAAAAACCACTGCCATGACGACAACACCGACACTAAAAGCAGTAGCACGGTATTGATGCTTAATAATGCTGCCAATAAAGGCATGTATTCAAAGCGACTGGCGTACTTCCCTCCAATCACTGCGCCTAACATCATGCCTACTGAAAAAACGAGAGAAAAAGCGCGCCACTGATGAGTTCCGACATCTGAAGATCGGCGGCTATATCAGGTAGTAGTATTCCCCATAAAAGAAATAACTTACCTATTAGGAAAAAACCGGCAAAAATGACGATAGTGGCGGGAAGTCGGCTCATTAAAGCTCCATGGTTGATATCGTTGAAGAGACATCTTTTTAATGTTCAAGGGTACACGCACACGCCGTACCCTTTACCATAAAGTGAACCGGCTATTATTACATGATCACTATCTCTACAGATTGCTGATAATCGCACGTAAATGCAAGTGAAAGCGTTTTCCCTTTCTCACTCCAGGTAGCAGGCGCAGGCGCCCCGTCTACCAATACTTTCTGCGGCCTTTCAGGGAGTCCGTGAACCACGTAGGTTATATTTCGCTGCTGCGGCATACCGATATAACTACCTTGACTGTCAAGTGTCAGGGTGAGATCAGCGCTCTCATCTACCGATGCGTTAAGCTGCAACGTCGTGTACAAGCCCTTTTCAACAGAGTTAGGGCTCTTGCCGTCATCCTCATAATAGGTGTAAGACGATGAGGTCACCGAATGGTCGTGCCAGTAATGCATTTCTAGCTCCCGAGCATCAAAATGTTCTGTGCGCGAAAGTCCCTCAGACATAGGCATAAAGCTTCCCGCTTTTACCCAAACCGGAAAATTATCCTGAGTTAGTGGGTAATCAACCGTTTTACCTCCTTGATACTTGGCACTTGAGAAAAAGTCGAACCAAATGCCAGGTGGCAACTCAACGGCCCATGTCTGTTGGTTCGGCTGAGTCACAGGTGAAACTAACAGGGCATCGCCCCACATGTAGCTTTTTGCGCTTTCGAACCACTTATTTTCATTAAATACCATGGCAAGCGGGCGCATTAACGGCGTGCCGAATAGCGCGTTTTCAAAAGCCAATGAATAGTTATAGGGCAGCATGTCATAGCGAAGCTGAATAAATTCACGCGCAATAGACTTTACTGGGTCGTCGTGAAAAACCGGTTCTGGCGCAATATTATCTTGGGCATGAGGCCTAAATACCGGTGAAAAGGTACCGAACTGAAGCCATCTTGTATAAAGCTCAGGATCAAAGGTTTCGCCTCCAGCAAACCCACCTAAGTCGGAATGGGTATACGCCATTCCAAAAACACTCATTTGAAGTGCGAGTTCTACCTGCGGTTTAAGCCCGCCCCAGCTTCGACTCACATCGCCTGTCCACGGCACCATTCCGTACCGTTGACTGCCCAAAAAGCCTGAACGCATCAGCACGAACGGGCGCGTATCGGGTTGTAGCGCAGTTAAATTGTTATACACGGTTTTCGCCCACTGATGGCCATAGCCGTTATGCACTTCGGTACCGCTCACCGTCTGATTACCAAGGCCTGCTTCGCTCCAAGCGTGTTGAATATCATCAGGATGAACCTCCGGCTCTCCTAAGTCTCCCCACCAGCCGGCAACGCCTTGTGCAGCTAGCTTTTCATAATATTGCCAAAACCAGTCTTGGCCCGCTTCGCTGAACACATCAACAAGACCAGTATTGCCAAAATAGAAGTCAAAGGTGTACGGCGTACCTTGATCATTTTGAGCAAGGGCGTTATTTTCTACCGCGCTGTCCCACTGCTTTGATGTAGTAAGAATAAATGGCTCGGTAATAAGCACGGTTTTCACGTCTTGCTCTCGAAGCTCGCTAATCATCTTCTCAGGCTCAGGGAACGTGGCAGTGTCCCAACTTAAGTTCCCCATGTGTCCTTTTATGTCTTTGCCAAACCAATATAAATCCAGAACCACTGCATCCACTGGAATATCTTGCTTGTTAAATGCATCCACAACATTCATTACTTCATCTTGGGATTTATAGCCAAATCGTGACGCGAAGTTACCCAGTAGCCAGCGTGGCGGCAGTGGCTGTTTGCCCGTTATGGCAACCGTAGATTTCACAGTGTCAGATAAGCTTTCACCCAACACCATAATGTAGCTGGCCCGCCCGCCTTTGGCAGAAAACAACAGTTCGTCGGGCGTACTGCTGCCCATATCAAGCTCACCTGATGCCGTGTTATCAAACAGTACACTGTAGTGCTTCGATGACATGACCGCAGACAGACCAAAATACATCTGGTTCGATGACGTGGTGTACCCATAATGCGCTTTGTTATAAAGCGGCATGGCGTTTCCGCGACGATCCATGCCCAATACACGCTGACCACCGCCATAGAGCTTTTCATCATCACTAAGAGCAAACGATAAACTCACGCCGTGGCTATTTATCGAAAGACCGTCCCGCTCTTTGGTAACCACTTCACCGTTAAGCGAATAGCTTATTGCATGACTTTGTTTATCGATACTCGCTGAAGCATTGTCGTAGGTAAGCGTAATGGTATTAGGTGTATCAGATACGTCTACGGTTGGTTCATTAGCCGCCACATGTTCTGGTAACGCCATAGACGGCAGGTTCTCATAGGGTTTACCGCTGTTATCCGTTACGTAAGTGACTTGAAAGCTCTTATTGCCTAATGCTGTTAGCGTAAAATCGTTAGTGTCTGTATCAATGTAAAGCGTGTTGCCCTGTAAAGAAAATTGTTCAACGACGGCCAACGCATTCCCTGATATCAACGCGAGAGCCGGTAACGTAGCCAATAAGCGGCGAGATAGGGTTGCGCTAACTACGGCTGATAAAACTGAACGCTTGTGCTTTTTCGACATACTAAAACCTTTCTTTTCGTTTCAGCATCAAGCAATTTCGTCGCACGCTGAAAACCTTATTATGTTAACCAAATGATAACGGCAGGCAGTGTCGACATAAATAAACATACGTATTCATTGTGTGAAAAATGTTAATGCAAAGGTAAGTAGCAATGTTCAGCAAACAAAAAAGCCCGCAACACGGTGCGGGCAAAACATCAATCACGTTGAGTGTGATGAACGTTGGGAAGGGGCGAACCGAGTTTTAGTTACCCGGACCGGCTTTAACGATAGCGTCGCTAACGTCGTATTTTTCAAAGTTCTGTTTAAAGTCGTTAACTAAGTTAGCGGCGTATTCGTTGTATTTTTCTTTGTCTGCCCATGTGTTTTGCGGCACAAGCAAATTGCTGTCTACGCCTTCAATGGCGACAGGCACATCAAGGTTTAACGCATCAATGTGCTGAGTTTCAACATCGGCCAAATTACCCGACACAATCGCATCGATAATGGCGCGGGTAGTAGGAATATCAAAACGGCTACCTGTGCCGTAAGGGCCGCCTGTCCAACCGGTATTGACTAAGTAAACCTTAGCGCCAAACGCTTTAACACGCTTAATAAGAAGCTCTGCATACACCCCTGCTGGACGCGGGAAAAAAGGCGCACCAAAACAGGTTGAGAAGGTTGATTCAATATCGCTTGTAGAACCAATTTCAGTAGAGCCTACTTTCGCTGTGTAACCGCTTAGGAAGTGATACGCCGCCGCTTCTTCACTTAATACTGAAACGGGAGGCAATACACCACTTACGTCACAGGTTAAAAATACGACTGAGCGCGGCTCGCCGCCTCTGTTTTCAGCTACGCGCTTTTCAATGTGCTCTAGCGGGTAGGCTGCACGCGAGTTTTGCGTTAACGATGTGTCGGTATAGTCTGGCGTGCGTGTCTCGTCTAACACAACGTTTTCTAAAATAGTGCCAAACTTAATCGCGTTCCAAATTACCGGCTCGTTCTTTTGAGAAAGGTCAATACATTTAGCGTAGCAACCGCCTTCAATATTAAATACGCTACCAGGTGCCCAGCCATGCTCATCGTCACCAATTAAGAAACGCTTAGGATCAGCTGAAAGTGTGGTTTTACCTGTCCCTGAAAGACCAAAGAACAAGGTCACATCGCCTTCTTCACCCACGTTGGCTGAACAGTGCATAGGTAGCACGTCTTTAGCTGGAAGCAGGAAGTTCTGTACTGAGAACATCGCTTTTTTCATTTCACCCGCGTAACGCATGCCAGCTAGCAAAACACGCTTTTTAGCGAAGTTGATGATAACTGTGCCGTCGCTGTTTGTACCGTCACGTTCTGGTTCGCAAGTGAAACCTGGCACGTTTAAGATTTGCCACGGCGTATCGCCTTTAACATTCCATTTTTCAGGAATAATAAATAGATTACGGGCAAAAACGTGCTGCCAAGCGGTTTGCGTTCTTACCTCAAGTGATAACGCATGTTCAGGATCTGAACCTACTTGAAGGTGTGATAAAAAGTGTTCTTGAGTAGAAAGATAAGCCTCCACTCTATCCCACAGCGCGTCGAATTTGTCAGCGTCGAATGGTTTATTTACCTTGCCCCAATCAATATCCTTCTCTGTCGAAGGTTCTTTGACGATAAATCGGTCATTTGGAGAGCGACCGGTACGCTTACCGGTTTCAACAACAAGTGCACCGTTTTTATCGAGAACGCCTTCGCCGCGCAATACAGCGCGTTCGATAAGTTCTGCGTTCGGCAGGTCAGTAAGTGGCGTTACTTTCAGTTCCGTTTGAATTGAGGCTGCTGCGGTCATGGCTGTTACCCTATATGTAATTTTTCAAAAGCACTTTCAAAAAAGTATCACCTCTTCGAGTGTAATGTAAACAAGGCTTGAAGGGCATTTTTAAAACACATACTCACTATTTACTCGTCTACAATTTCATAAATATTGTAAATTAATTACAAGGAAAGCCTTTTCCTTCGTTAAAAATGTAAAATAATGGATTTGTAAGACCGTATTGATCGATGAATTTCAAAATAAAAAGCGGGCAAAAAATTTTAAAAGAAAGAGTGAAAACTTTCAAAAGGAGAAAAAATTAAATAAGGGAGCCCGTGGTGAAAAGTTAAACACTTACTACTGAGTACTTTTTAACCAGATGTTAAGTGTTAAGCCCATGCTTGAAGCTTTCAATCATAGCAAGGAGAAACAAAAAAGCACCACGTTCAGCGCTATCGCATCCGTTGGTGCTTTTATCTATGACGTAAAGCCGCTACCTTCTTGGCAGGCTTTAACCTATAGAGGTTATTGGTTTGATGACGATACGTCGAAGTTACCGTTATGAATAGCTTCAACGTCGATACTGTCGAAACGGTACTCTGCATGGCAGTACTGACAGTTCATTTTTATCGCCCCTTCTTCGGCAATAATGGCGTGCAGTTCAGATTTTTCCACATGACGCAGCGCTTCTGCGCTTCGCTCTTTAGAACATGAGCACGCAAAGGTTACGTCTTTTGCTGGGTACATTTCCACGTCTTCTTGGTGGTAAAGGCGATACAAAATGTCTTCAACCGACAAAGAAAACATCTCTTCTTTGGTCAGCGTTTCGGTAAGCTTTGAGATGTGAGCAAACTCATTGGCTTGCGATACATCCGTGGCGCTTGCATCGGTAGGTAGAACTTGTAGCAACACGCCCGACGCTTTAGCATTTTTAGGGTCGCTCATATCTGTTATTAGGTGAACACTGGTTGCTAGCTGTTCTGACTGTGCAAAGTAACCTTCGATACACTCAGCTAAAGATGGCTTATCTAATGCCACAACGCCCTGATAGCGCTCGCCTTCATCTGGGGTAATGGTGATAACCAAAACGGCTTGGGTCAATAGTTCAGAAAACGTGTCAGGTAGGGTTTCAAGTGTTTCGTCCCAACGTGCTACACCGCGCAGTGTTTGCTCGTGAGTGGCATTTAACACTGCATAACTTACCGGGCCTTTGCTTTGAATTTGAAGTGAAATCTCACCTTTAAATTTAAGCGTTGCCGTTAACAGTGACGTCGCTGCCGCCATTTCACTCAGTAACGTTTGAATTTGCACAGGGTATTCATAGCTGTGCACAATGTTCTTTAAGCTCTCATCTAGGCGAACTAATTCGCCGCGAACGTTAGCTTGTGTAAATAAGAAGCGGTGTAATTTATCGAAATCACTCATAAATAATCCTGTTGCGCAGCTCACTATTGCTGCTTAAATTTAATAATCTGTCGTCGCTGCTTTTTATCAGGTCTATGATCTGGTTTAGGGCTGTGAAATGCGCTCAATTTACGGGCAGCTTGGTTTTCTTCACGTTTTGTTACACTTTCAGCCGTTTCTTCGAAAAGTGCTTGTGCCAAAGGCGCACTCAAGCGCTTGTCACTTAAGCCTAGCACCTTTATTTCACGATTATCCCACCCTGCGGGAACTTTAATCATGGCACCAAGCTCTACATGTTTACCAGGCTTGGTTCGCTGCCCGTTGTACTGGACCTTTCCCGACTGCACCATGTCTCTAGCAATGGCTCGGGTTTTAAAAAACCTTGCAGCCCATAGCCACTTGTCCAGCCTGACGTTTTGTGTTGTATTGTTGCTTTCCGATTGGCTCATGTAATAATTTCGTAATGGTGTAGCTTTAGTGTTGTGACCCTCACCTTTACTAGGCTATTATGGGTTTGCTAAAGCACGGTTAACCAAAAATTCACTATATTATAATAAAGCAGTACCATCAGTGGCAGCATGACATTTAATAGACCCAACCCACAATCTCTGATTGTTTATCTAAGCCAGCATCAAAAACAGCTACATACCATCGTAGTGGTTCTGCTTAGCCTGTATTTAATTGCATTCGCTGCCAAATTTGTGTGGCGAATTATACCCGAACCTCAGCTATCTGCGACACCCACAATAAGCCGTGCTCCAGTTATTTCTTCGTCATCAGGCAAAAATGGGGTCAACATTGCCAAAATACAACAGCTGAATTTATTTGGTAATGCGGCAGCAAAGCCAGCCGAGCCCGTAGCGGAGGTGACTGACGCACCAGAAACACGCTTAAACTTAACGCTAACAGGGGTGGTGGCAAGTTCAGACCAAGAAGCAGGCACCGCTATTATAGAAAACCGCGGCAGCCAAGCGGTATACGGTTTAGGCGAAAAAATTGAGGGCACCAACGCCACGTTGCAAAAGGTGTATAACGACCGTGTAATCATTAAAAATGGGGTGAGAAACGAAACCCTAATGTTAGACGGCATTGATTATGACGAAGCCAACAGGCGCCGTGAAATGCAGGCAAGACAGCGCCCTGCACCTCAAGAAGATGAATATGAAGACGATACCGTTGAACTAAGCGAAGAAGCGATAGAGGCCACTGCGGCACTAAGAGAACGCCCAGCAAGCTTTACTGACTTTATTTCAATATCGCCAAAAACAGAAGAAGGCCAACTTATTGGTTACCAGGTGAGCCCAGGAAAAGAGCCTGAACTGTTTAAATCGGCAGGTCTTGAAGCTGGCGATGTCATTACACAAATTAACGGGCTAGACCTTACCGACTTGCAGCAATCGCAAGAGGCACTGTCTGAGCTACGCAATGCACAAAATATAGAATTAACGATTATTCGAGATGGCAGTTTAACCACGCTATACCTAGATTTACCCGAGGCGTAACAACAACTAAAACGGTAACGGCTCATTTGTCATCAGGTAGGCATTAAAAATTGCAACGCAAACCAGCCATCGACAAGTTAGGAAATGAAGGAAGTTAGAATGAAAAGGCGCACTAGCCAAAAACTATTATCTCGCTTAGGCACAGCAATGTGTACAGCGCTTCTGTGTTTCTCGGTGACCGCGGCTGAGTACATGCCTAATTTCAAAGATACTGACATCAATGAATTCATCAATATCGTTGGTAAAAATCTTGAGCGCACTATTATTGTGGACCCCAACGTACGCGGCAAAATTAGCGTACGCAGCTACGATATGCTCAATGAAGATCAGTACTATCAATTTTTCCTAAACGTACTTCAGGTTTACGACTTTGCCGTTGTAGAAATGCCCAGCGGCATTTTGAAAGTGGTACGTTCTAAGGATGCGAAAACATCAAACATTCCGGTTGTCGAAGGCGCCAAGCAAGACGGTGATGAGTTCATTACTCGCGTGGTTCCAGTTTATAACGTGCCGGTACGTGAACTTGCCCCTATTTTGCGTCAATTAAACGACCAGGCGGGCGGCGGAAATGTGGTAAGTCACGACCCTTCTAACGTTATGATGCTAACTGGCCGCGCTGCCGTAGTTAACCGCCTTGTAGAAATTATTGAGCGCGTTGACCGTGCAGGTGATGAAGAAGTTGAAATTGTTAAGCTTCGCTATGCGTCAGCCTCTGAAATGGTGCGCATTATTGAAAGTATCAACAAGTCACAAGGTAAAGCGAATACCGGCGCGAAGTCTGAGCCCCGCGTTGTAGCAGATGACAGGACAAACTCTGTCATCGTCAGCGGTGACATTAAGGCCCGTCAGCGCCTTATTAATTTGATTCAACGTATGGACCAAGAGCTTGAGTCTAACGGCAATACCCGCGTTATGTTTTTGAATTACGCGAAAGCTGAAGACCTGGTTAAAGTGTTGCAGGGTGTATCGGCCAGTATTCAGGCAGAAGAGCAAGGCAGCGGTACGACCTCACGTCGAGCAAGCTCAAACCGCGAAATCAGTATTGATGCACATGAAGACTCTAACGCTATCGTTATCACCGCAGAGCCCGATATGATGCGCTCGTTAGAAGAGGTTGTACGTCAACTTGATATTCGCCGCGCGCAGGTACAGGTTGAAGCCATTATCGTTGAAGTGTTTGAAGGCGATGGTACCACGTTAGGTGTTCAGTGGGCCTCTGAAGCAGGTGGCGGCACACAGTTTAGTAATGGCGTAGTACCAGTAGGCAGCCTAGCGGTTGCGCTCAAGCAAGCTGAAGATGACACTGATACTGAAGCCTATGTCACGGACGATGGTGAAGTTGTCACGGTAGAGACCACAGACGAGGGTGATTACACCGCATTGGCGAGTTTGCTAGGCGGGGCTAATGGCCTTATCGCAGGCGTTATCGAAAACGGTTGGGGCGCGGTTGTTCAGGCAGTAAGTACCGACACCAACTCAAATATTCTCGCTACCCCTCACCTCACCACCATGGATAACGAGGAAGCGTTTTTCATTGTGGGTCAGGAAGTACCGATTATTACCGGTACGACAACCGGCTCGAACAACTCTAACCCGTTCCAAACGGTGGATCGTCAAGAAGTGGGTATTAAACTTAAAGTTACGCCGCAAATTAACGAAGGCGATGCCGTTCAGCTTCTTATTGAACAAGAAGTGTCTAGCGTTAGCGGTGCAACCTCGGTAGATATCTCAATTAATAAACGCGAAATCAAAACTACCGTAATCGTTGACGATGGCGGCACTATCGTACTAGGCGGCTTGATTGACGAAGACGTACAAGAAAGTGTGTCTAAAGTGCCACTTTTAGGCGATATCCCTGTTCTTGGTCATCTTTTCAAGACGACGTCTACAAGCAAACGTAAGCGCAACTTAATGGTGTTCTTAAAGCCAACTATTGTACGTGACGGTGCAACCATGAACGCCATTAGCCATCGTAAATATAACTACATTCGCGCACTCCAGCTTAAACGTCAGCAAGAGGGTGTATCGTTAATGCCGTCAGCTGAAACGCCAAGCATGCCGCAGTGGGACGATGCATTAGCCCTTCCACCGTCGTTTGAAGAGTACCTGACTGAGAAAGAGAAGCAAAAAGAAGGTAACGAGTAGTATGGCGGATGAACAACTTACTCAAGCACTAGAGGCCCAAGAAGAAGCCCTAGAAGCCATGGGTGATGACGCCGGCGTACCTGAAGCAGAGGCCGGCCCTAAGCAGCTCTCTTTTAGCTTTGCTAAGCGCAACCAGGTGCTGCTTGAAACCAACGAAACGCCAGCGGTGCTGTATTTTACAGAAAACACGCCGTTTGACGTGTTTGCAGAAGTGCGTCGCTTCTACGGCGAGCCTTTTATACCGAAAACTATACCCGCTGACGAATTTGAAAACTTACTGACTAGCGCGTTTCAGCGCGATAGTTCTGCAGCGAAGCAGTTAATGGAAGACTTAGGCAACGAAAGCGACTTATTCGCCCTTGCAGAAGACTTACCCGACACTGAAGACCTGCTAGATAGCGAAGACGACGCCCCTATTATCAAGCTTATTAACGCCATGCTAGGTGAGGCAATTAAAGAAGGCGCGTCAGATATTCATATCGAAACGTTTGAAAACCAGCTTGTGGTTCGCTTTCGGGTAGACGGTGTGTTGCGGGAAATTTTGCGCCCCAATCGCAAGCTTAGCTCTATGCTGGTATCGCGTATAAAAGTAATGGCCAAGCTAGATATTGCAGAAAAACGCGTCCCCCAGGATGGCCGTATTACACTGCGTATTGCCGGGCGAGCGGTAGACGTTCGTGTTTCGACGATGCCTTCTAGCCACGGCGAACGTGTGGTACTGCGTCTTTTAGACAAAAACAACGCCCGCTTGAACCTAGAAGATTTGGGCATGACGCTGCAAAACCGTAACCATTTCTCGACGTTAATACGAAAACCACACGGTATTATTTTGGTTACTGGCCCTACCGGTTCCGGTAAAAGTACCACCTTGTACGCAGGGCTTACCGAGATAAACTCCCGCGATAGGAATATTTTAACGGTAGAAGATCCTATCGAATTCGACCTGCCAGGCATCGGACAAACGCAGGTTAACCCCCGTGTAGACATGACCTTTGCACGAGGCCTTCGCGCAATTTTGCGTCAAGACCCCGATGTTGTCATGGTCGGTGAGATTCGTGATATCGAGACTGCGCAAATTGCCGTTCAGGCCAGTTTAACCGGTCACTTAGTGCTTTCTACCCTGCATACTAACACCGCCGCTGGCGCCATTACTCGCTTAGAAGACATGGGCATAGAGCCTTTCCTTTTATCTTCCAGTTTATTGGCAGTACTGTCACAGCGACTTGTTCGTACGCTATGCCCAGACTGTAAAAAGCCGCATACGCCAGATGCGTCTGAACTTGAAATATTAGGCCAAGGAGCCACCAGCAGCACTACAATTTACAAACCTCACGGCTGTGCAGCGTGTAACCAAACCGGCTATCGCGGGCGTACGGGTATTCACGAATTGCTTTTAGTTGATGAAAAAGTGCGTGAAATGATGCACGAAGGTGTGGGCGAACAAGCCATTGAGCGCTACATCAGAACCTCTACCCCAAGCATCCGTGAAGATGGCTGTAGTAAAGTGCTTATCGGTGAAACCTCTCTTGAAGAAGTGCTTCGAGTAACGAGGGAAGACTAGATGGCGGCGTTCGCTTATAAAGCGGTTAATGCCCGCGGTAAAAATACAAACGGCGTACTTGAAGGTGATAATGCACGTCAGGTGCGTCAACAGCTGCGCGAAAAGGGTTTGATCCCTCTAGAAGTAGAGCAAGTTGCAGAGCGCACACAAAGCGAAGGCAAAGGCCTTTCATTTTCACTGTTTAAACCACGCATTTCAGCCTCCGATTTAGCGCTACTTACACGGCAAATGGCTACCCTTGTAGAGTCGGCCCTTCCGGTTGAAGAAGCCTTGCTTGCCGTTGCGGAACAATGCGAAAAGCCCCGCCAGAAAAACATGATGATGGCAGTACGCAGTAAAGTCGTGGAAGGTCACGGGCTTGCTGATGCCCTAGGACAGTTTCCCAGTGTGTTTGACGAGTTATACCGCGCCATGGTGGCGGCAGGTGAAAAGTCAGGCCACCTTGATACCGTGCTTAACCGCTTAGCCGACTATACCGAGCGCAGGCAGCAAACCCGCAGCCAAATTACTCAGGCGATGATTTATCCATCGTTAATGCTGTTCTTTGCAATGGGTATCGTACTGCTGCTTTTAACCGTGGTAGTACCAAAAATTGTGGGGCAATTCGACCACATGGGGCAAGACCTTCCGGGTATTACCCAATTCCTTATTTCAGTGAGCACTTGGCTTCAAAACTACGGGTTGTTCATGCTAATCGGCATAGGCGTGCTTATTGTTATTATACAGCGCGTATTGCAGCAAAAGCATATGAAGCTGCGCTATCACAAAGCGCTTTTAACCTTACCTTTGATAGGCCGCGTGTCGCGCGGTTTAAACACGGCCCGCTTTGCACGTACGTTAAGTATATTAAGTGCCAGCGCAGTGCCGCTACTTGAAGCTATGCGTATTTCAGGCGATGTCCTTGAAAATCAGTATATTAAAAATCAAGTAGCCGACGCCGCTATTAACGTAAAAGAAGGTAGCAGTTTGCGGGCTGCGCTGGATAATACAAAAATGTTTCCACCTATGATGATGCATATGATTGCGTCAGGTGAAAAGTCGGGCGAGCTCCAGCAAATGTTAGCTCGCGCCGCAGATAATCAAGATAGGGAATTTGAAGCGCTTATTGGTGTCTCACTTAAGGTATTTGAACCCTTACTTATTGTATCGATGGCGGGCATTGTTCTGTTTATCGTTATGGCAATATTGCAACCAATTTTAGCATTGAACAACATGGTGAATATTTAATGAAAACACTTAATCGCAGTTCTGGTTTCAGTTTGATTGAAGTCATGGTCGTACTTCTAATCATCGGTATTATGGCCTCTATGGTTGCACCGCAAATCTTGGGTAACCAAGAAGAAGCGCAGCTTAAAAAAGCCGCTGTTGATATACAGCAAATGGAAAGTGCGCTTGAAATGTACAAGCTTCGCAACAACCGTTTCCCAACCACTGAGCAAGGCTTAGACGCCCTGGTAACCGCACCTACCATCGACCCAATTCCACGCAACTACCCTGAAGGCGGCTTTATCAAGCGTTTACCTGAAGATCCGTGGGGCAACCCTTACGCGCTAATTAGCCCGGGAGAGCTTGGCGTAGTCGATATTTTCTCAAACGGTCCAGACGGTGAGCCAGGCACTGATGATGATATTGGTAACTGGAATATCAACGAGTATTTGAACTAACTCTTATGCGAAGCAGCGGCAGTACCTACAAACACAATATAGGCTTCACCCTTTTAGAAGTCATGTTAGTACTGCTGCTAATGGGTCTAGCCGCTGGCTACGTCATGTTTAACGCTTTTGGGGCGAGTAAGTCTGACTTACTTAAATCACAAGCCCAGCGCCTGCAGGTCATTGTTGATATGGCCAGCGACTTCGCAGTGTTAAATCAGCAGCAGCTTGGTGTACGCTTTGAAGCGGACAAAAATGAGTATTATTTTGTTTATTTAGACGACGATGACCAGTGGCAGCGCATAGAAGGTGAAAAGACCTATGAGCCCTACACCTTGCCCGAGCCCTTCACCTTCAACTTAAACCTTGATGACTTGCCGTGGGACGTTGAAGACCGACTGTTTGACCGTGAGTTGTTTGACGAGAATTTAAGCGTGTCTGACGAAGGCGTTGAGATAGGCAACGAAGAAGAAAAGAAGCTTCCTCCCCCACAAATTCTCATTATGTCGAGCGGCGAAATTACCCCTTTTACGCTGTCGTTTAACTATGAAGGTGATGATGGCGACGACCCCGTCTATTATAGCCTTCAAAACCAAGATCTACCGCCTTTAGTGCTTGAAGGGCCGCTGGAGCGTCCGTTATGAAGGCATCCATTTTTAAGCGCAAAGCAGCTGCAAAGACACCGTTGACAAGGTCGTTTTTCAAACCTGCACTGGATAAAAGCAGCAATTTACCCTATGCCCCGCGCTACCAAACTGGATTAACCCTGCTTGAAGTGATGGTGGCGCTACTTATTTTTGCGCTTACCGGCACCGCCGTACTCAAAGCGGCAGGCGAGCATTTATCCAGTGTTGGGCAGATAGAGTCGGTGACCTTCGCCAACTGGGTGGCAAGCAACCGCTTAAACCAACTTCAGCTAGATACTACGTGGCCGCCTAAGAACAATTTGAAAGGTACCATGGAGATGGCCGATCGCACCTGGTACTGGCAACAAACCGTCACTAAAACCAATGACAATGATTTACGGTCTGTCACCGTTTCTGTCGGCGAAGACGAAAGCTACGACAGCTCCGTAACGTCTGTGACGACCTTTGTCGCAAAGCCGACGGCGGGAAATTAGTATGCAGCGCGGTTTTACGCTTATTGAAATACTGATAGCCATGGCCATTTTCACCCTCATCGGCTTGGCATCAACAGGTTTACTTACCACGGTTATCGACAGTAACGATATTTCAGAAGAGCGCTTTGCAAAGCTTCAACTATTGCAGCGCGCCATGATCACCATTGAACGAGACCTTCAACAAGCAGTGCCTCGCGCAGTAAGAATTAACGGTGAAAAACAAGAAGTGGTAATGGCGGGCGGCGAAACAGACGACAGCGATGATGATGGCATTGGCTTTGTGCGCGGAGGCTGGCACAACCCTCAGCTAATGCTCCCAAGAAGTACCTTACAGTACGTCGCTTACCGCTTAAAAGAGAACAAGCTAGAGCGTTTATACAGTAACTATGTTGACAATGTTATTGGCTACGAGCCCAAAGTACGGGTGCTGCTAGAAGACGTAGAAAGTTTAAAAGTTGAGTTTCTTGCCACCTCGAACAGCAGTTCATTAGATGAGGATGACGATATCTCTTGGAGTGAGAGCTACAAGGGTTCAACACTTCCTCGCGCCGTAGCGGTGGAGTTTGTTAGCAAGGACTTTGGCAAAATTCGCAGGGAATTCACCTTAACAACGGGTGAATCATCATGAGCATAACAAACAATAACACGCCGCTAAAAAAGTACAGACAAGCGAGCTCAACTATTGCAAAGCCGCAACTTGGTAATGCACCGGGCAAGCAGCAGGGTGTGGCGCTAATGATCGTTTTGATGATTGTGGCGCTAGTTGCCGTGCTGGCTACCGAAATGGGCACGCGGCTGCAGCTTCAAGTTCAGCGCACCATGAACTTAAAAGACAATAATCAAGCCTACTGGTATGCCATGGGAGCAGAAGCGTTTGCAAGAAAGTCCATCCAATCTCTTGTTGAACAAAGCCCTGAGGTCATTTCTATTGATCAACCTTGGGCGCAGGAATTTAGCTATCCGTTAGAAAACGGCGGCCTAACGGCAAACTTAGAAGACCTACAGGCCTGTTTTAATCTTAACGCTATCACATCGGGTAGCGCTTCGAATAACGCAAATAGCGCCTCGAGCAATACCACTGAGGCTATGGAAGCCTTTCACACTATGCTGCTATCACTTAGTGTTGATGGACTAGATAACTACACCGCTGACACGCTACGCGACAGTCTTGCCGACTGGGTGGATGACGACGACAACATGCGACCGTATGGGGCAGAAGACAGCGAGTATGAATCGAGAGAATTTCCATACCTTGCAGCTAACGGACCACTGGCATCAAAAAGTGAATTGCGTATTATTAACGGAGTGTCACCAGAATGGCTAAACGCATTACTGCCTTTAGTGTGTGTGATCCCAGATTACAGTGAGTTAAAAATTAACGTTAACACGTTAGAAGAAGAAGATGCACCGCTGCTGGCAGGGTTAACAGGGCTTGATATTCAACAAGCTGCAAGTTTGCTAAGCAGTCGCCCACAAAATGGGTGGGACGATACCAACGCGTTTTTAAGCGAACCGTCTATTCAGGCACTGAATTTAACAAGCTCTCGACAAGACTGGTTTTCAGTTAAAACTGAATATTTTATGTTGCATACAAAAACACAATACAACAAAGCAACCTTTAAGCTTTCCACCGTGTTTCACGCTAGCGCCGATAGCGGCGTTAATGTTGTGAATCGCGAGTTTGGGGGAACCTATTAATGGAACAATTATTGGTGCGTTTAGGCGCCAACTACACCGATCCGATAAGCTGGCTGGTTTATTCAAAAACAGAAGATGAAATTATTGCTTCTGGTGAACTGCCAAGTGCAGAAGACTTATCTACGCTAACCGAACGCGCAGGCCAGCGAAGCGTTATTGCTTTAGCTCCTAGCAGTGACATATTGCTCAAATGGGTAGAGCTACCGCCTAAAGCGGGTCGTAAGATACTCAGCGCTATCCCGTTTATGCTTGAAGACGAGTTGGCTACCGACATTAGCCAACAGTTCTTTGCCATTGGCCCTAAGCGTGGCGATGAGCAAGCGGTGGCGATAGTCAGTCACGAAAAGATGCTTCAATGGCAAGCTTGGTTAAGCGAAGCTGGTCTTTTCTGCGATACCATTATTCCTGACGTTCTCGCCGTTCCTGCAACGCCTAATGGCTGGTCGGTACTCACAATAGGCGAGCAGTTACTGGTTCGCCAAGATGAGTTTAAAGGCGTTCAGGGCGAGCAAGCGTGGTTACTACCAACCCTTGTGCATTTCACTGCGCAGCAAGAAGCCCCGGTGACTATCACAAACTACGCGGGTATCGATTTAAGTAGCTTGCCCAATATCGAAGAAGCACAGGCACCACTTGAGTTGCCCATGCAAGTATTGGCTAAAGAAGCCATGCAAAGCAGCTTTAACTTATGCCAAGGCGAGTACAAACTTAAACGCAAACGCAGCGGTGTGCTAAGCCAGTGGCGTGTAGCCGCAGTGCTCGCGGTACTTGCACTGTGTACCAGTCTTATTGATAAGGGCGTTACCCTTTATCAGCTAAAATCGGAAAACCAAGCGCTTAGCAGTGAAATAAATGCTGCGGTAAAAGCAGGCTTCCCCAATATTGGCACTTATCGCAACGTTCGATTAAAGCTACAAAGTGAGCTTGCAAAGCTAGAGCAGGGCGGCGGTGATGCCTCTATGCTTATTATGCTAGATCAGCTTGCGCCAGCATTCACAGCAACAGACGTTAAGCCTCAAACCTTGCGCTTCGACGCCTCGCGCACTGAAATTCGCATTCAGGCACAAGGTAAAAATTTTGAAGCATTAGAGCAGTTTAAACGCAGCGCCGAAAACGCGGGCTTTCTGGTTGAACAAGGTGCTATCAATAACCGTGACAACGGCGTTGTAGGTACAGTGTCAGTAAGGAGTACGTCGTGAACGCACTTTTAGAAAAATACAAAGCCCTCACTGAACGTGAGCAAAAACTGGTGCTTATTTCCGCTGTTATGATTGCGATTGCGCTGTTCTATTTTGCTGTTTGGTCGCCACTTAATACTGCTTTAGACAAACAGAAACAGCTGCTTGATAACCAGCAGTCGCTTTTAGTTTGGGTAAAAGACAGCGGTGCACGCGCACAGCAATTACGCCGCAGTACGGGCAGTAAACGCGCCTTTTCTGGCTCTTTACCCCAAGCGGTAAACCGCACTACCGCTCAGCACGACATTGCTATTTCACGCATGCAGCCTCAGGGTGATGAGCTTCAAGTGTGGGTAGATCAAGCGCCTTTTAACGCGGTTTTAGACTGGCTAAAAGCCATGGAAAACATGGGCGTAGTTGTTCTTCAAGCCGATATTGCCGAAGCAGATGTCCCAGGCTATATCAAAATTCGCCGACTACAGTTAGGTAAAGCATGAAGTCGAAAGTTAGTTGGATAATAGGCGGCATTCTCGCCTTTTTATTGTTTGCCATCGCATACATGCCTGCAGTACAAGTGATTGGCCGACTGTCGCTGCCAAATAATGTTTCTATTAGCGGGGTCAGCGGCAGCTTATTTTCGGGTAAAGCGCAGACGGTGGTAGTGAATAGCCTGCCAATTAATAACGTAAAATGGGAGCTTAATCCGCTACACCTGTTACTGGGTAAAGTTAAGCTAGACCTCAAAGCAGGTAACATTCGCGATAAAAACGACATTGCCTTTGAAGGGCCTGTTACCACCGGGCTTTTTAGCCAAAATACGGTTAATACTGAAAACTTTACCCTTTACCTTCCTGTAGACAGAGTGCTTGCGCAGGTTCGCTTACCTCTGCCCGTTAACGCAGGGGGGCGCTTTAAGGTTTCGCTTAATAACCTAACCTTTGGTCCAGCGTGTGAATCGCTTGATGGTACGGGAGATTGGCTTAATGCAACGGTAGCCGGTACCCAAGGCCCCATTGATTTCGGAACCTACTCTGCGACACTTCGTTGTGAAGGTGAAGATATTGGCATAATGGTGAACGAGCCTAATTTGCTAAGCTTATCTATGGATGCGGTTATACCGACAAACATGAAAAACATTCGAGTGAGCGGTAAATTTAAGCCTGATGCGAGCTTGCCCAATGAAGTTCATCAAGCGGCACGCTTATTTGGTACGCCTAATAACAGTGGCTTTATTGCGTTTCAGATTCCTCGAACGTAACTTATAGAGCAACGATAAATTGTCTAGGCCATAAACCGATTATGGCCCAGGCCCCATGTAAATTGATTATTTCTGAACAAAGGATTGTACAATGAACAAACCTCTTTTAGCCGGCGCAGGTGTTACTTTAGTTGCGCTTGGTGTTGCCCCCTATTTTATCGGCTCTAGCGTTCACGAGAATGTCAACGCAGCAGTAAACGAAATGAATGAACAAGCCGTCTACTCGGCCGAAGTACTTTCGTACGACAAAGGCTGGTTTTCGACAACGGCAGAAATCAAACTTGCTGTCGACTTTCAAGCGCTAGTCAATGCACAAAATGTCGATGCAGCTGAAATGCCTATTGAAGAAAACCCTAGCGTTACCGCTACCTTGGTTGCTCATCACGGCCCTGTATATTTTGGCGACGGTGTAGGATTAGGCCGCGTTCACTACACGGTGTTTATTGATGGCGATAAATTAAGAGAGTACGTTCAATGGGATGCGCAACAACCCATTTATCGCAATGAAGGCGTGGTTGGACTATTTGGCGGTCTCAGCTACGCAGATGTTATTCCAGCCCTTAGCGCAACCAATGAGGAAGAAGGTTTCACCCTGCTTTTCTCTGGCTATAAGGGTGAAGCTGCACCTGATGGCGACCAGACGTTATATACGTCTTTTGGTGAATCGCTAAGCATCAACGCTGATGAGTTTTCGATGAAATTATCCAATTTATCCATGGATGTAAGCTATGACGGCAGTATGGTAGAGGCCTTCAAGGGCGACCTGTTTGAATCGAAAGTCAAAGCACTTATCGAAAATATGGAAGTTACCGGCCTTGAAGCAGGAGAAACGGTAAAGCTTGAGAATATTGCCCTTGTAACAGACACCGATATTGATGAAGACAGCAACACAGCCAATGTTTACGTGGAATACGCTATTGATAAGGTAACGGGGCCCGACCTTGAAGCCTCTGACATGGTGTTAGGTGTTGCCCTAAATAACTTAGACGTTGATTTCATCAAAGCTTACCAAGATTTTAGCAATACATCACTGCTCGTGCCCTCAGAAGAAGTCCCCGCCCAAAATGATGGAATTTATTGAGGCTAACTTGCTTACTCAGCTTAAAGCAGAGCCTGAGCTTAACATTACCAAGCTTAAAGCAACCTTACCTGAAGGCTCGTTTAACGCCTACGCAAATACCAAGTTAGTTGGTATTGATGCGCTGCCAGGTACGATGGAAGATGTGGCTTATTGGGTAACACACTTACTGGCCGATGCACAAGTAACCGCCGACAAAGCCTTTGCGCAAAGCGTAGCGTCTGGCTACATGATGGGGCAGTTAATGGCAACGCCGCAAGCGCAAAATATGTCGGCAGAAGAGCTTGAAGCCGCTGTCGAGCAGCAAACCCCAATGGTTTTAAGCACCTTTGCTCAGCAAGGCTTGATAAAAGAAACCGAGAATGGTTACGAGACAAAATTAGTGCTTAAAGATGGCAAAGCCAGCGTTAACGGTACGCCTATTCCGCTACCTTTTGCGCCTCAATAGCAAGTAACAACACAAAAGGCGCCAGACACGTGCAGTGTCACCCGATACAGCTAGCGCCAAATTCTAGCTTATTTAGCCTAAATAAAAAAACGGGCACGTAATACGTGCCCGTTTTTAATTAACGATATTAAATAGCTAATGACTATTCAGCAGCCTTCTCCGCTACCATAATGGTTTTAATGTTTACGAACTCACGCATACCATATCCACCGTGCTCACGACCATAGCCGCTATCTTTTACGCCACCAAAGGGTAGGTTAGGCTGGGCTAACGAGTAGCCGTTGATATTTACCATGCCCGTATCGAACTCGTCTTTAGCAAGTTCTACCGCTTTGTCAGTATCTGTACTAAAAATACCGCCGCCTAAACCATAGCGAGAATCGTTCGCTACCTCCATGGCTTGCTTATCATCACGGGCGCGTATTAATGAGGCTACGGGACCGAACAGTTCGTCATCGTATGCAGGCATACCAGAGGAGACGTCTTCAAGTACCGTTACCGGGTAGAAGTACCCATCCGAATCTGGGATCTCGCCACCTAACGTTAACGATGCACCGGCATCTAGCGACTTTTTCACTTGCTCATGAAGCTCATCACGTAAATCTTCTCTCGCCATTGGGCCTAAATCGGTATTCTCATCGGTGGGGTCGCCCACTTTAAGTTTTTTACACTTCGCGACGAATTTATCTCTAAATTCATCATATACGCTATCGACTACAACAAAGCGCTTCGCAGCAACACAAGTTTCGCCGTTATTGATCACACGACCTTGAATACACATCTCTACCGCATTATCGATATCTGCATCTTCAAGTACCACAAAGGCGTCGTTACTACCCAACTCCATTACGGTTTTCTTCGATAAACTGGCGGCTTCTTTTGCTACCTGTTTACCAACTTCATCACTACCGGTAAAAGTTACGCCACGAACATATTTGTGTTTTATTAAGTCACTGGCCGTACTGCCGTCTATAAGCAGCGACTGATAAACATTTTTCGGGAAACCCGCATCTTCATACATTTGTTGAATAGCCTGGGCCATACCAAATACATTCTGCGCGTGTTTAAGTACCGTTGTGTTACCCGCCATAATGTTCGACACACTGTAGCGAATAACTTGGTATAGCGGGAAATTCCAAGGCTGAATACCTAAGATAACGCCAATGGGTTGATAGGTAATAATAGCGCGACCACCTTCGAAGATACGGTGCTCATCTTCTAGCATTGATGCACCATGCTCGGCGGTATAACGACATATTTGTGCACATAATTGCACTTCTTGCTTACCCTGCGCCGTTACTTTCCCCATTTCTCGGGTCATTAAGCTTGCAAGGTCATCAATGCGTTCTTCCATTAAGTCAGCAAGGTTGTTTAGCAAATCGGCGCGGGTTTCAAATGATGTACGGCGCCAGTTCAAGTAAGCTTCTTGTGAGCGTGTTACGGCTTGCTCTGCGTCCTCAGCTGACATCAAATGATAATGATCGATCTTTTCACCTGTAGCAGGGTTGTAGGTATTGATTGTCTCACTCATTGTCACTCTCCTTAATCCGTTTGGTCTAAAGATGGTGCAACTAAAAAGCCAAGGTGCCACAAAAGCTTTTAGCCAGAATTTTCAATAGGTTAATATTAAAATCAAGTGTAACGCGTAAAAGATAAAGTAAAACTAATTGGAAAAGATTCCCTAACGCAGTAAAGATTTCAGAGCGAGTGCTCAGTATTTGAGGCTGATCACAATGTATTGCTTAAACCCAAGAAAAACTCACCATTATCGAAGATGTTAGTGAGTTTTCGGTGAATTCCAGCCTTTTTACTGTATCTAAAAGAAGTAACCCAGATTTACAATATTTTTATGAAAGGGAGGTTAGTCGGTATAAAGATCGGGAAAGTGGAACTTCGCCATAGCGAGGGTTAACGCGACTTCATAGACGCTTTGTCGCGTGGCGTGATTTAAGGTGAGAAGACCTATAGCTCCGCCTTTTTGTTTCACGTTGACCGTATCGAAAAGCTTATCCATTACTGCCCCTAACTCTTCACCGCGCTGCAATGCCTGATACACACTAACGGGGATAGGCAGGCTGGCGCTTCTTGAAACCGACCAATGCCCCTCGTGATATATCGCTACATAAGCAAACGTTGCAGGGCCATCTTCGAAAACGTCGACACCGCCTTCAATCGCCACGTACCAAGCATCGGTTAACCCGCCTTGATGGTGTGCAAGCATGGCTTTAATACGATTGATGGCACCTAGGCGGGTTTCATCTTCATTCATAGGCTGGTCAGGTACGCCACTTGGCACTGCCACACCTTGTGCATCAAAATCATGCTCTAACGTGTCAGATAGAGTGTTGAGTGCCGCATTCACTTTTACCGGGTTTATCGACCCAACGTAAATTGTATCTGAGACCATTGGCTTTCGTCCTTCAAAAACGTGCTTTTGCGACATTAGTCACTGGATTTGCTTTGATATCTTCAAGCATCAAGCGATAGTCTCGCACTGCCGGGAATTCACTAATATTGCGATTAGGCAACGTGCTGTCTGGGTTATCTACTGCCAGTAAATGCTTAATACCGTAAGTCTTAGCTGCATTCAATATGGGAAGAGAGTCATCGACGAATAACGTGCGACTGGCGTCAAATTCAACCTGGGCTTGTAATCGCTCCCATAGCAGCTGAGATTCTTTTGTCACACCAAACTCATGGGTAGAAATTAAGTTATCAATGTGAGAATCAAGCTGAGTATGCTCAATTTTAAGCGCCAAACTATGAGGGTGAGCATTGGTGACCAGTACAACTTCTCTGCCCGATGCATGGAGCGCATCAAGGAATGGAATGGTGTCTTCGCGAAGTGCCAATAAATGGGCGAGTTCCCGTTTTAGCGGCATAAACTCGTTTTCTAAGTCGAGTGTCAGTGACTCGGCCCAATAATCGAGGCAATACCACTGAATTTGACCAAACACTGCCTCGTAGCGCTTAGACATTTCTTGCTGAGTTTGCGCCTCTGAAACCCCTCGTAATTCAGCCAGACGCTTTGGTAAATGATGCAACCAGAACTGATTGTCATAGTGAAGGTCCAACAGGGTACCGTCCATATCGAGTAGTACAGTGTCTATTTCATTCCAGGGCAGAAAGGGCAAGCGATTTTCCTTATAATGAAGTAAGCTAATAAATTGTATACAAGTATGATAACAAAGTTGTAGCGAGAGACATGCCGAAAATTGATCCGAACAAGCCGTTACCACACATTCATTCTCGTGAAATCGTAGCCCAAAGCAAGCTCTTTAGGGTAGAACGCCTAGACCTTGAGTTTTCTAATGGCGCCACCCGTGAATTCGAAAGAATGGCAGGGGGTAACCGGGGCGCTGTAATGATTGTGCCTATGCTAGATGAAAATACCATGGTTTTAATTCGCGAATATGCTGCGGGCACACATTCGTATCAACTTGGTTTCCCAAAGGGCCTTATTGACCCCGGCGAGACCGCTATTGAAGCTGCCAACCGCGAACTTCAAGAGGAAGCAGGATTTGCTGCTAACGATCTCATTGAACTTCACCAAGTGAGTATGGCCCCCACGTTTTTCAACGCCAATATGACCATTGTATTGGCGCGCGACTTGTATCCCAAACAACTAGAAGGCGATGAACCCGAGCCTCTTGAGGTGATTCATTGGCCTTTAGACGAAGCAGATGCTTTACTTGCTCGAGAAGACTTTATAGAAGCACGCTGTATTGCCGCGCTGTTTTTAGCTCAAAAGTGGTTTAAGGAACAATAAACATGCCCGATGACGCCCATGCCGACCTACTAGAACTTGCAAAGAAAATTGCCGTTGAAGCTGGTGAAGCCGTATTAGAAGTCTACGACAAAGGTGAGTTTGACGCTTACCAAAAAGAAGACGAGTCCCCTGTCACCAGCGCAGATTATTTGGCAAATGATATTATTAATAAGCGACTAAAAGCCGCTACACCTGATATCCCTATTCTTTCAGAAGAGAATAAACACGCAAGTTTAGAAGAGCGAAAGCATTGGCCACGTTATTGGCTTATAGATCCTATTGACGGTACACAAGAATTCATCGCCAGAAGCGGTGACTTTGCCGTTAATATTGCGTTAATTGAAAATAATGAGCCCACCATTGGGGTTATATTTTGGCCGCCAGGTCAGTCTTTGTATTACGCCGAAAAAGGGAAGGGTGCATTTAAGTCTTCTCCTGATGGCGACCACCCCATAAAAGTACGCAAGCTAGACGACCCCAAAAGCAGCGTTGTTATGATTGCGATTAGTCGTCGTCAGTCTCGCGAAAAAGTGTTAAGTAGAATGTGCGCTAGGCGCGTATACCAAACACTACCGTTAGGCAGCTGTTCGCTGAAAGCCTGTTTCATTGCTGAAGGCAAAGCCGATGTATTTATGCGAATCGGCATTACCGGTGAATGGGACACAGGCGCATCTCAGTGCATAGTCTCTGAGGCAGGCGGTAGCATTGCCGCAGCTAACTTTGAACCGCTTACCTACAACCAGCGTCATTCGTTAGAGAACCCAGATTTTGTGGTAATGGGCGATCAACGGGTGCCGTGGCAAGACGTTGTCCAGTATGATGACTTCGTAAACCCACATACGCATTAGCACGTAACAAATTACATAGCGCAGCGTGCTAACCTACGTATAATAGCGTAGTAATGTTGCTGGGCCACATTACTCTGGTCGTGGTTAAATCAAGCCAGATGGAACCAATTTGTAAAAGGAGTAACCTATGATGACTACACGTATTCGCACGTTGTCGACAGCATTGCTCGCTTGTGGGCTAGCATTTCCCGCTGCAGCCGACTGGTCAATTGACAGCGAAACAAGTGTGCTGCATTTCTTATCTACGAAAAACGCACAAGTTACAGAAGTTCATAAGTTTGATAGCTTCAACGGCACCCTGTCTGATAGCGGTAAGTTAAGCGTTGCGGTAGATTTATCGTCTGTTAATACAGCGATTGATATTCGCAATCAGCGAATGCAAGACATGCTATTTAATGTATCAAAGTTTGCACAAGCAACATTTGAAGCTAACCTACCTGAGTCGATGATGAATCTGAAAGCAGGTGAAGTGGCAAACGGAAACGTTGATGGCATTTTAGTGCTTCACGGCAAGGCGGTCCCTACATCATTTTCAGTAACCGCAAGTAAGGTAGATGAAGGTACATTAACCGTATCAACTACCGCACCTACGCTTATTAAAGCCGAGTCATTTGGTCTCGCAGAGGGTGTCGCGGCACTTCAAAAGATTGCTGGCCTGAAGAGCATTACAACCACTGTACCTGTTACCTTCGCGGTAACGTTTGAACAATAGTAAGGGTGCAATGTGCGCAAAGAGGAACCTCGCGCCTTAAGGTAGCTTGAACACCTCGTGCTAATGCGCAACTGACCTCTTATTTCGTAAAGGTACAAAAAACCGCACTTTATGTGCGGTTTTTTAATTCTCGAAACAAAATCAACCTATTGGGTGTTATTAGAAAGCCTGTAACGCATAGGCAAGGGCTTTTCACTGAGCGTCTGTACCGGCATGTTCTGCCATGTATTTTCCGGTAAAGCAGGAACTTCAGCGTTATGCTGTGAAATAGCAAAGTAGTCCATGGCCACACGTAAACGCTTCAGGGCTTTGCATTCCTTTACCTCTTGGTCGATAACAAACACACCCCACCGACGCATTGCTAAGCCCAGCTTATCGCTACTGGTTAAACGAATAACCGGGGCTGCTAACACCATGCCTACCAATACCGGCAGCAGCCACATAAATAGCGATGGCGTGAAATAAAACGTGGTTACGCCCCACGCCACTGCTAGACAACTCATTATCTGCGTGTGCTTGATAGCTACCGTCCAAGGTACTTTGCGACCTTCCCGTTCTTGCGCTTCCCATTTAACTGAATGACCAACGAACACACTAATAACAAAGTAGCTGTGATAAAACATCATCAGCGGCGCAATGAGCACAGCCATTGTTAGCTCTAATGCCGCGCCTTTTATCAGCGCCCACGCGCCGCCAAACTCGCTGCGACGCTTCATGAGCGCAAGAGCAATACCCAAAAGTTTAGGTAGGAATAATAAGGCCGCCGTGCCCCACATGGTCACCATCATCATATCTTGGCGTGCCACCTGCCAGCTAGGGAATAATTGGTATTCAGACACGAAGAATTCCGGTACCGACGTAGCGCGAATAAGCGCATCTGCCGTGCCTAACGCCAGCATACAAAACAATATAAGCGAAGAAATGTAGGCAAAGGCACCAAACAAAAAATGCAGTCGGTTGGCCATTTTCAAGCCTTTCACGTTTAACAACCCTAGGTGCTGTATATTGCCCTGCACCCAACGGCGGTCGCGGATGGCGTAGTCGACAATATTGCTTGGCACTTCTTCATAACTGCCCGTGGTGTCGGTGAGCAAGTAAGCTTGCCAGCCTGCTCGGCGCAATAGCGCCGCCTCGACAAAGTCGTGGCTTAGAATTTCGCCGCCAAAGGGAGCGCGACCTTCAAGAGTAGGAAGCCCACAATGCTGCATAAATGGCGCTATACGTATAATGGCATTGTGCCCCCAATAGTTAGCACTGTCGGTTTGCCAAAATGACAACCCAGTGGCTAACATAGGGCTATATAAGTGCGCCGCGAACTGCACAAAGCGCCCGAAGAAGGTATTTTGACGTACCGGCATAGGAATAGTTTGAACAAGCGCCGTATCCGGATTTTGCTCAATACGACGAGCAAGGTCCTGCATACGCTCCCCCGTCATTACGCTATCGGCGTCTAATACAATCATCGACTCATAGTTAGCACCCCAGCGCTCGCAAAATTCTTTAAGATTGCCTACTTTTCTATGCAGGTTCTTTTCTCGTCTGCGATAGAACACCTGGCTTGAATACCCACCAAGACGTTTTTTCAAACGTGTGAAGGCACGAAGCTCTGCATCCGCTTTCGCCATATCACGGGTGTCGCTTAGCATATAAAAATCAAACTGCGCGCTATTGTCGCTATCCATCAGTTCGCGAATACATGCTTCAAAACCCACCATAATGCGACGAGTATCTTCGTTGTATACCGGCATTACTACGGCGTGCTTTTGCCCAAGTGGTGTAGCGGAATCTGGCTGCGCTTGAATTCGGCGCAAGCTTAACGGGTCAATGTTGAAAAGCTGTAAGAAGAATCCAATAATCCCCGTCCAAAATGCCATACATAGCCAAGCAAACAGGGTTAACCCCAGCCCCAGCTGTGCAATTTCTAAATTGGTGAGGCCGTTAGGTAAAAATATTTCGTATAAACTCCAACCGGCCAGCGCCGTGCTTGGAATCACTAGCATTGCCATGATAAACAAACGCATATGCTCTCCTTTTAAGATGAAATGTGACCCGCGTTTTGCGGTGTCGCTTTTAACCTGAGGCACGGCTTTAGCCCCGTTAGATAATGCTGTATCTGTGCGCTTAGTTTGGTTGATAGACATAATTCCACACCTCACTGACACGTTGCCCGTCTTGCTCGATATAAGCGCGCATATCAACCGTTTGCTTCTCGTTCGGTTTAACAAAGAAAGTAGCGCGCCATTCCTGTCCATCGGCTACGGGGTAAAGGCGCTGCTTAGAGATTGCGCCATTAGCGCCTTGAACCACTAGTTTCATAGATTTTTCATCAAAACTAAGAGACTGCGGTGCGCTGAAATCCACACTAAACTGACGGGTATTATTCAAGCTGTCGTCTTTAAATTCGTCACCTGGCAGTACCGCTTTACCTTGGCGAGTGCGCACTACTGACGCCAGTTCGCTAACGAATGGGTTTTGCTCAACGGTTTTAAGATCGTAGGAAAAGTACAGCGACTCACCGGAATTAAAGGGCTTTTCAGGCGTCCAGAACGCCACAATGTTGTCGTGAATCTCAGATTTTGTAGGTATCTCGACGACTTCAAGACGACCTTTTTCAAAACCTTCTTGGGGGGTAACCCAAAGACCTGGACGTATGTGATAGTTAGCTTCTGCATCTAAGTAGTTATCCCACTCACCATCGCGCTGCAGCATACCGAAACCTTTGGGGTTCGTATCGCTAAGCGAGGTCACTTGAAGGCGAGCTGGATTTGTAAGGGGGCGCCAAATCTCTTCACCCGCGTGGGTAACCATAAGTACGCCATCGCTGTCGTGAACTTCCGGACGATAATCGTCGTGGCGCTTCTCTGTATTTTCACCGTACAGGAACATACTGGTGAACGGCGCGATGCCTAGCTTGCTCACATCATCTCGTGCGAACAACCAGCTTTCCACTTTAACACTGGTATCGATGTCGGGCTGAATGACAAACTTATAAGCGCCGGCTACCGACGGACTTTCTAAGCGCGCGTAAATAGTAATAGGTTTGCCTTCGCCAGGCTCGATAATCCAAAACTCGGTAAAGTGAGGAAACTCTTCCCCTTTCGCGAGTGCCGTATCGATAGCCAGCCCGCGGGCCGATATGCCATATACCTGATTTTTACCAACAAGGCGAAAATAAGAAGCACCTAAAAATACAGCAAACTCGTCTTTATACTCTTCATTTTTAAGTGGGTAGTGAACGCGAAAACCCGCAAAGCCCGACTTATCATCGGTCAACCCTGCCAACGCTGATGCTGAACCATCGTAGTTAAACATCTCACTGTTAAACGCAAGGCGCTCAGGTTTATTACTTTCGCCTATCGTATGAATGGTCACCGGGTATTCGTACAGAAACCCTGGGTGGAAAAATTGCAGCTCATAGTCGTTTTCACCGTGCCAAAGACTTTGCTCGGGTTTAAAGCGAATAGAACGATACGTTGTGTAGTCAATTTCTTTTAACTTGCTGTTTAGCCCATGATCGTCTTGCTCATAGCTCTGAGTGGCTGATTGACGAGCCGCATCAATAATAGATTGTAAAATTGGCGATGTTTTCTGTGGCTGATTGTCTTCATTAACCTCAACAGCCCCTGCCTGATGAAATGTCACTAACGCGATAACGCTGGTCATCGCCAAAAGAATGCGTGACAACCCTAGCTGTCGGGGCTTACTCGCACTCTTTTTTGAAACTTTATTAAAAATAAAAACTGGCTTAGCCATCCGTCCTCTCCTTATGAAAACAATGGTTGTCCAGGTGGCTATGTGGCTTTGGCTTGCTATCCGAGTTATCGAAAAAAATTAGCGTAAGTAATCAAATTAAAAGACTTTACCAAAGCGTTCGTGATTCAAACCACACGAAGAAAGGTGCTCTACTCCTTTCTTATTCACCCTATCGTTGTGAAGCAAACGCCCTGTCAAAACGGTAGGAGTGAAAATTGGACAACGCATAAGCACTTCAGCAAAAGCCGTTCCAATACGAAGAAGCGCTGCGTCACTTTATATTTTTCACAATACTTACAATGACTTACTTCTAATTTAATTGAGTTACAGCGGGTAACCTTGTTTTGTAAATATGTCGAGAGGGTTAGACAAAAGGTTAATTGTTGGTTTTTAGCGACACCTAGACGTGCCAACTTTTCCTCGCAGTATAAAAAAGATGCGACATATCATGAATTCAACGTTGTGACATTATTTAAGCGAAGTGAAAATTACGCATATTTATTAATGACATATAGGAAATTTACCGGCTGGTAACAGCACGCATTATCGGTGTTGGCAAAGGCCTTGCTACTCACCATGTTGATAATTAAATCGGACACGATTTCTTTACGGAAATAGAAACGGTGGCGTGAAGCATTGTTATGCCATCAACACAGTGACTTGTTAGCAGCACGTTATTTGCGCTTACTCTATGACACACGGGTATTGCGTAAGTAGAAGCAAGTCGCTGAACACATTAAGGAGTTATCACATGCGTAAAACAATCACACTTATCACGGCAGCACTTGCTGCAGCAACACTTCCTCTTTCAGCAATGGCTGACAAGCCTGACTGGCGTTACGTAGAAGGTGGTTACACCAAAATGGACTTTGACAACAACGAGTCTTTTGAGCCAGACGGCCTAACGGTTAATGGTAAATATCTTTTAAACAGCAACTGGTACCTAAACGGTGAGTACAGTTTTTTCGAAGAAGGTAACTTTGACTTCGACATGCTTACGCTAGGTGCTGGCTATCGTTTACCCGTAAACGCAACAACTGACGCCTACTTTGGTGCTAACCTAGAGCGTATAGACGGTGACGTAAATGACGAAACGGGCTATAGCATTAATGCTGGCCTACGCTCAATGATTACAGAGCAAGTTGAGCTAGCCGGTGAAGTGGGTTACTACGACGTAGATGATGGAGAAGCATCATTTAGAGTAGGTGCAAATTATTACATTACGCCGCAATGGGCTGTGGGAGCTAACTACAGAGTGATTGATGACCTAGACATTATGCAGGTTACTGCACGATACGCGTTTTAAGCCTCCCTCTCCTCAGGTAGGTTGCCGGGTTGCTCGACCCGGCTTTTTTGGTATCTATTCTGTTTCGTCACTAGGCTGAATATCTTCCTTTCGCTTAATATCCACGCTTTCATGAAGTTCTGAATACACCAAAACCGCGTCACCTTGCTTCAATCTCTCTAACACTTGCTGCACCTTCACCTCTAGGGCAACCTCTTGTTCGCCATAGTCGGTGCCTTCGCGCAGCACAAACGCTTCTGCCAAACTGTAAAGTGTATCGGCTTCTAGCGCATCTATTGGAATTATCATTCAGGCTCCTGAAAGTATGTTGTGTTTATCGTGTTTACACTATGTGGTATTTATCGGTTTAGATAGCCACAGGTGGTATTCACCGGCAGGGCTTCACTAACAAAGCGTTTCACGCGGTCATGCAGCCAAACCTTGGGATTTAATACAGAGCCCTGCATGAACCCTACGTGACCACCTCGCTCGCTAAGCTCTACCGTCACATTACGCGCAAGCTCTTCTTCTTGAGGCACAATTAGGTGGTTCATAAAGGGGTCGTCGATACTGTGCAGGACTAACGTAGGGCAGTGAATTGCGCTTAAAAAATGATAAGCACTGCATTTTTCATAGTAATCTTGAGCGTCTGCGAAACCGTGCAGTGGCGCGGTGATCTTCTCGTCAAACTGCGTAAAACTGGTTATCTCATGCACATCGCTTTTCGTTAACTGAATGAGCTTGCGATAGTCAATGTACTCCATCTTCTTAAGTAATGTGTTTTTCATGCTAGTAAGCAGATACTTTTGATAAACCCTAGAAAAGCCTTGGTTTATCGATTTAGCGCATTCAGACAGTTTTAGCGGAGAGGAGATGGCCACGGCCGCTTTTAGCCATTTTTGAGCTGGGTTTTCACCAAGTAATTTCAGCAGCATATTACCGCCTAGGGAAAATCCAATGGCGACTTTAGGAATACGTGGAAACTTATCGTGCAGCCACGCCAAGAAATAACTGGGATCTTCGGTTTCACCGCTGTGATAGGCCCGTGCTTTCAAATTTGGTACACCGCTACAGCCACGGTAATGCATCATTACCACCTGCCAGCCATTCACAGAGAGCTGCGCCATCATATCGTTAGCATAATGAGACTTAATACTGCCCTCTAGGCCATGAAACATCACGACTATGCCTGAGGTTTCTTGCGGTTTGGGGCCCCAAGCGACATCTACAAAGTCGTCATCGGGTAACGTTAAGCGCTCCATGTCGTAAGACAAAGGTAAACGCTTTTGAATAAAACGCGGCCAAATAGTCTGGACGTGACGGTTTTTCGCCCATCCCGGCACCTTAAAGCTGCTTTTTATTATTTTTTCCATGCGATAGCGCTGATTTACTCATTGTTATTTCTTATTGTGTTTTTACGATAGTTGTTTGATCACAAGGCTCACCAAACGTCGAGCCTCGCTATTGTCGCGAAGCGAGTAGGCATTAATTAACGCTGCGATAGATGCGTTAAATATATTTGAAGAAGATAGCTGCGCCTGCCCTAAGTATGTTACCGATTGCCCGTTAAACGATGTAACGATGTCGTGCTGCTGCGCTCGTTCAAGTTCAAGCTCTTCTTCTTTTAGCGCATCATAAACGGCTCTATCCCCCCCGTTATCAGGGTGTGCGGCTTTTCGTTTGGCTCTATGGGCTTGCAATGTTAAATCCGTTGGGGCCGCGGCCTCAATAACCGCTTTAAGCTGAGGCAAGTTTATAATGGTATTGTTCTCTAAGCACCAACATATCAGCAAGAGAATGTTAACATTCACCTTGTGATTGTCTTGCAGCAAAATAGCAAGCGGCGCCATGTCCCCTTTGGTATAGCGAGAAACGCTGTACGCCCAGAACGCACTGATCTCAAGATTAAGCGGTTGCATTGTCGTACTCTTCTCGTTTTAGCTCAATTTGCTCTTGCGCATCCAGCCACGCCATCTCTTCTTCTTCAAGCTGCTGTTTAAGCTGGGTTTGCTTGTCGAGCAAGGCCATTAGTTCGGCGTTTTTTATCGTCGCTATAAAGCGTGGTATCTGCCAGCGCTTCTTCTACGTCTGCAAGTTGTGCACTGCACTTTTCCATGGCCTTTTCGTGTTTGTCGATGGCTTTTTTGAAAGGTGCTACCGTTTGCCTGAACTCAGCTTCACGGCGTTTTTCTTCTTTACGGTCTACTTTACGTTCTGGCTTACTCGGCTCACCAGAGGCTTGCTGTGCTTCGTCCTTGGCGTCGCTATTGGCTTTCGCCTTTTCTGCGGCTTGCTGCTTTAAGATCCAGTCGCGATAATCGTCTAAGTCGCCCTTGAAGGGTTCAACCTCTTTGCTATCAACAAGATAAAAATCTTCGCACACCGATGACAATAGGAAGCGGTCGTGCGACACAAGGACCATGGCGCCTTCAAAGCCCTGCAGCGCGATATTAAGGGCATGACGCATTTCTAAATCTAAATGGTTAGTGGGTTCATCGAGTAGCAACAAGTTAGGCTTTTGATAAACAATTAACGCCAGCACCAACCGGGCTTTTTCTCCACCCGACATGGGGGCTACAGGCGCTAAGGCCTCGTCACCATTGAAACCAAACCCGCCGAGGTAATCGCGAAGCTGTTGTTCTGTAGCTTTCTCGTCGATGCGCTGCAAATGCAAAAGGGGCGTGGCATTGGCATCTAGCGTTTCCAACTGATGCTGGGCAAAGTAGCCAATTTTTAGGCCTTTTGCCGTATTAAAAACACCTTGCTTAGGCGCATGCACGCCAGCAAGCAGTTTGATCAATGTGGACTTACCTTGCCCGTTGCGCCCTAAAAGCCCAATTCGACTCCCCGGCACCAAGTTAAGCTTTACCTGCTGCAACACAATATGCTCATCGTAACCCAGCTGAATTTTTTCCATTTGAACTAACGGGTTCGGAAGCGCGGTGGGCGGCGCGAATGAAAAACTAAACGGGCTTGCCATATGGGCAGGCAATAGCGTTTCCATTTTTTCTAACTGTTTAATTCGGCTTTGCGCTTGCTTCGCTTTACTCGCTTTGGCTTTAAACCGCGTAATAAAAGAGTTTAGGTGCGCAACCTTTTGCTGCTGCTTTTCATATTCAATGTTTTGCAGACGTATACGCTCGGCGCGCTGGGTTTCAAAAGACGAGTAGTTACCGGTATAAGTAACGAGCTTTTGTTGTTCAACACTGATAATTTGCGCCACTGTGTTGTCGATAAATGCCTTATCGTGTGATATCAACAGCAACGTGCCAGCATATCGCTGCAGCCATTTTTCAAGCCATATTACGGCGTCTAAATCTAAGTGGTTAGTAGGCTCATCCAGCAGCAGTAAGTCAGACGGACAAAGCAGCGCTTGGGCGAGGTTTAATCGCATACGCCAGCCACCAGAAAAATCGCTAACCGGTGCGTTCAGCTGCGCATTAGTGAACCCGAGGCCTGAAAGGATGGTCGCTGCGCGGGCTTCCACATCATAAGCCCCAGCTTGTTCGAGCTGCCCATGAATTTGGCCTATTTTCACACCATCACCACTCTCTTCAGCGGCTTCTAACTGGGCCTGTAAGTCACGTAAATGTTTATCACCGTCCACCACATAGTCGATGGCCGTACGCGTCGTTGCGGGGGTTTCCTGCGCCACGCTTACTATGCGCCAATCACTGGGTACGCTACAGTCGCCCGCATCCACACTCAGCTCGCTACGTAACAGTGCGAAAAGTGTAGATTTCCCGCAGCCATTACTGCCAATTAGCGCCACTTTATGGCCCGGAAACACCTGTGCCGACGCCTCTTCTAGCAGCATTTTACGACCGCGTAGTAGGGATACGTTTGAAAGCTTTATCATAAGCAACCTGTGATGGAACAAACTTGGCCGCGTATAATATCAAAAACTTAAGGCAAAAGCTGATCAACAGGCAGCATTTCAAGGTATAATATTGGCGAAATTCATCAAAGGTGTATGTATGTCAAAACGTGTAAAACGCCGGTTTGTGGCCGGAGCTACCTGCCCTAAATGCCAAGAGCTAGATACCATTTCGCTATACTTCGAAAATAATGTAGAGAAGCTTGAGTGTGTGGCGTGCGGCTATAACGAAGCGCAAACCGATGAAAAAGTAAGTGCAGCCACCCGTTCAAAAGAAAACGTTATTGGTATTTTCAAGCCTCACTAACATTCCTACTCACCGCTAGGTAAAATTTACGTTTATTTAGTGCTATACCGCTTAACCCTTGCCAATATGAGCGTATAGCCGTTCCTCTTAAGAGCACGCCAACCCTTAGCCTGCCGCTTTTCATCATGTAAAAGTGGTACAGGTATAGTTTTTGTATCCTTAGCCCCTAAGGAGTGAAATATGAAGCATGCTAAAAAACGGTTTTGTTATGTGGTAGCAGGGTTATTGCTCATGCTCATTGCGTTTAGGTTATATCTTCCATATGCCGCAGCCACATACATTAACACCACACTAAGCCAATCGGAGCAATACGACGGCCGAGTGGGCGACGTTGATTTGATGTTGTGGCGAGGCGCCTATAGCTTAGAGTATGTTTTGCTTTATAAGGCAAACGGGCAAATAGACAAGCCCTTGTTTAAAGCAGACTATGTGGAATTTACGCTGTCGTGGTCACAGCTTTTTAAAGGCGCTGCGGTAGGTAGAGTGGTTGTTAACTCCCCCGAAATTAATTTTGTAGACGGAAACTCGGAAGAAAAAAGCCAGTCGGGTAAAAACGAGAATTGGCTGTCTATCGCCGATCAACTGTTTCCGCTGCGGATAGACAAATTGACCATTAACCAAGGAAAAATTGCCTTTCACAATCCCGATACCTCTCCGGCTATCGACATTGCGCTGCACGACATTCAGCTTGAAGTGAACAACTTGGTCAATAGCGATGACTTATCAGACACCCGTGTAGCAACGGCCAAAGCCAAGGGACAAACGGCAGAGCAAGGTACAATTTCCTTAAACGCCAAGCTTAACCCGGCGACAGAAGCGCCCACGTTTGACCTAGATATACAAGCTGACAATGTTGGGCTGGTGAACTTTAAAAACCTGCTTGATACCTATGCGCCCTTTGATTTAGAAGCAGGGACCCTTACCCTTGCAGCCGAAGTGGCTTCTAACGAGGGGAAAGTAAAAGGCTATATCAAACCCATTTTGCATAACGTGGAAGTGTTTTCTTGGAAAGGCGATATTGAACGTGACGGCGACGGTTTTATTGAAGGCAGTATCGAAGCCATTTCCGCGTTCGTCACAGAGCTTTTTGAAAATCAAAGTGAAGATCAGATTGCTACACGCATTCCTATTGAAGGCGACCTATCAAACCCGGATACGCAAACATGGGACGCATTTACAGCAATATTGAAAAACGCATTTATTAAAGCGTTTAAAGGCGATGTGGAGGAAAGCGTAGAGCTCGACAGACTGGAGTTAGACAGATTGGAAAACCCTAAGGGGTCCAATTAAAAACGCTGAGGGGAATTTCATCGGTTAGGGCTCTGCAAGAGCCCTAACCGCTTTAGATGGTACTATATGGTACAGCTATCACCACAATCGTTGGCACCGTCGCGCATGCCTTCAATTTCTTGGCTTTCCTGCTTGTCTTTTTCAGCCTGCTTCTCTGCTACTGACTGCTCCACTGAGTCAAAATCGATGCTGTCGAATGCATCCATATCAAAATCGCTCATAACTTACTCTCTTAAATTAATAGTGCGGGGGCGGGGTTTCTTCCGACTGCTTAGCAATATTAGAAGGCTCTATACTTTTAACACGGTCTATTACGTGACTTACTTTAAACGCTAAGTCATCAAGCTGCTTTTGTTGTGAAGCCAGCGCTTCATTAAGCGCCTCGATAGTGTGCTCTTGAAAAGCTACTTTCATCTGTAACTCTTCAATATAGCTATTGGCGCTATCTATTTGCCGTTGTAGCTGCTCAGCGCTTTTATCTGTCATGTAAACTCTCTATCTCTCTCGTTGCCATTCTTCGGCAAGACCACTACTGCTAATAGATACTATATTATCATTGGGAAGGAAGGCGACGCCATAAACAACTGCGGTAGGTGGTGAAATAGACTCTCTTGAAGCAACTTGTATAGACTGCGCCTGCTCACCGCTTTGCAAATCCCATAAGTACACCTTCCTTGCTGGCGACCCTGTAAGCAAAAATTGACCGTCTTTTGAAAACTCCACATCGGTGAAAATCTTTTGTCGTGAGGCGAATTTTAGCGAGGTAACGGGCTGCCCGGTTTGCACATTCCATACTTGCGACTTACTTTGACTATCCGCGGTAAAGGCAAAGCGCCCTTCGTCGTCTAGCGCAACTTTCGTTACGCGAGTAGGGTGAGTAAAAGTATGAATAATCTGCCCAGTATCGGTACTCCATAAATAAGCGATGTAGTCATTCCCACCAGTAAGGGCAAACTTTCCGTTAGGTGAAATGTCGATTGAATTGACTTTTTCTTGATGGCCAAAGAATTCAAGCCGACGAGAGGTGCGAGGTTCAAAGTACATCACTTTACCATTTGAGCGGGCCACCAAAATGCCGTTGCCGTTATTGGTAACCACTACGTCGCGAATAGACGATTCATCAATACGCCAAAAACCTTCAGGCTCGCCGGTTTCTAAGCTCCACAGAGCAAACGCTTCACGGTCGGCAGTCACTACATAACGCTTGTCTGCACTAATGTGCACCGACATAACTAAGTTATTGCCTTCCCCTTGATGACTCCAATGGTAAAGCGGTTCGCTTTGCCCTATTCGCCATACATTCACCCCGTTATTTACGCCAGATACCACGGCCAAGGTGCCGTCGGTGGATATATCTGCCGCGTATGCGCCTTCTTCTACATGACGCCACTGCTGTATTGGCGTAGTATCAGGGATAGAGCATCCCATGGAATTGCCAATAAGTACGATGAGTAACACTATTCTACGGAACAATTGAGGCCTAAACATAATCAAATGGGTTTCGCTTTGTAAACGCTAGGTTTAACATAGCATGGATCACGCATCTTTAACTATCGTGCACACTGCCTTAGATGCAGCAGTATAGACATAGACGCATGATGATAATAATTAATGGAGACGTTTTTATGCAGAAGTCGCTCGTTGCCTTATCTACTATCGCTGCGCTAGGCCTTTTCGCTTGCCAGCCAAATACATCTGATGAGGCCGCTTCTACAAGCGCTGATAGTGCAAAAACAACTGCTGTTGCAGCAGAAGAAATGACAGATACGCAAAAACAAGCTTACGCCATGGGCGCAAGCATGGGTCTGTTCGTAAGCAACCGTGCCGAACAACAAGAACAACTTGGCCTAACGCTAGACCAAGACGCGCTACAACAAGGTTTTAAAGACGGCCTAAACGACACGCTAAAATTTACACCTGAGCAAATTCAACAAATTGCTCAACAGGGTGAAGAAGTATTGCGTGCTAAACAGCAAGAAATGGCTGAACAAGCTGCTGAGAAAAACATTGAAGCAGGCATTGCTTACCTAGAAGAAAATGGTAAGAAAGAAGGTGTTGTTACTACTGAATCAGGCCTTCAATATGAAGTGCTTGAAGAAGGCGAAGGCGCAAGCCCGGTAGCGACCGACATGGTAAAAGTTCACTATCGTGGCACTTTGCTAGACGGCACCGAGTTCGACTCTTCATACAAGCGTGGCGAGCCTGCTGAATTCCCGCTTAACCGTGTTATCGCAGGCTGGACCGAAGGTGTTCAATTGATGAAAGAAGGCGCGAAATATCGCTTCCACATTCCATCTGAACTAGCCTATGGACAGCGCTCTACTGGCGCTATCACACCTAATTCAACGCTAATCTTTGACGTTGAGCTTTTAGAGGTGGTTAAGCCTGAAGCCGAAGCACCAGCTGAGTAAGCAACCGCTTTAGAAAAGAGAAAGCCGACGCATAGCGTCGGCTTTTTTGTTTTAGTGAGTCAGCGTGATCCTTGCTTACCTTTTCCCTACGAGCTAGTGGGTTTTCACCACGCGCGTACCCAAATAGTAAAGTGGGTTATTCAATATGCTTGGTGCCTCGAATTACACTTATAAGCTTAGCCTAAATTAGCGAAACTTCACGCTCAGAACCCTATTTTCTTGTAACGATTTAGCCTTAAAACTCAAAGCTTAAAACAAAAGGTTTTAACGCTGAGGCGCACGGCGTCTTTCCGTGTGCACTTTAAAGGTGGCAAAGTGGTTTAATAGCGTCTGCCCCACTTTATAAATGGCACAGCCTAAAATAAGATAGACCACGGTTATCGTGCTATTTAAGCGAACCACAATATCAAGTAAAGCGTACAGCAATAACAACGCACCGCTTAAAAACAGCATAAAACCGATGATAGTACCGCTTATTTGAAGAGGTTCATTGCCCGGCCTTCGGCGGTTCAACACAGGTATTCGGTTACGCATTCGCTTCCCCTAATAATTTGTCTAGTATTTATACTGTGACATTGCATGAAAGGTTTATGTTCAATAATTATTCAATCTGCCCTTTTTGTCACTTTTTCCGAGTATCAAAGATTGCGTTTTTGTGGTATTACCCACATAAAGTAGGGGTAATTAGCTGGAATATGTATAGGACATTGTGAAGACACCGCTTATCACTCGAAAAGGCTACCATAAGCTGAAACAAGAGCTGGACTTCTTGTGGCGTGAAGAACGACCAGAGATTACTCGCAAAGTAACCTGGGCTGCCAGCCTAGGCGATAGAAGTGAGAATGCCGACTACCAATACAACAAAAAGAAGCTGCGTGAAATTGACCGCCGCGTTCGCTACCTACGCAAGTGCTTAGAAAACCTTAAAGTTGTGGATTACGACCCACAGCAAGAAGGAAAAGTTTTTTTTGGCGCCTGGGTTGAAATTGAGAACGAGGCAGGAAAAGTAATGGAGCTGCGCCTAGTTGGCTATGATGAAATTTTTGGCCGCAAGGACTACATTTCTATCGACTCTCCTATGGCGAGAGCATTGATTGGCAAAGAAGAAGACGATGAGTTTGTTGTGAAGACCGAAACGGGCACCAAAGAATGGTGGATAAACCGAATTTGGTACGATGCCACAGACAAACTATAACCAGAGATAGGCGCCATTAGATTACCCTTTAAAACCCAATGATCAGACGACTTCCCCTACACCGCGGTGATATACTCACCGCTTCTGTTTTCACTACCGACGCTGTGTACGTAAGCCTTTCGCACACCGTTTATTCGCTATTGCCTAACGCGAATTTTTAGTATCTTAGAGCGACTTATGATTATCAATAAAATTGCAGATGAACTTAGCGTTCAACCTTCGCAAGTAACTGCCGCCGTAAAACTTCTCGATGATGGAGCTACCGTTCCTTTTATCGCCCGTTACCGAAAAGAAGTCACCCAAGGACTTGATGATACGCAGCTGCGAACGCTAGAGCAGCGCTTAACCTACCTGCGTGAGTTAGAAGAGCGCCGCGACGTTATTCTTAAATCAATAGAAGAACAAGGCAAGCTGACTGACGAGCTAAAAAGCAGTATCAGTAGTGCTGACAGTAAAACCACCCTTGAAGATTTATATTTACCCTATAAACCTCGCAGGCGCACTAAGGGCCAAATTGCTATTGAAGCGGGACTAGAGCCACTTGCTGACGCCTTATTCAATAACCCAGACACAGACGCTGAAAGTGAAGCGCAAAAGTACGTTAATGCAGAAAATGGCATTGCTGATACTAAGCTAGCGTTAGAAGGCGCCCGCTATATTTTAATGGAGCGCTTTGCAGAAGATGCGTCACTGTTAGCTAAAGTGCGTCACTACCTTATCGAAAACGCACATGTAAAAAGTACCGTTGCGCCGGGTAAGGAACAAGAAGCCGCGAAATATAAAGATTACTTTGAGCACAGCGAAAAATATAAAACGGTACCCTCTCACCGCGCCCTTGCTATGTTTAGAGGCCGCAACGAAGGCATGCTTCACATTCAGCTTGATGCCGACCCGCAGTCAGAAGAAAAAGGGCCTTCACACTGCGAGCACATTATTGCGAGCCACTACGATATTATGCACCGCGGCCGCGGTGCGGATGATTTCTTAGCCCAAGTTGTGCAGTGGACGTGGAAAATCAAAATTGGCCTACACATGGAAACCGAGCTTTTCAGCGCGCTACGAGAGCGAGCCGAAGAAGAAGCCATTGAAGTGTTTGCTAAAAACCTGAACGACCTGCTGATGGCAGCGCCTGCTGGTGCAAAAACCACGATGGGCCTAGATCCAGGTTTAAGGACCGGCGTTAAAGTAGCGGTAGTAGACAGCACGGGAAAAGTGGTTGCGACCAACACCATATTCCCACACGCGCCGCAAAACCAGTGGGATAAATCTATGCGTACGCTTACCACGCTATGTAAGCAATACAAGGTAGATTTGATCAGCATTGGTAACGGCACCGGCTCGCGTGAAACCGACAAACTGGTTGGCGAAATGCTTAAAAACAACAGCGAACTTACTGCACAGAAAATTATGGTTAGCGAAGCTGGCGCATCGGTATATTCAGCGTCTGAGCTTGCTTCAAAAGAGCTACCAGAGCTTGACGTGTCAATTCGAGGTGCGGTTTCCATTGCGCGACGCCTACAAGACCCGCTCGCAGAATTAGTTAAAATTGAGCCAAAAGCCATTGGCGTAGGCCAGTATCAGCACGACGTAAGCCAAAGTCAGTTGGGCAAATCGCTTGACCGTGTTATTGAAGACTGTGTGAATGCGGTGGGTGTTGATTTAAATACCGCGTCACCTGCGCTGTTAAGCTATGTGTCGGGCTTAAACAAAACCCTTGCCCACAATATTGTTAATTTCAGAGACACCAACGGCGCCTTCCCTGACCGTAAAGCACTATTGAAAGTAGAGCGCTTAGGGCCAAAAGCCTTCGAGCAAGCGGCGGGCTTCCTGCGCATTGTTAATGGCTCAAACCCACTTGATGCTTCGGCAGTGCACCCCGAAGCGTACCCAGTGGTTGATAAAATTGTAGATACCACCGCTGTTGCAGTAAATGACATTATCGGTAACACCGAACTACTAAAAAGCTTATCGCCTGATACCTTTACCAGCGACGAATTTGGTCTTCCTACGGTAAAAGATATCCTTAAAGAGTTAGACAAGCCAGGCCGTGACCCTCGCCCTGAGTTTAAAACTGCCGCGTTTAAAGAAGGCGTTGAAACCATTAACGACCTTAAGCCAGGTATGATTTTAGAAGGCGTAGTTAGCAACGTGGCTAACTTTGGCGCATTTGTTGATGTGGGCGTACATCAGGATGGATTGGTGCACATTTCTGCGCTTACCAACAAATTTATCTCTGACCCACGTGAAGTGGTGAAAGCAGGCGACATCGTTAAAGTTAAAGTGCTTGAAGTAGACGTTGCTCGCAAGCGTATTTCCTTCACCATGCGCTTAGATGATACGCCAAGTCAAAGCAACAATGCTGGCGGCCATAGCGCTACAGGTAAGGGGGCTTCAAGTAAGGGCGCTAATAACCAGCGTGCAGGTAAAGCACAAAATAAAGGGCCTGGGCGTTCGAATCAGGGGGGCGGCAATCGCAACAGTCAACCGCAAAACAGCGCTATGGGCAACGCGTTTGCCGATGCGTTTGCTAAAGCGAAAAAGTAAACGCTAGCGATTAGACAGTAACGTTTGAAACGACAAGGCCCACACTTTATTAGTGGGCCTTTTTTTATCTCAGAGCAATTGCGTTACCCATTGAGCTACTTCACAGTCTTGCCTGCTAACGGCTAGAGCAATAGTGTTTCAAAAATGTTTCGTGAGACGGCATATTTTCCAGCCCCTTCAACACTGACAGTTCAATACCTTGCAAAAATCTTTGGAGTTCTTTAGCAGGCATGCCTTTTACACTGGCGTGATAACTCTCAGGCATAATTCCCTGACCTAGCATGACTTGCGTCCAAGAGTCGACTCTAAACAGCTCTCCGTCCTCCTGAAAAGCATGGCCAAACTCTTTAAACAACTGCATGCGATGCTTTAATGTGTCCGGCACTTCCATATCATGACAATACTGCCAGAATGGACTGTCTTTGCGATAGGTGGCGTGGTAATGCAAAATTATAAAGTCTCTGATTTTGACAATCTCTTCTAGCGTCTGACGATTATACTCATCAGTAATAAGCTCACTTACCCCACCATTGGGAAAGAGTTTCAAGAACCGAATTACGCCCATTATGATCAAATGAATACTGGTCGATTCTAGCGGCTCAACGAAACCGCTAGAGAGCCCTAAAGCCAAGCAGTTTTTATTCCATGCTTTTAGACGACGCCCTGTCTTAAACTTTATTATTTTAGGCTTGGTGATGGTGTTGCCATTTACGTTATCTAATAAGCGCTTAGTGGCATGCTCGTCGGACAAGTACTTGCTGCAATACACCAAACCATTACCCGTCCGGTGTTGCAGAGGAATTTTCCACTGCCATCCACTGTCGTGTGCGATGGCTTTGGTGATAGGCCGCGGCGCGCTATCTGATTCAGTTTGCACCGCTACCGCGCTGTCACAGGGCAGCCAGTGCGACCAGTCTTCATAGCCGGTTTTTAACGTTTCTTCGATAAGCAGCCCTCTAAACCCGGTGCAATCAATAAAGAAATCTCCGTGAATAACGTCACCGGAGGCCAGCTTTAGGCTCTCTATAAAGCCCGTCTCTTTGTTTTGAGTAATCTGCTCGATTTTGCCTTCTTTTCGGGTTACACCTCTGGTTTCACTGTACTTTCGCAGCAGTGTGGCATACAAGCTAGAATCTAAGTGGTAAGCATATTGTATATTAGCGTTCTGTGACGTGGCGAATTTATCCTGCTTTGCGGCTTCAAGTTCAAAACAGTAGTTGCCAAAATCATTAGCCACGCCTTGCTCTTTTCCGTAGAGCCAGAAATGATGAAAGGGGGCAACAAAACTCTCTCGTCCGGTAACACCAAATGAATGAATGTAGTTATCGCCTTTTTGCCCCCAGTTTTCGAACTGAATGCCAAGCTTGAAAGTTGCCGATGTTTCACGCATGAACGCCTTTTCGTCAATACCCAGCAACTTGTGAAATACGCGCATTGGTGGAATTGTCGCCTCACCAACACCGACAGTTCCGACTTCGTCAGATTCGACTAAAGTGATATTAACTGTGGGACCCATTTGCTTAGCAATGGCCGCTGCAGCCGTCCAACCAGCAGTCCCGCCACCAGCGATGACAATTGTTTTCACGCTTTTATTCACTGTTGTCTCTCTTTACTTATCGATTCAGTTTGTTTACCAACATAGCTCGCAATTGGCGCGATTTTAGCTCGTCTAATGGAGACAGAAGACCTTGAGATTCAGGCGGCAAGTGCTGAGTAGGTAAAAATTCATCGTTGAAAATGTAGTAGTCGAATACGTGTTTCCAAGCCGCTTTTTCGTGTGCTGGCTTGTCTCGTAGACTCAATATAGCGTGGAACAATACGTTCATTGCCGAGCCCATAAATCGCTCCGCATTGCTCCACCAGTAGTTAACTAAAATATTAAATTTGTCCAGTCCTTCCACTTGATGCCACCACATACTAGGAATAAAGATGGCGTCACCGGGCTCTAATTCTGCAGCGATACCTTTTTCAACCGCTTGTTTAAATTTGGGGTGCTTTTGATAATCAGGATCATGAAAATTTACCATAGAAATTGCTTGTCCCCCCGGCGTAGGTGACAAAGGACCAGGGTACAGGTTTTCGATTTGTTCTGGTGGAAACATGATAAACCTGCGCCGACCTTTGACCGCACAAGCTATGTTGTCTGACGCATCGTAGTGGCATCCGGCAATAGACTTGTTGCCTATCCATATGCTCGGAATAGGCGCTTCCGAATTAGGCGCTAGTTTCGCAAACGACATATCAAGATCGTTTTTTTGACGAAGGCCAGGGAAATTAGAATCGATAATATTTGAGGCTATATATACGCTTGGCGGGGCTGAGTCGTCTAGATGTGCAATGATCAAATCGATAACCTCGTCGATCTGTGGCTTTTTCTTTTTTGAAATTTAGTTGTGTCGCATTGTTATTATACCCGTAATGACCATTGAGCCCTGGTTCGCCAAAGTAGGTTAGGGTAGGTCGACCATTATAGAAAGCTTTTAGGTACTCGGCTGCAGTAATATCGGAGTGTAAACTTTTTTTGACTAGCTCCCAATGATTAACAAGCCCCCTAAGGACAACAGGCTCACTGTAGCTATTTAAATCATCCGGAATTTTTCCCGATTCGCAGTGGCCTACTTCTCTAGCTTGTCGAGTAATGGGTATCATCTTGTTTAATACTATTGTGATAGCTGAAGGTTTTTGAGGTTTATAAGCTTCCTTACATTCGTCATAGACGCCACAACCGCAAAGGCGAGTTGTAAGTAGCCATATTTATTCAACGTGTGCAATTCGCTAGCGGACAATGCAGCGAGTTTTTCTTCATGAATAGTGTAGTTACCACGTAACCTACGTTTTTCACCATTGCTTAATTCAAATTCAATGTTAACGGGCTCAATAAGATTTAACGTCAAAAATTGTTTAAACATATCGCTTTGAATTTCTAAGCCACTATCTATAACTGTTAAGCACGATGATATGTGATTCAAATATGGACTATTTCCTCCATGGGAAAGGAAAAGCGGCTGGCCTTCACTCTCACTCACTTTAGGGTGATCCATATCAATATGTATCACCGCGTTATTATCTTCACTGTGTTCAGGTTGTTGAAAACCAATTAAAAAAGGCCCTTTATTAAGTATTGCTGGTACGTAATCAACCTTCCAACCCGATGGATAAGAAGCGTCTAAAAATAGATTTTCGTTTTTTTTCCAAACCCAACAACACTGAACATTGATAATCGTCAGATTCGCCATCTCGACGAAAAAAAATAGGGTAATGCTTCTGTAACTCAATAAATTCAGATGGGAAAGCTAATACGCTGGCCTGAGCATCACCGTATTGTGCGCCATAATGAGTAATAACTTTCGTATCTTTATGATAGACATTGTTTAACATCATATGTTTTGTCATCTTTTTACCCTTTCATCACATGGTCTAAATGCATCCATGTGATTGCTGTAAAAGCTTTATTATATTGCCCACAACAACACTAAGATAAAACAAATATTACACGTTCAGAAAACTAAAAACGCCGCTATAGCGCGGCTGTAAATAAGGGTTTGCGCTGGCAAATTAGGTTTGCCAGCGCTTTTAATCTTGCGATTAAAACTTATAACGTGCACCAATGTTGTAACGTGCGCCTAGCTCCGTCAAGAACCACATCTGCGATTTGTTTCGTGCATAGTCGCGAGCGTTCTCGCCCGTTACGTTAATGCCTTCAACAAAAACGCTGAATTGATCGTTGATATTATAGCTAAGGTTTACGTCAACTTGCGTGTAAGCTTCGGTATAACGGGGGTTGTTTGAACCACCGCGGTTAGCCTCAGCTAAGAATTCACCACGCCAGTTAACAGCTATTCGCGCTTGGAATTTATCATCTTCATACAAGCCCACTAAGTTGGCCGTATCGCTTAGTCCAATTAAAGCAAACTGTGACGAATTAGGATCTGCATTGTTATCAAAGCCTACATCGCCGTTTACGAAGGTATAGTTAGCCTGAATACCAAAGCCGGTCTCGCCGAAGAAATGCTGGACAGCAAATTCTGCCCCGTAGATTTTCGCTGAGCGGTTGTTGTCAGGCGTGCTCGTCCTAAATACATACTCTGGGTCTGATTCGTTGGCGACAATATCCCACCCTGGAGTTTCAGCGAGCTGCTGTATCTGTTCTGGCGTGCCAGTGTAGTCAGCGGCTCCGTTAGGAAAAGCTTCTGGCTGACTTAACAATACGGTCATTGCGTACAAAGATGTATCATCCACAGCGATACCCAAATCCTGGAGGGCCGCTGCGGCTTCCAGGGCGCGAGGGCCCGCGGTTGGGTTTCGAATACCTAAAATCGTCTGGTCTATCTGTCGGCTACCTAAGAAATTAGCCACGTCTTTTTGGAAGAAACCTGCAGAGACATAGCTTGTAGGGTCGTAATACCACTCTAATGATACATCTGTATTTGATGATTCAAGTGGTAACAAACCAGGATTTGAGGCGTTTGCTGTTGGTATTGCACCGAGTAGTGTAGAGCCACCGCCGCCACCGAAGTTGCTTGCAGACACGCCAAGGCTGCCTAAACCGGCACGGGCGATAGTTTTACTATACGAGAATCGGCCTATCAAATCCTCTCTAATTTCCAGTTTTAAATCTAAGCTGGGTAGCAAGTAATCATAGCTGTTTTCCGCTGATGCTGGTGTTGGTGGTACATCAGAGTTTACAAAGGGAACGATGTCGTTATTATCTTCCCAACGGAATAAGGTTTGGCCGACTAAAGAGGTCGAAGTCACTTCTGTTTCTTCATAGCGAAGCCCGGTCAATACGCTGAAATACATACCTCCAAGTTCACCATCTAGAGAAACCTGTGCATACGCCGCTAAAGTATCTTCTTGAATGGTGTCGTCAAACGACAAGGCTTGTTCGGTTGACGATGGAATGCCTGGGTATAAGGACTCAGCGGCTGTATACAGCTCGCGAGCATCAGCAATAAAGCCAAAACCACCAGGCATCACACCATAATCGTCAAATTCGCCAGGCAAATCGAAAGGTTGAATTAAGTCGCCAAACTCGCCTGGGTTAGCCACGCCCCAGTTGCCTAAGGCAATGTTGTTCCCCGCCGTTTGGAACGAACGCGACTCCATTTCACGGGCTTCAACACCAAAGTCGAAACGACCATTGTCTAGCAGGTATTCGCCGTCTAATTTGAACTGGGTGATCTTCGAACGCTGCGCTGCGTTGCGAATACGCGCAATGGACGAACCTACATCACCGGCATCAACCACTCCATTATTATTGGCACCACGGATGCTGTCATCGTAAACGTTTAGGTAGGTAGGTAACTCTGAATCATAGAACCACTCCCGCTCTACAACGGTAGGCGCGCCTAGGCCAACCGCAATTTCACCCGAGCCACGTGGACCGGTACCACGGCTGTGCATCTCTGAGTCATGTGCATCGAAAGTAAGTGAAAAATCGTTATTGACAAAATATTTAAAGTTCACGCCTATTGAATCTAGCGTATTGGTTTGCTCTCGCCACTGCTGTTCATAGCCTTCATCTGTTCCGCCAGCATAGGTCTCTCTCATATAAATTGGTGTTTTTACAATATTGTCATCGAACTCAACAACCTGAGTATTGCTACCTGTTTGAACCCAGTTGGTAATTTCACCGCGCTGCTCAACAATCTCGTTTTCAGCAAAGGTATAGTCAATGGAGGCTGTGAACTGCTCTGTTGGCGCAAATTGTAAGTTTAATTGCACATTGTCGCGAACACGCTGCGTATTTGAGAAAGCGTAACGAATATCGTTAGGGCGTGCGTATAACTGGCCTTGCTGTGGTGCATTAATATATTCAGCACTTGTCGTATTCCACAGTCTGTCTGGGTCAGCAAGATCGTCCCAATAATCAATATTCCAGTCATTTACCGTTGCACCGGTATACCCTGAATCACGCTCTTGATGTATCGCTGCAATGCTCACACCCCATGTTGCGTCATCGTTGGCATAGCTAATAATGGTTGAGGCTTCTGGGGTTACATCGTCGCCCGTTCTGTTTGTGGTATCGTGTACCGCTTTAACGCCGGCCGTTGCTGTAAAGCCTTCGTTATCCAACGGTTTCGCCGTAACAATGTTGATGGTTGCACCAATACCACCTGTTGCGATGTTGGCTTTACCGGTTTTGTATACTTCTACCGCTCGAACGGCTTCAGACGCTAAGTTTTGAAAATCAAAAGAACGGGTGTTCCCCCCCCGTGTTGTTCCGTCGGCTCCAGAACCTGCACCGTAAGTTATAGCCGCTGGCATGGTACGACCATTGAGTGTAATCATATTATTGCCGCCCGCAAAACCGCGAACAGTTACTTCTGAACCTTCGCCGTTAGTTCGGCTAATTGAAACACCGGTAATACGCTGTAACGATTCTGCGAGGTTAGTATCTGGGAACTTACCAATATCTTCAGCTGAAATTGCATCTACGATACCAGCAGAATAACGCTTAATAGAAGCAGCTTCTTGTAAACTGCCTCGAATACCCGTTACTTCAATAATCTCTGTTTCTTGTTCATCTTGTTCCTGAGCAAATATAGGAGTTGAAATTGAAACTCCTAAAATTAAGGATAAACTTGTTGCCAGGTGTGTTTTGGCGAACTTTCTTTTCGACATGTGCCTTCTCCAGATCCCGCTTTGGTGAGTGTAGTAATTCGTTAACATCATCTGTATTGCTATTCGTTATTTTCAACTTACTCTGATGATTATTTAACGCCTCATAATAGCGCTCGGAACAAGCAAAAAACCTTTATGTAATTTATCAACCCATTAACTAAATTTTAACAGGATGCGGGTTTTATTGTTCTACTTACACTTTTCGGCCAATTGATGGGACTCGTTGAAGTCGATTTGTATTTACTAGAGAGTCTCCCGAAGCTACTCTTTCTAGCCACATGGAAAGACGTGTTGTTGAAGCAACCTAATAACTGGCTACTGTTCTATCCTTATTCTTTTGATTCTCGTTTCTATACGCTGATGGCGTCGAATTGAAGTGCTTGTTAAAAACAGAATACATATATTGAAGTGAGGGATAGCCACATTTTTCGGCAATGTCGTTTATTGGCATCTCTGAATCGGCAAGTAGCTTACATGCGCGGACGAGCTTCTCGTTGTGAATGGCCGTATGGACACTATAGCCATGTTCCTGTTGGAAACGGTTTTCGAGATTAGACCTGGAAATACCTACGAAGTCTGTTACCTGATCAACCTTTATACCTTTGGTAGCGAACTGTCGTATAAAGTGAACAGCTTGAATAACATAAGGGTCAGACAATGCTTTAAACTCTGTCGACTGGCGAGCTTCCACGCCTACCGGGCCCACTAGCACCTGGCTTTCAGGCACCTTTTTTCCTTCTAACCGTCTGTGCAGAAGTTTCGCGGCTTTGTATCCCATTTCGAAACAGCCTTGTGTCACTGAACTCAAACTAATTCGACTTAAATTTCTTGCTAAGTCATCGTTATCGATGCCAATGATTGAAACTCTTTCAGGAACTTCCACCCCCAAATGATCGCATGCTTGGAGTAGATGCCGCGCTCTGGCATCGTTTACCGCAATGATACCGATAGGCTTAGGCAGATTTTCTATCCAATCGCTTAATTGTTTGAACGTGTAATGCCATGTTTTACGATTAGTGGCATGGCCCTTATAAATTTGGTAGCTGTATTCTTCTTTACTCGCCAGCTTCGCGAGTGCGCGCTCACGCTCGATAACCCACCGATGATGCTCATCGAGGGGTACGCTGTACATGGCAAAACGTTTTAAGCCTTTCTCTTTTAGATGTTTAAACGCAGATTCCACCAGTGCGAAATTGTCTGATGCCACATAGGGAATATTAGGGTATTGTTCTAAATCAGAGTAAGAGCAACCTACGCCGATAACCGGCGCAGATATGTTGTCTACAATCTTCTTAATTTCTAAGTCATCATAGTTGGCAATCAATCCATCACAGCGCCAATCAACAACATCATTACCATGAAACCTAAAGTCCTCTTCTAGAAAAACATCCCAATCGACTTTAGTGGTATGCAGGTAGTGTCCAATGCCCTCTAAAATTTGTCGATCATACACATTATTAGCATTAAAAAGCAGCGAAATGCTGTGTTTTGACTCGTACATACGCGGACCTGAACCTATTAATCGATCTGATGTGGTATTACTTGATACTCTGAATTTAAACAAAATTCAAGCGTGGTTAAAAACAGTGGTTTCTTTAAAAATGCAAAACGAGAACTAGTATCTTAAAAAACATAATTGTTAATAGTAACGACTAGTTGCAACATGATGATAACAAATTTTTATTACGCTTATTCCCTTTTCTTTTCCACATGTAAGTAGACGCAGTAAATGAATGCACAAACCAACTCCATATCTATCACAGAAAAAATAGGTTATAGCCTCGGCGATCTCGGTGCGAATCTTATATTTCAAACATTGATGACCTTTCTGGCTTTTTTTTACACTGATGTTTACAAAATCCCTCCGGCATCAGCTGCAACAATAATTTTCGTTGGTGGCATGATAGGTGCCTTTTTTAACCCTGTAATGGGCGTAATAGCAGACCGTACACATACACGCTGGGGCAAGTTCAGGCCATGGATACTATGGACTTCGGTTCCTCTCGGGGTTATTTCTTTGCTTGCCTTTAGCACACCAGCGTTAAGTGACGAAGGAAAGTTAATATACGCTTTCTCAACATACGTATTGTTGGTTGTAATTTATTCTGCCAATAACCTTCCATATTCAGCGCTAAGCGGTGTGCTTACTGGCAACATGAAAGATCGAAACAGCCTTTCGGCCTACCGTTTCGTCGCTGTAATGGTTGCCCAGTTTATTATTCAGGTATTGCTTCTACCGCTTGTGTTGATATTAGGTGACGGTGATAAAGCCACAGGCTTCCAAAACACCATGATGATATTTTCTGTAGTAGGTATTGTGTTCTTTTTGATTACTTTCATAACAACGAAAGAACGGGTGGTTCCAGCACCAGAAATGACCTCGAGTATCAAAGAAGATATTACAGATTTAATGGGCAACCGGCCTTGGTTAATTATTCTTTGCGTCACCATTTTGGTTTTTATCACGCTCGCCTTAAAAGGCGGTATGTATATCTATTATTTTGAAAATTATCTAAGTGCTGCTCACATTCGGGCATTTCTCAATGATATTCAATTCAATGCGTCTATAGAAGCCCTCAATAGAATGCTTGTGAACGCGGGTCTGACTGAGTTTCGCTGGCCCGAGGATGCGGCTACATCTGGATTTAGTCTATTTAACGCAGGCGGCATTATTTTCATGATCGTCGGGATCGGGTTCTGCAAACCTTTAGCCGATAGGTTCGGTAAGAGAGATGTATTTGGCTACGCACTCTTTATATCGACGCTTTTTATATTAGCTTTCTACATCATACCGCCCACAGAAATAGGCTGGGTGTTTTTAAGTCAAATTCTGCATGGCTTTTTTTATGGTATTACGATTCCCTTACTGTGGGCGATGGTCGCGGATGTTGCTGACTATTCCGAGTGGAAAAATAATCGTAGAGCAACCGCAATCATATTTTCAGCAATGATATTCGGGCTGAAGTCTGGCCTCAGTATAGGAGGCGCGTTGGTCGCGGGAATTTTAGCGACCTACGGATATGACGCAGAGTTGTCATCGCAGTCGGTCACTGCTGTCGAGGGAATCAAACTATCGGTCAGTATCTATGCCGCTATCCCCTTTTTATTATGTGTTGCTGCTGTGTTGTTCTTATATAGCATCGATAAGAGAAAAGAGACTGAAATAGAAAACGAATTGATGGTAAGACGGGCTGTTAAGGTAGAGCTTTAAGGAGTATTTAATGCCAGAGAAACAATACGAGAATGAGATCGAAACATATAAAGAGTCAGCGATATCAAAGCCTCTTGTAGAGCACATATATACCGCAGACCCTTCGGCTCATGTCTTTGAGGGGAGAATCTACATTTATCCCTCTCATGATATTGAAGCGGGAATACCCTTTAACGACAACGGCGATCACTTTGCTATGTGCGACTATCATGTGCTTTCGATGGACTCGCCAACATCACCCGCACAAGATCATGGCGTGGCGTTACACGTAGATAACGTGCAGTGGGCAGAGCGCCAAATGTGGGCACCCGACGCTGCGACTAAAAATGGAAAATACTTTCTTTATTTTCCTGCGAAAAGAAACGACGGCATCTTCCAAATTGGTGTCGCTGTCAGTGATACTCCGCATGGTCCATTTACGGCCGAACCTGAACCAATCAAGGGTAGTTATTCCATTGACCCTGCCGTGTTTGAAGACGACGACGGAACCCACTACATGTATTTCGGCGGTATTTGGGGTGGCCAGCTGCAACACTATAGAGACAACAACTACAACGCCTCTTTGGCAGAACCTAAAGATGACGAGCCCGCACTCGGCCCTATAGTGGCCAAAATGAGCGACGACATGCTGGAATTTGCTGAAACGCCCAAAGAGGTTCTGATTGTCGACGAGCATGGCAAGCCTATACTTGCGGGTGATCATGAACGTCGCTTTTTTGAAGCATCGTGGATGCACAAATACAATGGAAAGTATTACTTTTCCTATTCGACCGGCAATACCCACTATCTTTGCTATGCAATTAGCGATAGTCCTTATGGTCCATTCGTTTATGCTGGACGGATCCTTGAACCCGTGGTTGGCTGGACAACACACCATTCAATTTGTGAGTTTGAAGGTAAACACTATTTGTTTTACCACGATTGTACGCTCTCTGGGGGGGTTACTCATTTACGTTCAGTTAAGGTGGCGCCTATAGACTATGACGAAGATGGGAAAATTATTACGCTCTCGCCCTACGGCGATGTGCGCGTTGAATAAAATAGAAGATAAGTTAAGTTAAACCAATATAGTTCAACAAAAGACAGTAAAAAAATAGCGGCAGCGCGGTCGTCGTGTTGCCCTTTACTGCACTCATCTAGTGTCGGCAATAGTCGAATGTTGCCCCAGTTATCATCGGCCCCCAGTCTGGTTAATAAAAAACCAAAAAATGTAAACGCAATACCGTTTTTTGTTATGAAAATGTTACCAGAAATTCTCTATTCTTCACTATAACCAAACGCCACGTTTGGCCTCATTACGTTATTACTGAGGTAAATTTCGTTTTTTAGTAGTGACGCAGTGCTCCCCCAAATAAATAAAATAGGAATATAGCTATGTTGGTTTATCGAAGTATTTTATTAAGTTTTTTAATGCTTTGCCTGCCCCCTGCGAACGCAGTAATTCTTGAAAACGGCGATTTCTCAACGTGTGATTTTTCAGGATGGGAACGAGACACAGATGGTGCTGGTAATTATTCGTTGGGAAATGACTTTTCCATAAATGGGACTGCGCCAAGCTGTGAAGCAGTCATTAACGTTGATTACACTGATACAGAAGCCTTTTTTGGAAATACATTGTTTCAGTTTCTAGATTTCAGCTCAGCGGGAGGTGGCCCACTTACTCTGAGCATGGATATTGAGGTTAATAGTGAACTTACCGATACCGACAATAACTTTGTTGCCGATTATTTTATTATCAGCTTTTATGATGGCGTAGATACTTACGATAATACAGGACCAAACCAGCGTCTTTTTGAAGCCGATATTAACGGCCTAGCCAGCTACACACTTTCATTTCTGCTTGATGCTTCGCTTACTTCACTCCCAAACTTGTCGCTAGACTTTCAGCTCCTATTAGGTGCTGATGATGATGGCTTCACCGACTTAGGTGGTTCTACACTGCGTGTGAATAACGTTTCCATTACCGAAAACAGCGTCTCGGTTCCTGAGCCCAGTGGAGCCATTCTTATGATTGTGGGTTTAGCGGCGGCTTTTGGCGCACGTGTTTCGCGTGAAAAACAGTTAAGTGGGCAGAGGAGCTAGTACGATGACCAATTTTTTACTGAAACTTATTCTAATTACGCCTTTATTTTGCCTCGCTACACCCGTTTTTGCTAACTGGACTGATGTAGAAGAGATCTCAATTAGCAAATCTCGACCTTTATTTGACCGAACGAACAGGGTCTATGTTGTTAATGTAGAAATACAGAATAATAGTGCTGACGACATTGTAGGGCCTTTGAGAGTGCTTGTTAATAACGCGACTCTTGAGGTGGTGGACGAAGATGGTGTGAGCGAAAGTGGTTCGCCATATTTTGTAGTTAGCGAAGCATCATTACCGGCTGGTCAAAGTATGTCGGTTAAAACGACATTTGAACTGAGACGCGCGAGGCTCGCCTTTGATGCCGTTCTTCAACAGAAAAACCCCAACGTTGCTATCTATGCCGAGGCAGAGGGCGGAGGTGCCAGCTCGCTGCTTTTCAAAGGCAACGCCTTTAATGTTATTCAAGGCGACCCGAGTTTTGTAACAGTTAACCAAACAGATACAGACGCGCCTACCGATGATACGCGTATTATCGAACTTGAAATCGCGTTTCCTAAAGCTGGCACATATGCACTTTACGCGCGTGTGCGCGTTGGTCCAAATACAGCTGAAGACGACAGCTTCTTTATCCCTACCGAATTTGGTAGGAATAACGGCTGGGAAACGATTAATAGTATTTCAGGTTTTGTTGTGCCTGGAGAGCCAGGCTATGAAGCTGACAGTTTAGTTATCGCGGGTGGTTCAGCGGCTAGTAATGTGTGGAAATGGACTCGGATAGCTGGGCCAACCTATACGGTGCCTGAAAATAGCTTAGATCAGGTGTTTCGATTTGCTGGTCGCGAGGATGGATTAGATATTGATAAGTTCGCATTTGCCAACGAAAGCGTGCTGTTCACTATAGAAGCGTTGGAAAACGGCCTTGCCGGTAACCTTGTTGAACCGCCACCGCCTTTCGTTCCCGTTGGGCCGCCGCTTGCAACTGGACAAGAGAAATTCCTGGGGGGCGTTTGCTGTGGACGGCAGCGACCCAACTTCGAGGCTTACTGGAATCAGGTCACGCCCGAGAATGCTGGTAAGTGGGGGTCAGTGGAAAGTACCAGAGATGTAATGAACTGGGCTGAACTTGATGAAGCCTACGCGCTCGCCAAAGCGAATAACTTCCCTTATAAGCATCATGTACTTGTGTGGGGAAATCAACAACCTGAGTGGATCACAGCCTTACCAGCTGAGGAGCAGCTTGAAGAGATTCTGGAATGGTTTAATGCCGTAAACGAAAGATATGAAGCTATCGACTTTATTGAAGTGGTGAATGAATTTGATAATGATCCCCCAAATCTAGCCAATGATGGCCCAGGCTATATTGACGCGTTGCGTTTATTTAACCCGCAGACAACTTTGGAATTAATTAGCCAATTTGAAAGCGATGGTTTATCAACGCCAGAAGCCACTGATAAGGCCGCTAACTTTGACTGGATCATCAACGCATTTCAAATGGCACGGAATATTTTCCCTTCATCGACGCGCTTGATGTTTAATGAGTACAACGTGATCAATTCTACCTCTCGCACTGACTTGGCGATTGAATTGGCGAACTTACTTAAAGCACGTGGGCTGATTGATGATTTTGGCTTCCAAGGTCATGCTTTTTCTACGACTGGACCTAACGAAGTTATGTTAGAAAACCTCAATAGAATCGCGTCAGAAACAGGATTAGATGTTTACGTTACTGAGCTTGATATTGATGGCCAAACCGATCTAATTCAATTATTGGATTATCAAAGAATATTCCCACTGTTTTGGGAACATCCTGCGGTTAAAGGGGTAACAATGTGGGGATATTTACCGGGACACTGGCGCGAAAATCAAGGTGCAATATTGGCACTAGAAAACGGCTCTGAAAAACCCGCTCTAAAATGGTTGCGCAGCTATATGCGAGGCCTCTCTCCTACTATTACCAACCCTGGGTTGCTGGAGGTTAGCGCAGATGCGCCAATAGGCACATCGGTAGTCGTACTAGAGTCTAAAACATTTGACGGTGTCGTTAACTCGGCAGATGATACCGTAACGTGGTCTATACTAGGTGGCTCTGGCGAGGGGACATTTGCTATTGACAGTGAAACGGGCGAAATTACCACGACTGATAGTTTACGTTCAGCGCTGCTAAACCTTTATGTACAGGTCGAACAGGACGGTTACACTAGCTTGGTATTGGATCTGCAAATTTTCATTCCCGGTGACGACTTAGAGCCAGTTGTGATTGAATACGATTTTCTGAATGATGTACAAGGCTGGCGTGGCGATTATGGCACTACAGCGTCAGTGGGCTATGATGAGGCGGCACAAGCGGCTGTGATGATCCCAGACTGGATCGATAACGCGAATGAGCAGGTGTATATTCGCGAGGTAGCGTTGACTGACCTAACCGATGCAACCGTTGACTATACCGTGACCGTACCTCAGGCGCTTGTCGATGCAGGTCTAACGCTTCAAGGCTTTGTCCAAACCGGCGCGCCAAGCTATACGCGTATTTATGGCGAAGCGTTTGCGCCCGTGGCGGGCGAGAATACATTCAGAATAAATCCTGTGGATAATGGTAACGGTGACATTGAAATTATTGAACGGATAGGTTTTCAGCTCAACGGACCACTAAGTGATGCCTTAGATGAAAGCGTATTGTTAAATAATGTGACTGTTACTATTCCTGTAACAGTCCCAGTGAGCAACTTGGTTGAATATGACTTTGTAGCAAGTGTTGAAGGCTGGCAAGGCGAATTTGGTACAAGTGCAAATGTGGTGCATAACGCGGCGAGTGAATCGGCTGAGTTACTGCCCGACGGAACAAGTACTTCGCATAATTACATTGTTCAATTTGCCCCCAGCGATTATGCAGGTGCAAATATAAGATATACAGTGACGGTGACCGAAGAGCAGGCCAATAATGGATTAACCGTCCAGGGCTATGTTCAAACCGGTGCGCCCAATTACACACGATTGTATGGGAACATACAAAATGTAGTGGCAGGTGAAAATACCTTTACATTTACTCCAATTGACAATGGCAGTGGCGATATCGTGAACATTGAAAGGGTAGCATTGCAAATTAATGGATCATTTTCAGGAGCAAGCGCAGACACGGTACTGCTTAATAACGTGCTAGTGACGTTTCCTTAAAAAAATGACGTAGCCATCGGCCACAAGAAAAACAACCCCCTGTGAAAACAGGGGTTTGTAATTAACCTAAGCCCCCCTAATTTACAGGGATTTTATATTAAATTGGGCACCTAATTAAACGCGCTATTTCAGATTGATATAGTTCATAGAGGCGCTTATGACTTTCCTCTGAAAGAGGAGCGATAGCAGAAGCGTTTACATTCTGTAAAACCTGCTGTGCAGAACTGGCTCCTGGAATAATAGTGGTTACCGCGTCGTGGTCTAAAATCCAGCGCATTGCAAAATTTGCCATTGCTAATTCAGATGGCTTGTTCTGTTCTAATGCGTCCACCAATTTAAGGCCTTCACTAAAATCTATGCCAGAAAAGGTTTCCCCAACACTGAAGGCTTCGCCATCTTTGTTGTAATTTCTATGGTCGGATTCAGCGAATGACGTTGATGCGTTAAATTTACCACTTAGTAAACCACTGGCAAGCGGGAGTCGCGCAATGATACCCACTTGGTTTTCCTTAGCTACTTTAAACAATGTATCTTTAGGGGCTTGCCTAAATAAGTTAAAAATAATTTGCAAAGAAGTCAGGTCGGGGTGTGCTAAACACGTCATGGCTTCATCCATAGTTTCGACACTGGCGCCAAAATAGTCGATAAGGCCGTCTTGTTGAAGCTGCCTTAAAAAATCAAAAACGTGACCTTTTTCTAAAACAGAAGGGGGAATGCAGTGAAGCTGAAGCAGATCTATTTTATCTCGGCGCAGCCGATCGCATGACCGGCGAACAGCGTCGCGCATATCCTGTAACGTGTAGCCATTTGGATAAGTGCCTTCGCCACGGCCGTATTTGGTGGCTACTTTTACGTCTTTTTTTGTTTGTTCTAGCCTGTCGCCAAGAATAGACTCGCTTTGCCCAGCGCCATAAACATCAGCAGTATCAAAAAAAGTAACACCGCTTTCTAGCGCTGTTTCTATGATATGAATAGCATCAGTGATAGTAATTGGACCAAAGTCTCCACCCAATTGCCAACACCCAAGACCCACTTCGCTTGCTAGAATAGAAGAGTCGCCAAGTTTTCGTTGTTTCATTTTTTGCCCTCTAGATATCGCATTCAACGTTAGTTACGTTCATTAAAATGTGGTCAACCATTTGAACAGCCTTATTGAGCCGCATGTTTTGCGAGGGCCTTTTCGGCTCTAGCAATCACATTCTCGACGGTAAAGCCAAAGTGTGAAAACAGTACATCACCTGGTGCCGACTCCCCAAAGCTATCAAGGCCAAGAATTTCTCCCGCAGGGCCCACAAATTTATGCCAATAGTCAACGTGTGCTGCTTCTATGGCTAGTCTGCATGTTACGTGACTGGGTAATACCTGCTCTTGATAAGTGGATTCTTGACGCAAAAACACATCGGGGCTGGGCAAAGAAACGACACTTGCTTTAACTCCGTGCTTGTTGGATAGCTGCTCAGCCGCTTCGATAGCAAGAGACACTTCTGACCCAGTAGCAATGAGGATAATATCAGGCTCGCCATTCGCGGCCTTTAGGGTATAGCCGCCCTTAGAAATGGTAGATAGCTGTTCCTCATTTCTGATGTGTGGTTTGACACTTTGCCTACTGAAAACTAAAGCCGAAGGGCCCGCTTGAGCGCATAAGTGCCATTTTCCATGCTACCGCTGTCTCGGCTGCATCGCAGGGACGCCATGTATCCAAGTTAGGGGTCATACGCAGTGTTGCAAGCTGCTCAATGGGTTGATGAGTAGGACCATCTTCGCCTTGACCAATTGAGTCGTGGGTGTAGACAAAAATATTGGGGATCCCCATCAATGCAGACATACGTACGGCATTTCGGGCATACTCCATGAAAATCAGGAAGGTAGCACTAAAAGGTTTAAAACCGCTGTGAATACTAATGCCGTTGGCTATAGCCGTCATTCCAAACTCTCGAACCCCGTAAAACAGATAGTTTCCTGAGGCATTTTCTGCGGTTATGGGTTGAGATGAATTCCACATGGTCAAATTTGAACCCGATAAGTCTGCAGAGCCGCCTATTATTTCAGGTAAAAGACCTGCATAAAATTCAATGGCATTTTGAGACGCTTTACGCGTTGCTATAGGTTGCATAGCGGCTTGCGCAGAGTGAATAAAGCTATCGGCTTTTTGTGAGAAGTCTTCCGGTAATTGGCCTTCAATGCGTCGCGAAAACTCGCTCGCAAGTTCAGGGTGAGCGTCATTAAATTTTTTGAATAGCGTGTTCCACTCACTTTCCAACGCCTCGCCAGTTTCTCGCGCATCCCACTGCTGGCGAATATCGCTGGGAATGTTAAAGGGCTCATGATGCCAGTTAAGCGCTTTTCTGGTTGCCTGAATCTCACTCTCTCCAAGCGGTGAACCATGACTGCTGTTTTTACCAGCTTTGTTGGGCGACCCCGCACCAATGACTGTTTTACAGCAAATTAAAGTGGGTTTGCCGGTGGACTTTTTCGCTTCTAAAATGGCGTTATCAATGGCGTCATTGTCATGACCGTCAACGTTGGCGATAACTTGCCAACCATAAGCTTGGAATCTGGCTTGTGTATCGTCGGTGAACCAGCCTCTCACCTCGCCGTCTATTGAAATACCGTTGTCGTCCCAAAATACGATGAGCTTTTCTAGGCCTAGTGTGCCGGCCAAAGAACAGGCCTCATGGGAAATACCTTCCATCAAGCAGCCGTCGCCAGCAAAACAATAGGTATAATGATCAACAACAGAAAACTCAGGTTTATTAAACTGTGCGGCCAGCACTTTTTCAGCAATAGCCATCCCCACAGCATTCGCGAGTCCTTGACCTAGCGGCCCCGTGGTCGTTTCTACCCCTGGTGTATAGCTGTATTCGGGATGCCCTGGCGTTTTAGAGTGCAGCTGACGAAATCGTTTCAGTTCGTCTATAGGAAGGTCATAGCCAGTTAGATGCAAAAGCGCATAAAGCAACATAGAACCATGCCCGTTTGACAAAACGAACCTATCGCGATTGAACCAACCGGGGTTTGATGGATTGTGTTTTAGATGCTTTGTCCAAAGGGTATAGGCAATGTCTGCCATTCCCAGAGGCGCCCCAGGGTGACCAGACTGGGCTTTTTCTATCGCATCCATACATAAAGCACGTACAGCATTAGCCATAGGATTAGAGAGTTTCATAATTGTTCCAAAAAGATAATGAAGTGATGTAGATGGTAAAATCGATTGCGAAGACTAAGGGTAAAAAGCGGGCTAGAAATTCTCCTAGCCCATGTTGACGGTAAAATTAACCGAACAATGCGCGATTTAATTTATTTTCAAGTAGCTCTTGTTGACCACTCACCGCTTTGGGCGCTAAGTTATTCGATACACAATGTTCTGCTAGTGATTCCAGGCTGTGTTTACCGCTATCAATAGCTACACCTAAATCGCTTTGCCAGCCTTTGTATCTCGCCTCTTTTGCTTGTGCTAAAAAGTCACTATCAATGAGTTTTGCTGCTTTGCGTAACGCCAATGCCATATGGTCCATGCCACCAATATGACCGTGGAATAAATCTGCTGGGTCGCAGCTCTGACGACGTAGTTTACAGTCAAAATTCAGTCCGCCAGTCGTAAAGCCGCCGTTCTTTAGAATTTCATACATGACCAGCGTCAACTCATCAACCGCGTTTGGAAACTGATCGGTATCCCAGCCGTTTTGCGCGTCACCGCGGTTAGCATCAATACTGCCAAAAATGCCCAGCGCTATTGCTGTCGCTATTTCATGGTGGAAAGAGTGACCAGCAAGCGTGGCGTGATTAGCCTCTATGTTGACTTTGAATTCGTCTTCTAAGCCATAACGTTTTAGGAAGCCATACACAGTGGCCGAGTCGTAGTCGTACTGGTGTTTTGTGGGCTCCTGAGGCTTAGGTTCAATGAGTAGCGCACCTTTAAAACCAATCTTATGCTTGTGCTCGGCGACCATGGTAAAGAATCGACCTAACTGTTCATCTTCCTTTTTAAGGTTGGTGTTAAGCAGGTTTTCATAGCCTTCTCTTCCGCCCCATAGTACATAGTTCTCGCCACCCAATCGTTTGGTTGCGTTCATAGCATGGAAAACTTGTGTGGCACCAAAAGTAAAGACTTCAGGGTCCGGGTTTGATGCACCGCCAGCACAATATCTTGGGTGGCTAAATAAGTTCGCAGTTCCCCATAAAAGTTTCAGTCCTGTTTGTGCCTGTTTCTCTTCAAGCACATCAACCATAGATGAAAAATTGCTGATATATTCATTAATGGTGTCTCCGCCGGGAGCCACATCGGTGTCGTGGAAACAGTAGTAAGGAACATTCAATTTACTGAAGAAGTCAAATGCAACATCAGCTTTTTCAACTGCGCGTTTCATGGGATCGCCGTCTTTTAACCACGGTCTGCCAAAGGTGCCTTGACCAAACACATCGGCGCCATCCCAACAAAAGTTATGCCAGTAACATGCTGCAAAGCGCAGGTGCTCTGCCATGGTTTTTCCCATGATGACTTCTTCGGGGTTATAGTAATGAAAAGCTAAATCATTGTCTGATTCAGGTCCTTCGTATTGTATGGGTTTAATGTTTTCAAAATAAGCTGACATACTTTAGCGCTCCGTTGACGTTTGAGATAAATTCGATACCGCTTGCTGAATAGCGGGATAAAGGGAAACGAATACGTTTCGTCTTCGCTGATAAATCTGATGATGTTGTGCATTTGGATGGTGTGTATCGACCAGAGGTGGCGAACCACACACATCTTGTACTCGACTGTTTTTGCAGGTTCCCAATTGGGCTAATCTTGCTGCTCCTAGCGCAGGACCAACGTCTCCACCCTTCTTGTAAAAAAGTTTTAGATTCAATATGTCCGCCATCATTTGTCGCCAGTAGACGCTTTTAGTCCCTCCGCCTATTAAACAAATATCATTGGCGATGGTACCTGAGGCATGAACAGCATCTACACCATCAGCCATAGCGAAACACACACCTTCTAAAACAGCGTAAGCCATATCTTTTGTAGAGTGTTGATGTGTAAGGCCAACAAAGGCACCAGATGCATTAGGATCGTTATGTGGCGTACGCTCGCCGCTTAAATATGGAAGGAAAAAAGGTGCATTTTCTGACGGGCCATCCTCGTTTTCTAGCAACGAAAGTACCGCTGGAACGTCTTTGCCAACCACTGACTTAGCAAACCAATCAAGGCAGCTGGCGGCACTTAACATTACCGACATTAAATGCCAGCGGTCGGGTAAGGCATGACAAAAGCTGTGTACGGCTTTCTCTGGAAAGCTGCTGAATTGGTTGGCGACTACAAAGTAGACGCCGGAGGTCCCCAGTGAAATCATGCCTTGACCAGGCTCAGTTAAACCAACGCCTAAGGCGCCGGCTGCATTGTCTCCCGCGCCCGCCACAATCGGAACTTCATTCATGCCCCACTTTTGGGCTAATTCAGGTAGCAACGTACCTGTTACGTGAGGCCCCTCTACTAATTCTGGCATGTGCTTTTTCGACAGCCCACATGCGGCTAGGAGAGACTCATCCCAAGCGCGTTCTTTGGTGTTCATCCACATGGTGCCCGACGCATCTGACATGTCAGAGAAAAACGTACCGCACAGACGAAATCTCAAATAGTCTTTGGGTAAAAGTACTTTATGAATTCTATTAAAATGCTCAGGTTCGTTATTCTTGACCCAAAGCAGTTTGGGGGCAGTAAACCCCGGCATCATAATGTTGCCAGTCAGCACCCGACTGTCTGAAACTGTGCGTTCAATTTCTAGACACTGCGCTTGGCAGCGCCCATCGTTCCACAAAATAGCAGGCCTTATTACGCTGCCAGCCTCATCTAATAAGGTGGCGCCGTGCATTTGCCCAGACAGCCCTATCGCTTTTATCTGTGAAACGATATGAGACTGTGAAAGCTGATCAATAACCGACTCTACTGCTGACCACCAATCAAGTGGGTTTTGCTCAGACCAAAGAGGGTAGGGACTGCTCACAGACAAAGCCGCAGATTTTGAGTCTATGATATTACCTGCATCGTCCATAAGTGCCGCTTTTAAACCAGACGTTCCTAAGTCTATCCCTAAATACATAACTACATTCCAGAACATAACCAGGCTGAAATGGTCATTCTTTTTATGGGCTATCGCAATTATGAAATGTGGAAATGAAATTCTTTAATTTTGTAATTTATTTGTTACCACGCTCTCATTTTCATTTTCTGTGAGTATTGTGAGCCATGTTTTTAAGCCAATTTTTCGCAACAACGATAGCCAAAATCGTAATATCACCGCGATGTCATTGCGATTTACATTAATAGGTAGTGTTCTACCGAACTGACTTGTCGTCCTTTTTGAAAATAAATGCAGAGTTAAGAAATGAAAAACCAATTAGATGCGTTGAGGGATATGACCACTGTAGTTGCCGATACAGGGGATGTAGATGCAATTAAAAAATATCAGCCCTATGACGCCACTACCAATCCATCGTTAATTTTAAAAGCCGCTTCTTTACCCCAATATCAACACTTAATTGATAAATCCCTGAGCTGGGCAAGGGCACAAACCAATAAAAAAGCGCGGCAAATAATGTACGCCAATGACATGCTCTGTGTACTTATTGGCAAAGAAATAAGCGAGTCTGTGCCTGGAAAAGTCTCTACAGAAGTGGATGCTAGACTGTCTTTCGATACCTTAGCCACTATTGATAAGGCCAGGCAACTCATAAGGCTATATGAAGAAGAAGGCGTCGATAAATCTCGTATTCTTATAAAAATGGCGTCGACGTGGGAAGGAATTAAAGCGGCTGAACAATTAGAGCAAGAAGGCATTCATTGTAACCTTACTCTCTTGTTTAGCTTTGCGCAGGCAAGGGCGTGTGCCGAAGCAAACGTGTATTTGATATCGCCGTTTGTGGGCAGAATATTAGACTGGTACAAGTCTTATCATAACGTTACTGAGTACTCACCTGAAGATGATCCTGGTGTTAAATCAGTCACCGAAATCTATAATTATTATAAAGTCCATGGTTATAAAACCGTGGTTATGGGAGCAAGCTTTAGAAATATTGGTGAGATTCAGGCGCTGGCAGGATGTGACAGATTAACTATCAGTCCACAGCTTCTAGAGGCACTAGCCAATTGTTCAGATCCGCTGCCTCGCAAGCTTATCGATAAAGAAGAACACGAAGTTCCCCCTACACCAATAGATGAAGCAACGTTTCGTTGGCAGATGAATCAAAACGCAATGGCGACAGAGAAACTTGCCGAAGGCATACGTAACTTCGCTATCGATCAGCAAAAACTGGAAAACATGCTTGCTGATAAACTATAGGAAATTTATTGAGATAATACCTTCTTTAAGTATTACCATCGGCAATCCCACCAGCGCTTACCGCTTTATTTCTATAATGTTGATAACGGGTGGGATATCAAGCTGTGGTAACTGTATAGTTAATTGTATGTTGTTGAAGCGTATTTGCTGGAAGTAATCCTAACGGATGAGTTTTACAGTTAGGCATATCAGGACCGAACTGCGGCTCTATACAAACGCTCTGGTTTTTATAAAAAGGCTCACGTAAATGACCTCCGGTGTAGATCTGCATGGCAGGGTAGTCTGAAGATACCGACAACTTTAAATCCCTATCGAAACTTTCTAATATTGTCTCGGAATGCGGATTTGAAAAAATGAAATTGTTGTCGAGCACCTCAGCCCCTTTTTGTTGAGCTAACAATTGACGAGTTGAATAGTCATACTGCGTATGCCTTATTGGCTGAGCTGGGCGATTTGGAAGTCCGTACATATCGGTAGTATTTACGTGAGTTGCAGACGTGCTAAGCCACTGCTCTAAACCATTTCGATGACTGTTGGTACCATTGAGATTGAAGTAACTGTGGGCTGACATGCCCACTACTGTGTCTTTCTCCGACTGTGCACTTAAGCGAAGTCGAAGCTGTTGATTTTCTAACGTATATTCAGCTTTAAGTTCTAGCGCTCCAGGATAGCCATTCCACATATCCTGAATAACTAATTCCAGCAATACAGCGCTCTGCGAGGAATAAACGATTTGCCATGTCTGCTTATCTATTGCGTTTTTTCCTCCGTGCAAATGATTAAGCCCTTCATTACAATTAAGATGTAATACCTTGTCTTCCTTAATATTTACCCGCCCATTCTTTATTCTGTTTGCGTATGGGCCAACGATGGAACCGAGATAAAATCGGTCGGATAAATAATCCCCTTCATTATTATACTGAAGCACAATCGGCCGATAGCTGCCATTGACTAATGTCTGCCAACCTAAAATGCGAGCCCCCAAATTACTTATGCTGACACACATTGAGCCAGATTTAAGTTCGATGATTTTCATAATCTGTTATTTTTTGCTTTCTGTCTGCGTTATTTCCAAGTGTCGTACCCGTGTAAACCAATTAATTGAAGGTAACAGAGGACTTATCTGGCAACGGGTTAAAGATGCATGTTTAGATGAATGATGAATAAATGCATGTGTATCCTTAGGTTCTGACTGTATGAAAAGATGACAAAGCAAATTTAGGCCCGTAATGCGTCAACGCTTCCGAACTCAAATTTACGCTCGATAGCTGACACCGCACCTTTTTGTATTCCAACTGCTTTCTGCTCACAAACCCATTCAATACAAGGGAAGTGCCAAGGGTATGATGGAAAGTTTTTAGATAGAACAACGATATGTTATCGCAGTATGTAAATATTCTGTTTACGAATTGTGGTAAGTCGTTTGTGTTTTTTCTGCGTAACGTAGTGACGCTTATTTTTTCTGGCAGTATTGCAGCATTAATAATTTTTGATGGTTTCAAGAGATGTCAAAGGTTCATCATAGTATTGCATTCGCTTTTGTGTTTTTGGTTTCCTCTTGCTCTGGTATGGAAAAGACGAACACAACAAGTTATCAAGAAGACATCAGTAATATACAGCCACAGGCGTGGCCTTCGCAGCAATCTCCGTTAACGGTAAACCGTGAGCACGAAAAGAAAATCGCTGCGTTACTCAACGCGATGACGGTGGAAGAAAAGGTGGGGCAGATTATTCAAGCTGACATCAATTCTGTTACCCCCAACGAAGTACGAGAATATTATTTAGGCGCTGTATTAAATGGTGGGAATTCTGCACCCGAGAATAATAATCGTGCATCAGCAGAAAAGTGGTTAGCGTTAGCTGATAAATTTTGGCTGGCGTCTACGGATAAATCCGACGGTAGAGTCGGCATTCCCCTATTGTGGGGAAGTGATGCTGTACACGGTCATAACAATATTGTGGGTGCAACTATTTTCCCTCACAACATTGGGCTAGGCGCGGCCAACGACCCTTTACTAATGGCAAAAATAGGAAAGGTTACGGCCACTGAAATGCGAGTAACGGGGTTAGACTGGACATTCGCACCAACCTTGGCTGTGGCACGAAATAGCAGATGGGGAAGAACCTACGAAAGCTTTTCTGAAGATCCGGCTATTGTTGCAAGCTATGCTGAGCCACTCGTTTCCGGTATTCAGGGAAAAGTGAACACGGACCAGTTTTTAAATTCACATCATATTATATCAACCGCTAAACACTTTATTGGTGATGGCGGTACGCTTAATGGTCAAGACCAAGGCGACAACGTGGACGATCAGATAACAATGCGCGATGTCCACGGCGCTGGTTATCCTCCCGCAATACAAGCCGGCGTGCAGGTAATAATGGCGTCATTTAATAGCTGGCACGGTATAAAAATGCACGGGCATAAGACCATGCTGACTGATGTATTGGTAGATCAAATGGGGTTTGATGGCTTTGTAGTGGGTGACTGGAACGGGCACGGTCAAGTCGAAGGCTGTACCAATGTCTCTTGTGCCAATGCGTTTAACGCAGGCCTTGATATGTTTATGGCGCCAGATAGCTGGAAGCAGCTCTATCAAAATACTCTCGAGCAAGTAAAGTCAGGAGAAATTACGTTAGCCCGTTTAGATCAGGCTGTGGCTCGAATACTCAGAGTAAAACTGCGAGCGGGTTTGTTCGATGCAGGTTTACCCTCATCAAGACCACTAGCAGGTAACTATAAGCTTTTGGGGTCTGAATCTCATCGTGCCGTGGCAAGGGAGGCGGTTAGAAAATCACTGGTGCTGTTAAAAAACAACAGGCAACTGATACCGCTTAGCCCGAATCAACGAATTCTTGTTGCGGGCACAGCCGCTGACAATATTGGCCAAGCTAGCGGGGGCTGGACGTTAAGCTGGCAGGGTACAGGTAACGCCAATAGCGACTTTCCCAATGGACAGTCCATTCTTGCTGCTATTAAAGAGGCAGTAACAGATAGCCAGGGTACCGTCGATTATCACCCTGAGGGTGAATTTGAAGTACGACCGGATGTGGCGATTGTGGTTTTCGGTGAACAGCCTTACGCAGAGTTTCAAGGTGATAGACCCCACGTAGATTTCACGGATAACACTGGATTAGAAGTTCTTAAAAAATTCAAAGCGTTAAATATCCCTACTGTTTCTATATTTATTTCTGGTCGACCGTTATGGGTGAACCCAGAAATAAATGCGTCTGATGCGTTTATTGCAGCTTGGTTGCCCGGTTCCGAAGGCGGCGGCATTGCAGACGTCATAATGCGTAACGAGCAAGAAAAAATTGAGCATGACTTCGTTGGACGCTTAAGTTTTTCGTGGCCAAAGAGCGCAGACCAAGATGTCTTGAATGCCGAAGGAGCCGATTATGACCCCTTGTTTGCTTTGGGGTATGGACTTTCTGTGACTGACAATGTGAACGTTGAACAACTCAATGAAACGCAAGCAGCAACATTAAGCGACTATCACATCTCAAACTTTTTACTTTCTGGTGCAGCGGTATCCCCATGGCGATTAGTGTTGAGCGATGCCAAAGGTCGCAGTCAATACCTTCAGGGAACAAGCAGTAGTGCGGGCGGCAACATCAGTGTTGAGTCGGCAGATTATCTCGCCCAGGAAGATTCGATTATTGTGAACTGGTTAGGTCAAGGCCGCTTTTTAATAGAAGGCGAGCCGGTTGACCTGGAGCGTCAGTCGAATGGTGATATGGCTATACAGATAGACTACCGAGTATTGTCAGCAAACTTACAACGCGCCTCGATAAAGCTAGGATGCGAAAATCAATGCAAGTCACCCCTGGACGTGACGAAGACACTGCAAGAAAAAGCAGGTGACGGATGGCAGCAGGGCTTTATAAAACTCAGTTGTTTTGCTGATATAGGCGCTGATATGAAAAATATAAAAGTCCCATTTGAATTAGAGGTCATAGGATCGGCATCAATTCAGCTAAATAAAATTAAGGTAGTGGCAAATCAGGGGCAGGCGAGCTGCCAATTGTAGTACTCTCATATTAAGTTTTAGGTGGTAGTTTTGTGAAAGATATCAAAGAAAAAGAAAACCTTACTTTTATTTTTCTTATCAGTGTAGTGGCTACAATAGGTGGCTTTCTGTTTGGTTTCGATAGCGGTGTCATTAATGGCACGGTTGACGGGCTGAAACTGGCTTTCAATTCTGATTCAGTGGGTACAGGGTTTAACGTAGCCAGCATGTTGCTTGGATGTGGAGTTGGTGCCTTCATAGCGGGACGGCTTGCAGACATAGTCGGGCGAAAAACTGTGCTTTTGCTTTCCTCTTCACTGTTTATTGCGAGTGCATGGGGATCGGGGATAGCAATAAGCTCTGTCGAGTTTGTGGTTTATCGTGTTCTAGGCGGTTTGGCAGTGGGCGCTGCATCCGTGATCGCGCCCGCCTATATTAGTGAAATTGCCCCCGCTACTATACGCGGCAAGCTTATTACCATTCAGCAAGTTGCCATTATTTTCGGGTTGTTTAGCGCATTCGTCAGTAATTATGTGGTAGCCAATATGGCGGGGGTATCAACAGCCACTTTTTGGTGGGGATATGAAGCATGGCGGTGGATGTTCTGGATAGAGTTGTGTCCAGCCGTTATATTTCTTGCAACCTTAATATTTATTCCTGAAAGCCCGCGCTTTTTGGTTATGAAACAAAGTAATCAACGCGCGCTTACCATTTTACAAAAGTTGTATGGTCAAGAGTCGGGGCGCAGGAAACTTCATGAGATTGAAGCATCTTTGGTCAAAGAGGATCGCAAACCAAGCTTTTCAGATTTAATCGACAAAACGAAAAAGCGCATACGTCCCATTATATGGGTAGGTATTGGGTTAGCCACGTTTCAACAGCTTGTGGGAATAAACGTTGTTTTTTACTACGGAGCGGTGCTATGGCAGGCTGTTGGGTTTTCAGAAGGTGATGCACTCTTAATTAACGTTATTTCGGGCGCAGTCAGTATTGCAGGCTGCGTTATCACCATGTTTTTTATTGACCGATGGGGCCGCAAGCCTTTTCTTGTCATTGGATCAATAGGAATGACCATTTCGCTTGCCTTAATGGTGTTCACCTTCGTCAACTCAACTAGCGACATCAACGGAAACTTAATTCTTGGCGGATTAGGTGGTGTTGCGCTAATTAGTGCAAATGCTTATGTGTTCTTTTTCAACTTATCCTGGGGGCCTGTAATGTGGGTTTTACTAGGTGAAATGTTTCCCAACCAAATCAGAGGCTCTGGCCTTGCTGTGAGTGGTTTAGCACAATGGCTGGCCAATTTTGCAGTCACCATGACTTTCCCGCTGATGCTAACCGGGATTGGTTTAGCGGGCGCTTACAGTATTTACACAACCTGTGCACTGCTTTCAATCTTCTTCGTAATCAAGTTTATTCGCGAAACAGCGGGGAATGAGCTTGAAGAAATGCAGGGCTAATCTGCTACTGAGAATAGCCCGTTTTAGGGCTATTTCGCAGAGCTACTCAGCAAGTCATCAACAGCATGCACAAGCATAATATATGACGCTGCGATATTTATTACGTATTCATTTTGACCCCAGAAAAATGGCCATTCTTCATTATTTTCTGGCAGGTCCGGTTTAATTATTAAAATACCGGGAACAACACCCCCAGAGATAAATGAAAAATCGGCGCGATTCATACCGTACGCCACGCTTTTTGAGACAGTACCTACATTTGAGACTAGGGAGATATCTGAATCTGGATGTGTCCCGTAGAGATAATGCAACCCATCAAAAACAGCATCGGGCTCAAGTAACCCCGGAAACGCTTTAACCAAATAGTAGTGATGAATAGCATCGCGTATTATTCGTCCATTTCCTGCCCATCCACCTTCGGTAATAGTGACATTAAACGGGCTATCTTGCGTAATGTGTTTGCCTTCATTCACATAGTCTTTAGCCAGTCCTGCAATTTTTTGCTTATATTTCTCTCCCATTAAAGGTATTAATCGAATTAAAGTACCAATGTGCTGCGCAAAATGCGCCTCTACTTCTGGCCAAAGGGTATTGATTGCTTGTTTGTAATGCTCACTTTCCGTGGTCATCAATAGTTCTGCTGCCGCCGTAAGCTTCTCTGCATTAAGCCGCCCACCTGTGGTATTGCCGTGGTGAAATAAAAAGGGCGGGTGAGATTGCTCTTCCTCCCAAGCTAACTCTGCTCTTTTCAGTGCTTCTGTAGCGAGCTTAGGGTTATATTCTCGTATTGCTCGAGCAGCAGCACTTAAAGCAGCAATAGAACCATAATTAACGGCGGAAGAGCGGCTAGTAAATACCCATCTATCGTCAGGAATACCGCTGTGCTTGCCATCCGCTTGCGACGGCGTCATTGTGGCGTCGTATACCATGTTGTCGGTCATGGTGATGCCATCACCCAAATGAGTATATTGGGAGATGCTAGGCACGATGATGCCATTTATTGCTCTGCCAAAAACTCGGTGTTGTGCAAGCAGTGCCAATGTACCGTGTTCAATTTGCTGAAGTATGTCTGGTTTGCCATCTGGAACATGAATATCAACAAATTTTCGGTTGTAATCAACTAAGGTAGTATCGCGTTTAGGCGTAAACTGATCCCAAACCTCAACAAGCCCTAGTACGGCCCTGTATTGTGACTGCGTACGAATATCGTAGTCACCCGCATCGTACCATCCGCCAATATTTAACCCTGGTACATGCTCTAAAGGCGCAAATTGTGTGTCAGTTGTCGGCCCCTGAGCGTATAAGTCAAAATGCGTGTGGTTTACCGGTGCCTGCAAAGCATCGTCTAAGTGTGAAGCTCCATGCCAAACTCGATACGCTTCATTCACGAGAACATGGTCCATTTGAACCGGGAAAAATACGTCCAGTGTGGGATGCCAAGCGTTGTCGTAAATATCATTACTAATTCTGAACGGAGCAGTGGTTGTTGCATTGTACCTAAGCTGATAAAGACCATTTTCACGTACGGCTGAAAAATCGAATTTTGCATATTGATAACGTTTGTATTGTCCCCAACGACTCGGTTTTTCAGACATGACTGCCTTCTTTTCGCCCGAAGGCATAACTTTGAGTAAGGAAACCGTGTTCTCGCCTATGACATGTTTTGGGTCGAGTTCAAGAACCGCAATTTTGTTTTGATTAGGGTGGTAGCCTACTTGAGAGTGCCCAATTATCGGTGTCCGCTGCCAATCTTCTTTGCCGTTGACGTTAAGAGACCATTCAAGTACTTTACCGCTTTTATGCGCTGGCAATAACGACCGGGCAACAAACCATCCATTTTGTGCCTTTGTTCTTCCATCATACAAATAGATAGGTTGCTGTTTCGATTCAATACTTATTCTGCGTTCTGCGTCTTCTGGGGCCAATACTAAATGATGCCCCGTCGCAAGCGGGGTTGGCGCCTGTAAATCGTTTTGTTCTTTTAATCCAGAGGGGTAGAGCGGAAATGTGCCAGTTGCGTCATCGGCGACAAACGCCTTATTAAAATATGCCGAAGGCATAAATTCGAGGTTAAACCCCGCCTTACTCACTAACTCCTCGGGCAAAGGGGCATCAGTGTGTACGCTGATGTTGAGTTGCTCTTCCGTCGATGTAACATTAACGCTGAAATTAAAATTATGTTCTGGATAATACAGTGATGCGCTAATGACGCCTTTTTCTGGGTCAACATCGCGCTTGATGAAGGTAGGAATACTGTCCCACTGTTCAGGAGTATCATTTAGCCTGACGTCCCCATTAGTGGCGATACGCTTGCCGTGTTGAATAATTTCAATGCCACTTATTTTTGAATCGCTAAACAGCCCATCGTACCAGTTGCTATATACCAACACATTGGCTCCTGGAGCCTCAAAATACTCTGAATCATTAATTTTCATAGGGGGAGATGATTGCCCCTTAACTGTTAAAGCACTGATTAAAAACACACTGCCGCACAAGAGCTTTAGCCTCATTTTTGTTCCCTTCTTTCCTACTTTTGAATTGATTTTTAATTATGCTAGTAGAAAGCGGAGCAACACATATTACTGAATTTGTTAACCTCATTTCGATTATTTGTTAATACGGTAAATATAGATTCATCGCTATTCACTAACCTCTATACTGATTTTCTTTAACTCATCAATATTAAAGGAACAGTTGTTATGAACACTTGGCTCCGGCTCGGACTCATCGTCATGGCCTTTGGACTCAGTTCGGTCATGCCTGCAAAAGCGCAATTTTCTGGTGGACCTTATGGACCGATCTCAAAGAGCTATGCGCTTCCAAACGCTAAGACAATTTATTTTGTATCTCCAGAAGGACTATCCCATGCGAGTGGCTTAACACTTGATGAGCCCACTACACTTGATTCAGCAATAAGTAGAGTGGTAACAGGCGATGCAATAGTTTTAAGAGGTGGAACTTACCGAACTGGCGATTTAAAACTTAATCAAGGGATCACGTTACAACCCTACAAAGACGAAAAACCCATTTTGAAAGGGACTCAAGTAGCCTCGACGTGGGAAAAGCAACAAGACAATGTGTGGGTTACGAACTGGAAAACCTTATTTCCCTCTAAACCCATGTTTTGGTGGCGACAGGAGCGCCACATAGATAAAACGCCGCTGCATCGTTTTAATAATGACATGGTGTTTATTGATGGTGAATTTTTACAGTCGGCTGGCAGTATCGATGAGATAACACCCAATACGTTTTTTATTGATTATGAAAAGCAGCTGGTTTACATCGGTATTGATCCAGATGACAAATTAATCGAAATCACCGCTTACGATACGGCATTGTTGCGCACAGCGAAGAACGTCCACAATAAGCAAAATGATAAAGTTGGCCCTAAAATCTATGGTATTACGTTCACTCAATACGCATGGCGAGCTATCGGTATAGAAGGTAAACGTACCTTTTTACCAGAAGATGAGCCGGTAGATGAACCAATAGGCGTTGCCGACCCTTCGACCTATGGTAAAGAAGTCGTGAACACGCTACTAGAGAATGTCACCATTTCATATTGTTCGCGTGTCGCAGGCTATTTTCGCGGTGACGGTTTGGTAATCAGACACTCTCTAATTTCTGATACCAGCACTGAAGGCATTTACATTATTGGTTCTTCAGACGTCTTACTGGAAAAAAATATCATTCAGCGTAACGATATTGAGAATATCACTGGATATTATGTTTCTGCAGTGAAAATCATTAATCAAACGCACAGAGTAACAGTGCGGGATAACTTAATTATTAATCATCCGACATCAAAGGGCGTCTGGTACGATGTAGGAAACCGCGAAGGCCTATTTATCAATAACTATGTTGAAAACACGCAGGCGGGATTGTTTTTTGAAATATCGGATGGCATTACAGCCGTTGGTAATGTATTTGTAAATAACGACCTAGGTGTGTGGGTATTAAACTCAGCGAACGTCGATATTGCGCATAATACGTTTTTAAATAGTACGCTTCGATTTACTAGAACAGCACGCAGTGCGACAGATGACCACTTTGGCTGGCACCCAGAGACAGGGCCCGATGTTTTTGAGCGAGATGGTCATACCGTAAGCAATAATTTGTTGACGGCAGATGCATATCACCAAGGCCCTCTGCTCAGTGTAGATCAAGAGGACAGTTTATGCCTCCAATACGAAACCGCTCAGCTTGCTGAGCTTAACGGAAACGCTTATGTTAAACCTGAAAACCAACAGCCGCTGATAACACTGTCTACCGATAAATCAGAGCCCTGCAATTATGAGATAAAGACACTCGAGAAATTGCAAGGCAGCACTGCTGAATATGAAGCCGATGGCCAATTGATTTATGGGGACCCCAGAACAGTCTTCTTGTCTCCTGATTTAAAGCGATTTGAATTACAGCGCCATATTCCAAAAAACGTGAATATAGTATTGCCGGAGCAGGTGACGAGCGCTTTTAAAAATATTGGTGCGTCACCGTCGGCATCGGCTAATCAAAGTCGATAATTAACACAAGATTACACCTGCGCAGGTTAGGCAGCTGAGTTAAAGTTGAGCACTAGCATCCCACACTTTACCGGTCGCCTTACCGTCTTTTGCAGGGTTAAACACTTCTACCGCCATAACTTGATATGTAGGGTCGTCGCTTGCGTCAAGATTGTTCATATCAGGAAGAATCCAGCCTGTATCAGCCCAAGCTGCAACGTGATCGGCAAAAATAATTTTATGGTCTTTACCTAAAGGCATGGGATTAGACGGTTTACTCCAATACTGGTAAAAAGTCGCCGTATTATTTATAGAGGGCTTTTGCTCTCGAATAGTCCGATATGTTGAGTATTCAACGCCATTACTCACGAAAGTTTTGCCCAAAATGCCGTTTTGGCTAGGATCATAAGTCCAGCGCTGAAGAACATAATATTCAACTAAGTGAGCGGGATTGTCTTGCGGCATACTCTTGTCGTAACCCCAACCATAAAGTGCGATGTAACTAGCGCCACTCTCCTCGTCAAAGCGATAGCCAATTTCACGGTTCACATCTCCATAATGCCAACCAGGGCCACCCACATAGTTGTATCCTCCGCCCTGCCAATTCACTTCAAATTCTCCGCTTTGGCTTAGTTTGAGCGAGGCTTTGCCGCCGTCTTTCCAATGGGTGAAAAACACATCACCAACGTGTCCAGTGGCATGATTTTCAGACATGTTTATTTCACCATCAAATCGCTTTGTATAGGCTTTAAATTTAGCAATAGATTGCGGCTTAGCAGCCTCTGATTCACTATCTAGGCTTACTGAATCGTGTTGATTAGGTGAGCAGCCCATAAGAAAGGCGAGACTCGCTACCGTCATCGCAACATGTTTAATCGTCAATATCTGCATAATTTTTTCTATTCTTTTAAAAAACGTTAATGTTGAATTAAAGCGTTAGCTGAACGCCTAAGTGAATTTGCGTCCCACTACTTTTGCAGGCCTTTTCACACCGCACTTTTTATTTAAAGTTGGCCTAAATTAAGTACCATTAAAGACTTTGCCGGAACGACTATGAAGGCCTTGCCATCTTTAACGTCTGTGGCGTAGTCATTAGGTTGAATATTGTTCGGATTATCAAAGGTATTGTGTTCGTCCATTTTATCGCTGGTTAATACTAACCCATTGACTTTTTTTACCTGATTAAGCTCGACTTCAATTGCTTTATTCAACTGTGTATTCACAATAGAAATATAGGTATTGCCATCTTGTGCCTTGGCTGCTGAAGCGCTGATACTTGGAATACTTATCTCACCGTGATTGTTTGATAGTGACTGGCTAAAACTCACAGGAAGATAGGTCGCGTCTTGAAACGGAATGTGCATTTTAAACGCGTGATAGGTTGGCGTTAAAATCATTCTTTCTTTATCAGTGAGTATCATCGCTTGCAGTACGTTAACCATCTGCGCGATCACTGTCATTTGTACACGTTCGGCGTGACGATTGAAAACATGGATATTTAGTCCCGCGATAATCGCATCTCTCAATGTATTTTGTTGGTACAAAAAGCCAGGGTTGGTCCCCTCATCTACGTCGTACCATGTTCCCCATTCGTCGACATAAAAACCAATTTTATTTTCAGGGTCCATTTCTTCAAGAACGGCTAGGTTCTTCTTTATAAATGCTTCAATTTGCAATGTGCGCTGTATCGCTGAATACCATTGGTTTTCAGGGAAAACAGTGGCGCTACCTTTATTGCTCCAATCTCCAGTCGGAAGTGTGTAGTAATGATGGCTTATCGCATCCATTTTTAGACTCCACGAGGATTTTATTTTCTCGGTGAGCACTTTTGTCCATTCCGTTTGGTCGTCAGTACCACCGCTGGCAATAAACTTGGGTTGATTGTCTTCAGGGGCTTTTAGAAATGCCGAATACTGCTTGTAAAGGTCAGCATAATACTCAGGTGTCATGTTGCCGCCACAGCCCCAGCTTTCATTGCCAATGGCAAAGTAGTCCACTTTAAATGGCTTATCCCGACCGTTTCTTTTGCGCTGGCGAACAATCGATGTATCTGCATCAGAAGTCATGTAGTGCAGCCACTCTACCATTTCACGCGGATTGCCTGTTCCCAAATTGCCGTTGACGTAAGTCTGGGCGCCTAACAACTCTGCGAATTGAAAAAATTCATGGGTGCCAAACGCATTATCTTCAATAACGCCTCCCCAATTACTATTGACTGTTCTTGGGCGTTTATCTTGCGGACCAATCCCATCTCGCCAATGATACTCATCAGCAAAGCAGCCACCCGGCCAACGCAGTAATGGTACTTTTAAGTCTCGCAACGCTTGAAGTACATCTAATCGGAAACCATCCTGATTAGGTATGCTCGAGTCTTCACCTACCCAAATGCCTTCATAAATGCCTCTGCCCAAATGTTCCATAAACTGGCCATAGATATTTTTATTCAGTGTCGGCCCTGGGCTATCAACATCAATATTTATCTGTACGTCAGCGGCGGTGGCCACCGACGATGTCGCTAGCACCGAAAAGCAATAAAATAGCAACGGCTTTACTTTAAACATATAAATCACATCTCATTACCAAAAAAACAACAATGATAATACAGACAACTTTCCTAAAAACTTATAACGACATTTACGATTCAAGTTATGTTGTTTCGTAATTGTGACGTCCGTCTTAAAACCTGTGTCTTGAAAGCTGTGTCTTGGTTATGAGTTGCACGTATATTGCCGCATACATTGGAACGCGTCACCTACCTAAAGGTGCTATTGATGCTGACGCCCCTGTGCCAACAATACAGCCTGCAACGTTTGAATTTAAACGCCCCCCTATTGGTAGCATCACAGCGCGCAATTGCCCAAAGGCGGCAGCTACGGACGGTCTGTTTGTATTAACTGTGTTTATTTCAGACCTTTATCCCGCTTCCATTAGGCCTGTTATTTTTGCTACATTATTAACCGCGCAAGGTAATTCGTGTGCGCACTGAGCACCGAAATGATGAAAGGTGTTGGTCGCACTACAACCAAAATTCGTATGCTGTGGACGTATAGCGAGGGTAATGTTGCGCCTTTGACCAAAGCCTTTGTTTCTAAGGCTCTACTTTCGGACAACGAAACGCTAGCAATCAAAGGACGATATAATGAACTCGCCTGTTTCACAAAAAACACTCAATGTCAGCGCTGACTATCCCGATCTTAGGGACCGTTACTATCAACCAAACCTCACTCCACTTAAGCCGTTTATCGACCCGCCAGGTAACCTTGTCATATTAGATCAAGGCAAAGACGGGGCATGTACGGGGTTCGCCCTTGCTGCCACTATTAACTTCATTTACCGCCAACAGGGTCGAAAACAGACCGTAAGTCCGTGGATGCTTTATGCCATGGCAAAGCGTCATGATGAATGGCTCGGTGAAGCCTACGAGGGTTCTAGCTGCCGCGGCGCAATTAAGGGCTGGTATAACAGCGGTGTTTGCCATGCTTCACTTACCGAAGACATTACCCATAGCAATGAGTTTGAAATGTCACTTGCTATCGCCAATAACGCAAGCAATCACAGGCTAGGGGCCTACTATCGCATTGAAAGGGAAATTAGTGATTTCCACGCTGCGCTTAATGAAGTGGGTGTTATTTTTGTCTCCGCCAGAATTCATGAAGGCTGGAACAATTGCGAAGGCGATACCATCACCCTTAGACCAGAACCTATGGGCGGCCATGCTTTTGCCATCGTTGGCTATAACGACGAAGGCTTTTGGATTCAAAATTCATGGGGCGCTGACTGGAAGAAATCTGGGCTTGCCCTTTGGCGCTACGACGATTGGGCGCTAAATGTAATGGATGCGTGGGTAGTGCAGCTAGCGCTACCGATTGCCGGCACTGGCACCTTTCACCAAGCCACTCGCTCTATTGCACAAGGGCTATTCTCGCGCTCTACGCCGCGGGTGAGTATTCAAGATCATTTCGTTCACTTCGACGACGGGCACTTCGATACAACCAGCAAGTATTGGAGCAATAAAAATCACGTCGACACCATTATTGAAAAACTATCTCAAAGTGAACATAAGCACGTAATGCTTTACGCCCACGGCGGGCTAAATAGCATAAAGGCCTCGGCTAAGCGTATTGCCGCCATGAAAGATACCTTTCTTAAAAACGAGGTATATCCCATACATTTTATGTATGACACCGGCATGCTGGAAGAATTAAAAGATATTTTAGGCTTTAAGAACCAAGAACTGAGTAACAAAGTTGGCGCGTTTACTGATTACACAGACCGTATTTTAGAGTGGGCTACAAGAAAAGTAGGCGGCGCTCTATGGCGAGAAATGAAGTCGGATGCCTGTACGCCTTTCACCCGCGTCACTTCCGATGGTACCTATTTCTTAACCCGACTGGCCGACTATTTAAAAAATAGCACGCACATTCAACTTCACATAGTGGGTCACTCAGCGGGCTCTATTTTTCAAGCTCATAGCCTTGCTCGTCTATTTAAAATTGATGAAACGCTCAAAGTAGATAGTCTACATTTAATGGCGCCGGCAATAAGCTATCCGTTGTTTAATGAAACATTGGCTCCGCTAATTGAAAGTGAGCATATTGCTTCAACAACGGTTTATAACTTATCCGGGCCTTTAGAGAAAGACGACCACGTGGCGCGTATTTACCAAAAATCACTGCTTTATCTCGTATCGAATGCCTTTGAGTCGAAAACGGCAATGCCATTACTAGGTATGGCGGCCTTTAATGCGCCAATTGCTAATGTAACGTTCAAGTATAGTGAAGGGAAAGAAGGTGATTCTACCGCGGCGACCTCACACGGTGGCTTTGATAGCGACGTAGACACCATGAACTCAGTGCTTACCGATATTACCGGTGGCTCCCCTAAATACCCCTTTACCAAAGCAATTTTAGATTATTGAAGCGGGCGGTATTTGCAGTAAAAAGCACGTGTACGTGGAAGTTATGTCAGTGAAGCGTGCAGGTGCTTAAGCCTGAAGCGAAAGGCCTTCAGCAGATGGCGTGTACGCCTGTAAATAAGCACTTTGAATACGCCCAATTCTCGCCTGCATAAACTGAGAATCATCATTGGCGCTACCCGCGCTTGAAGTAGAGTCAGCAAACTGGGGTTGGGACGATAGCACAGCGTTCGGTGCTGAGTCGGTCGGTATATCTTCATTGGTGACAGAGCCAGCTTCTTGTGCAATATCAGTTTGTGGTGTGATACTGCTATCAATATTCGTATCTAAAGCACTTTGAGCGGTATCATTGCCTTGGGCTTGCTGCCCTTTAGCAATGTCGCTGCGAGCTTCAGTGGCTTTTTGAGATGCCTCTGCCGCTACTTTTAAATCTTGTGAAGAAGGCTCAGCGGGCGCGAGAGCGGCAGCTCGCACTTGTTCCATCTTTTTCAACGTTTCTTCTGGCGTTTTTTCTTCTGAGACATCAATAGACACCTCGCCGTCGGTCACATAGCGCTTATTATCTGGGCCTGTTGTATACTCATACTGAGGCGCACCAGCATATTGGCCGCCCGTTGAAGCATGGGCCTGTTCGTGGACTCTTACTTCCTGATCGCGGGCTTTTAGCTGCTCAATTTCCGCGGCGTCTTGCTGCTCTTGTTGTTCTTCCTGTGCTTGCTGTGTTGACTGGTCAGATTGCTGCTGGTCTTTGGCGTTCTGTTTACCCGCACTTTCATCCTGAGCATTATCTTTTTCCTGCCCAAATACATTTTGAAATGCTGCTTGCAGTTCAGATTGAATTTGCGGTCGTTCATAGGTAACGGGAGCAGGAGGTTGTCCTGGACTTTTCGCTTTGTCAGCTTCAGACCCCAGCCCTTTCTGAGACGCACCTTGCTCAGCATCTGATGCTTGAGGTATGGTTTCACGCTGCACATTGTCTCTGCGCGCAGACTCGGTATTGATGTTAGCGGTGGGATAGGCAATGGCGTTAAGGATAGGTGTAATTATATTCACCGTGAGCGCTCCCGTTACGCCAGAACGTCGATAATAGTGCCAAGCATATCGTCGGCTACGCCTAGCACTTTGGCAGAGGCTTGCGCGTTTCGCTCATTTACGTTCAACGCGATGAGATCATCTGTCAATCGTGTTGCGCTAGATGAGGTGTTGTTGGTGCCGTTAGCAGCCGTATTGGGCTGGATTGGCTGCGCTGGGGCCACAGCATCTTCAGCTGTACGTTGGGCAATACTAGATGCCGCCTGCGAAATACCTTCGCTAGCACTTTGTAAGCCATACTGGGCCGCTACAAATGCAGAACTTGCACTGTTACCGTCAATACCTGTCATACACTACCTCTACTCTCTCATGTGCAATTATTGACCACTTTTACACAAATGAAAAGCTAAGACTTAACGCAGCGTATTAAACCTTTGTCAGAAGGTGCTTTTTATTTTACCCAATTTAAAGGAAGCTGTACGAAATAAGCTCCTGATTATAAAAGTCAGGAGCGCAATTCATGCCAATCAGATTAAGATGCCTTTTGCTGGTAAATACCTGCCATGAAACGAAACAGGATGTCAGCGGTTTGCTGAGGATGGGAAATAAATGGTGCATGAGAAGCATGAGGCAACACCACCGTATCAGCCTGCGGATGCAGCTCACATATTCTGTCAATTCCGCTAGTCGGCACCAAGCTGTCTAATCTTCCGTAAAGGCGCAGTGTTGGCACAGTTATGCGCCCCACATCTTGTCGCATATCTTCGGTAGACAACATGCGAAGCCCTTTTTTTTAAGCGCTTCTTCCGCAGGAGCAGGGAATTGGGTTACCTGTTCCCTAATGGCTTTAATATCCTGCTTAGCGGTTTCACTTCCCATCGCTTGGATAGCCAAGAAGCGTTCTAGGGTTTTTTGATAGTTTTTCTCAAGCTGCGCTTCAAACATAGAGAGTAAATCGGCTGCAATACCAGGCCAACAAGGCCCTGCAATAAAACGCGGCGTTGAGGCGATGGTGACGAGACCGGTAAGTTTTTCAGGCGCTAATAGGGCAAGCTTCTGCGCAACCAACCCACCTAAAGACCAGCCAACCACGACGCATCGCTCTGGTAGTTTATTCACTACAGCCTGCGCCAGCGAATCTGCATTATACGGGGAAGGAACGATACCCGCATTCTCTCCGAACCCGGGAAGATCAATAGTAGTCACGCGAAAGTTATCGCTTAAGTAGGGAAGGAAGGATGTGAACGCACCGCTATTCATCCCCCATCCATGAAGAAATACAAGATCTACGCCTGTACCCTTTGTACGGGTGACAAGCTCGCCGTTTGTATGCAAACTTTCCATTTACACCTCCTCTGGCTGTAACGTGTTTTTTGAGACTACACGTAATGATGAAAATAGGTCGACGTTCGACAATTCAAGGAAGTTGATGGAATCAACACTATGAACCTTTCATGCTTGCTATGTTATCAGGCAAGTCCTGCGCCAGTATGTCACTGGTGTGAAGATGACATCTTTTTTTTCGATGAGCGGTTACACGGAAGTAATCTACTTCACTACGGCCCTGTTGCAGGCCACGTCAAGCATAGCCACTACGATGCACTTAGTGTGCTAGGGCTTCATACATGGCCCATGTCATCGCTGGTTCACCAGTTGAAGTTTACGCATTCCCTTACCGCAGGAAAAGTGTTAAGTCACTGGTTTGTCCATAAAAAGCGACAGTGCACGCTAACAGTGCCTCATTTACTCCTTCCGGTTCCTATTAGTGCATGGCGATTAGCCACACGACACTACAACCAAGCCGCCGTATTAAGCCATCAGCTTAGCTATACATTTGGTATCCCGATTGATCACCAATGGGCCAGAAGACAGGGATTGAGTGTACAGCACCACCTATCTAGAGTAGCAAGGGCAGAAAATGCAAGCCGCGTATTTCACTTATCGGCCTCCTGCATAGACCACTCAATCAAGGCTCTGGGACACAAGAAAAACGGACGTGACCTCACCGTCGCTATTGTTGATGACGTACTCACCACTGGGGTAACAGTGAACACGCTGAGTAAGCAGTTAAAAATGCGCTACCCGAAGATAACGGTTCAAGTGTGGGCAGCGGCGTTCACGCCGCCGCCGAAAAGCAGCTTATTTCAATACGCGTAAGCGGCGCGGCCAAATAGCCCACCTTAGTGAGCGCCCACTTACCGCTTACACTGACTGCTGCCGTCGTGCATTACCGAATGAAGTGAGATTGATAAATCGCATTCGCAAGCATTTTATTTGTGCCATACCAATACCCTCTAAATTGCGTATTGTCCGTAAAGCCTATAACCACACCACGCCCCATTTTTTGCGTTGTAACGGCCGTAGACTCTGCCATTAAAGCGACCATAGCGTTATCACTAAACCCCGCCATTAACGGTTCATCGGTATAGCGCGCTGGGGTGACAAATGGCGAATTGCTGGCATCAACTATCATATTGTTGGTTTTAAACATTGGCAGTGTATCGTCATCGTAGCCGTAGAATAAAGGATGTGATTTATCGATATTGGCCTCAAAAACAGCCCCCGCCACTAACTTTCTAGCGTAAAGCGAGGCGCCATCCTTATAGCTAAGCTCACTGTCATCAAACGCATTATCTATGCTCTCTTGGCTAACCATTTCGATATCCAGCCACTTATGCTCGGCGAAATAACGCAGCGCAGACTTTTGTCCGATGACTACACCGCCCGCTTTAACCCAGTCTTCTATCTTTTCGTTTTCCGAATCAGAGAAGTGATAGCGGCCACTTGGAAACAAAATATGGGTGTAGGTTACACTGGGGTCGCTTAGCGCCCTCGCCACATTGTGCTGCTCTACAATGCTCGCAGGCAGGCCGACCTTCGTATCGAAGTAGTGCCACATCTCACCCGCTTCATATTCACTGGCCCCTTCTCCACCAACAATAAGCACCTGTGGTAAAGCTACCGGCTTCATGCTTCTGCTGCCTAAGTCGTTTCCGGTAGGCGTTAAGCCGCTGCGAAGGCTAAATACTGGTACCTGCAGCTGTTGCTGTACGCTTTTAAGAATAAACGCCACATTTTCCGGCTGGCCTAAGCCTTTAGGAATAATGATACTGCCTGGCTGCAGCGCGATATTTTTGCCATTGTACTGAACGGCAGAAAAGGGCTTTTCGCTGCTACGCACTTTAACGCCGGCTTCAAGTAGGGTTTGAAGCATGGCCGGGGCATAGTAGTGCTGCCAAGAAAATGCGTAGGCATAAGCATCGCTTTGAATTGAATTTAGCGTTGCTTGCTTTAGCGTGTCTCTAGCACCTAACTCGAGACCGCGCGCATCGCCTTTGTCCAAAGGCGCATAGTCTAAGTTAAAAGCTAACGCTAAATTCCACGTGGACACATCGTAAAAAGTATTGTTTTCAAACGACGTTTGCGTTGAAAAAATAGATTTAACCAAACGATACTGCGGCTGATTTGTGGGAATATATATCGCCTGACCTGCGCTATAGCGAACCTTATTCACCTCATGGTTTTCTGTTAGCACTTCATAGCGGATGTGATGCTGATTTAGCAGCGCGATAAACGCATTAAAGCGGCCAGTATCGTTTGACACACCAACTACAAAGCCGGAATGTTCGTCCTTTTTAGCAAGCGATTGGGTGCTTTTAACAAACCCAGTTTGGTAATCAAGAATTGCGGCTTTATTTGCCAATGCGCCTCTAAAGGTGCTTAGAGACGTGGTAATTTGATTGGCAATGGTGTCTTTGAAGGCAAGCTTGCCATTGATAGAGTCCTGAAGGTGACCTCGTGAACTGGCCTGCTCAAAAAGAATACCTATACTGCCGTGCAGATCAGGGTAAGTTGACCCTTTCCCTGCATAAAAGTCATCAAAAGCTTCTTGAGTGAAATACAGTTCCCCTTGCTCGTCAAAGGCAGCAGCATGATATTGCGCAAGGGCCTCGGTTAGCGTTACGTTTTCATCTGGCGTTAAAGGGTTTTTGCGCGAGCGAACACCGGGCTGAAAGAAGTAGGTGCTATCGGTACCCATTTCGTGAAAGTCGGTCAGTATATGCGGGCGCCATTTATGGAACTGCTTAATACGTGCTTGCGACTCCGGGTGGGCCAATAACAACCAGTCGCGGTTTAAGTCGAACCAATAATGATTGGTGCGCCCAGAGGGCCAGCCTTCGTCATGTTCGCGGTGACGACTGTCAGAAACCAACTGCTTTCCCTTGTGCATATTCGCCCACTGAGCAAAGCGTGATAGACCATCGGGGTTGAAAGACGGGTCGAACAGCACAATATTATTGTCTAACAAGGCATCAATTTCTTTACCTTCGCCAGCAGCGAGGTAATAAGCCAGTGCAAGCGAGGCATTTGTGCCCGAGGGTTCATTACCGTGAATACTGTAACCCATATAGAAAACTAGCGGTGCGTCGCTACCGACCTTGTCGCCACTTTCCATAGCGTTAATGTGCTGTTTTCGAAGTGTTTCGATATTCTTGCGGTTTGAAGGCGACGTAATAGTCAACAACAAAAGCGGACGATTTTCATGAGTGCGACCGGTTTCCTCAAGGGTGATACGATCGGACTTTTCGGCTAATACCTTCATGTAATTCACGACTTGGTCGTGGCGAACATGCCACTCGCCAATGTTGGCACCAAGTACCGATTCCGGTGTAGGGATATTCGGGTTATACGTCACGCTATCGGGTAGGTATGCGGTAACCGGCTGTCCACCCACGTCTGGCGTAAGGGTAACCGTTGAATTTAAGGCTTGCTGTGCATATGCTTGATGGCTCATCGCTGCACCAAAGGCAAATGAGCTGAGGGCCAATAATGCGGCAAATTTAAATCGGCTGTTTTTGGCGGAGTAATGCAATTTCGCTAACATAGCGCTTCCCGTCTTGTTGTTATGGTTGAGAAGTAAGTACTATAAGCACGCTTCCCAACAAATTCGATTTACTGGAATAATTTATTTAATTAATACCTGACTGTTTTAGTCAGGTAAATTTGTTACAATAATCTAAATTTCAAAATATGTAGGACTTGCTGATGATAACTATATCAGAAGAAGCCCAGGCTCACTTCGTAAAACTGTTGAGTAAACAAGAGTCTGGCACGAATATTCGTGTATTCGTCGTAAACCCAGGCACTTCGTCGGCAGAGTGTGGCGTGTCCTATTGCCCGCCAGATGCTGTGGAAGAGACTGACACACGCTTAACGTTCAACGGTTTTGACGCGGTCGTAGATGAAGAGAGCGCACCGTATTTAGACGAAGCTGAAATTGATTATGTAACCGACCAAATGGGCTCGCAACTCACGTTAAAAGCGCCTAACGCTAAAGCGCGTAAGGTGTCTGATGATGCGCCGCTTATTGAACGTATTAATTACATGATCGAGTCGGAAATTAATCCGCAGCTAGCTAACCACGGCGGCCAAGTTGTACTTACCGAACTCACTGATGACGGCTATGCTGTACTTCAGTTTGGTGGTGGCTGTAACGGTTGCTCTATGGTTGATGTAACGCTTAAAGATGGCATTGAAAAACAAATGCTTGAACAGTTTGCAGGCGAGCTAAATGGCGTACGCGATGCAACAGAACACCAAGCAGGTGAGCACTCTTACTACTAAGGGCGACGCCAAGCCGTTATAGGTTCTCAACCTTATGCTAACGCAAGATATACACAAAAGCTGGCAACGATTTAAAATGGGTCTCACCCTTTTCGTTGTCGGCGTCTTGCTTTTATTTACCACAAGTCACCTTCACACTACGCTTTACTATTTAAGCCTTCTCGTTTTATTTGTGGGCTTCGCCCTAGCCATGTTGGGCTATTTCGGTATTTTCATTCAGCGTTTTTCGTTTCTAAAAAATAAAAAGCCGCCACCTAAGTTTTAATCACGCTTTGACGTATCAAAAGCCCTTACCAGCATTAGCTTAGGCTCAGCACAGTTTCAAAAAGCCACAACCTACTTTCTTTTAAAGTGCTATCTCTTTCTTAACACATAACGATGTTATGGCATGAAATGAAAGTTCAGATGGCAAGTAGTCAATGCAGCTCCAAACAGGTAGATTAGTTTAAAACACCCATGACGCAACGGTAGATATGATGAAAAAACTTGGTTTGTTAGGCGGAATGAGTTGGGAGTCTACGGTCAGTTATTATCAAGCAATAAACCGAGGGGTGAATGCCCGCCTTGGCGGCTTACACAGCGCTCAACTCGTTTTGAGCAGCGTTGATTTTGCGCAGATAGAACAGCTTCAACATAGAGGAGACTGGAGTAAAACCGCAGATATTCTCACTCAAGAAGCCAGAAACCTTGAGCTAGCTGGCGCAAAAGCCTTGGTTATCTGTACCAATACCATGCACAAAGTAGCCGACACCATTGAGCAAAATATTTCAGTCCCGCTTATTCATATCGCCGATGCTACAGGTAACGAGCTTCAACAGCATAGCGTTAAAAAAGTCGGGCTACTCGGCACACGCTTTACCATGGAGCAACCCTTTTATAGGTCGCGCATAGAAAATAATTTTAACATTGATGTTATTACGCCCAATGCACGACAGCGAGATATTGTGCATAAGATAATTTATGAACAATTATGCAAGGGCGTGATTTGTGTTGACTCCCGTAACGCGTATATTGAGATTATTAACGCACTTGCAGGCAAAGGTGCTGAAGGCATTATTTTAGGCTGTACGGAAATCGCATTATTGATACAGCAGCAACACACCCAAGTTCGGTTATTCGATACCACTGCTATTCACGCATCAGCAGCCGTCGACATTGCATTAAGTGATTGAGGGTCTATTAACCCTATTTGATCGATGGGGCTTACCCCAGATTTAAAAAGAGGACACAACTATGTTTAGCCACGTTATGTTAGGTGCAAATGACCTTGAAGCGTCGAAGAAGTTTTATGATGCCGTTTTAGGCGTACTGGGCTACGAGCCCGGGGTGTTTGATGAACACGGACGAGTATTCTACTACACGCCAAAGGGTATTTTGGCGCTAACCAAACCGATTAACGGTGAAGCCGCCACACATGGTAACGGCACAACACTCGGCCTTGCTGCCCGCACACCAGAGTTGGTAGATGAGTGGCATAAAGTAGGAAGCGAGAATGGGGGTGTTCCATGTGAAGATCCACCAGGCATTCGAGGCAATGGCGAACGCCAACTTTACCTTGCTTACCTGCGAGACCCTGCAGGCAATAAGCTTTGTGCCACGCACATCGTCAAGATGTAACGGTTAAAAATATTAAGCCTGCCGAGGCTTCATTGCCATCTGCAGGCTTAGTTATACGTTTTACTACCCGTTAGAAGACGCCAGTTCTTCACGCTTGTCTAACCGATAAAAGCTCCAAGCCAATGTCACGCCCCTAGCTAGTAAAAAGGCAAGTAGGGCATACCATAGGCTTACATTACCCTGGTTTTTGGTGAGGTACCACACGGGGAAGTAGACGCCTAGCGCACTTATTATCATAGTATTTCGCATTGCGCTGGCTCGGGTAAGGCCAACAAATACACCATCGTATAAAAAGCACCAGTGCGCCAACAAGGGAAGTAAAACCATCAAGCTAAGGTAGGGCAGTGCTGCCCTTACAATGCCACCATGCTCGGTAAGTAGCTCAATAATGGCTTCACCTGCTGCGTAAAATATCAGGCTATAGATAAGGGCAAAAATACTCGACCAAACTAGCCCTTGATAAGTACGCCGTTTAATTTCGGCCGTATTTGAAGCCCCTTTGGCTTCCCCCACCAGCGCTTCCACACCATAGGCAATGCCATCTAACCCCAGAGCAATCAAAACGAAGAACTGCATAAGTATAGCGTTGACCGCTGCCGACGTTTCGCCGTAGCGGGCGCCTTGAATAGTGAGGAACGCTAAGCAGCCTTGCAGTGCTAAGTTGCGTAATAGCATATCACCGTTTAGCTTCATCAACACTTTTCGGGCAGCGCGGTTAAACCACGATGTACTTACCGCTACACTTCCAACCTGTTTAAAAGCCACCACTAGCGCCATTATTGCCATGGTATATTCAGCGATTACGCTGGCTAGCGCTACGCCAGCCACAGACAGGTTCAGGCCAAACACAAATATCACATCAAGTAAGGCATTTAATAAATTCCCCACAATTTGAATGGTCATAACGCTGCGCGTTTTCTGTTGCCCCACTAACCACCCCACTAATGCCAGGTTAAGCATGGCAGCAGGTGCCCCCCACACTCGGGTCGAAAAGTAATGTTGAAGGTGAAGGGCTACGTCACTGTTTGGCTGGGTTAAGGTTAAGCCTACAGAAAGAATAGGGGACTGAAGAACAAGCACGGCACCCCCCAACAACAAGGCTACGGCCACCGTTTGCCATAAAACTTTCGCCGACTCTAATGTATTGTTTGGCGCGCCTTTAGCTTGGGCACTTAACCCCGTTGAAGACATGCGAAGAAACCCACATACCCAGTATATTTGGGTTAATATGAGCGCACCTACCGACGCCCCCGCAAGCATGGCGGGTAACGACATGTGCCCGAGAACCGCAGTATCCACTAAGCCTAATAGCGGTGTAGTAATATTCGCTAAGATCATAGGAAGCGCTAGGGCTAACAGACGGGTATGATCGTCAAAAAAGGAGCGCTGAGTTACTTGGACACGGGACATAAATGATCTCAGTAGGGGTTGGTTTCGCTATATACTATCAACTTATGGCGCAGCATAACTAAAACGCGCACTGGCTCATCTAAGTAGCAAACAGGTAAAGACGCGTTCATACAAGAGTTTATCATGCTATTAAATTTGATCAGGCACTCAATGGATGATGATATGAAAACAAGCAATGTGGTACACAACAGAACGATGAAACGCACGAATGTGAAATATCTAGCAATAATGTTCATGGGGGTTTTTAGTGTATTGTTTTTCGCGCCAGCCCTCTCTGCAACCCCTGCGGCTGATATCAATAATCAAGTTGAGGCAAGCAGCGATTCAACGCTAATCACCACCCCAAACGCCGCAATTCTGCTTTATCACCATGTATCGTCTTCAACGCCTGCCAGCACGAGTATATCGCCTGAGACCTTTAAATCACACATGGAATACTTGGAAACGCACCACACAGTAGTGCCGCTTCAGGACGTTGTTTCCGCGATACAAAACAACACCACACTGCCTGAAAAGGCTGTCGCTATTACGTTTGACGATGGCTATGCCAATATTTTAGACAATGCTCACCCAATTCTCGCCGAAATGGATTTTCCTTATACTGTGTTTATTAACCCCAATGAAATTGGCGTAGGCCCGCAGCAGTTAACATGGGAGCAAGTCGTTGCCATGCATAACGACGGCGTTGTGTTTGCCAATCACACCCTAGACCATTTACACATGCTAAATGGTGAGCAGGAAATGGGCGAGCGCGCATGGCTCAATACCGTATGGCAAAACGTTGAAAGTGCAGAACAGAAGATAGCAGATAGGCTGGATATCAGCCTTAAATATTTGGCCTTCCCATTTGGCGAATACAATACGGCGCTCGCCAATAAGCTTGAAGCTGAAGGTTATGTAGGGTTTGGACAACACTCGGGAGCGGTAGGCCCTAACAGCGATATGCAGGCCCTCCCACGTTTCCCCGCGGCGGGCCCCTACGCTAACTTAGCTACACTTAAAACCAAGCTAAACAGTCTAGCTATGCCAGTCACACATACCACTCATCAGAACCCACGAATGACTCAAAGAAGGCTGACCTCTCCTATTAGCCTTACTATCGACAGTGACGATGTGCGCCTTTCTCAGGTAAATTGCTTTTTTAGCGGCAAGCCAATAGAAACAAATATTGAAGGTAACGTACTGACCTTTAGCGTAAATGAAATGCTCCCCGTAGGGCGGTCACGGGTTAACTGCACGGCACCATCTAATACACAGGCCGGGCGCTACTACTGGTATTCGACGCCTTTTTTTGTGGCCGATGAAAAAGGGAATTATCCAGATTAAGTAGAAGCGATTGTTTTAACATACAACAAGGGCTGCTATGTATATTAAAGCAGCCCTTACATAACGAATGGTTTACCTACACGGGTTTGGAAAAGCGGATAAACCCTTTGTTTATCGACTCTTCTACAAAGTCATGGCGTTGATAAAAACGAATGGCGGGGATATTCGATACTTCAACGTCCAACACCAGCTTACGCTTTTGCAGCTTTGCAGCGCGGGCCTGCATAGTGTCAATCAGCTGTGAGCCTACTCCCGAACGGCGCGCACTTTCAGCAACAGATAAATGGCCAATCATAAGCTCGGTGTTGGTTGGCGGCGTTAAATTTATGGCTACCGTTTGGTTGCGCATCAGAACCGTCATGGCTTCATCAAGGGTAAAATAAGACGTTATACTGTCGAGCGTTGCTCTATCAAATGCTGCGCCTAGCTTGCTATGCCAGCAGGTAACGACACCAAGAACCTCATCACCTTTGCATGCCACCCAATGATTATTGAAACCATACTGACCACCACCAAGCGCCCACGCATGGGAAAGGTAGCCATCGGCCGTTTTGTTCTTATTGTGTCCAAAGATAGACGTTAATAATGACTGCGCCGCATTTAAAATGAGTGGCGCAGTTTGCGCAGCATCAGAAGCTACGCCTTGCCTGATTTCAATTTCCATACTACTGCTTTGAGATAATTACTGGCATGTCTGCCAATATTTGCTGGGAATCACTTATCGATAGCTTTCCTGGCTCTCTTTTTGGTTTAAATCTTCCTATCACCCTAGCTTCAGGGTCGATAAGTACAACGGACGCACTGTGATCAACTAAATAATTGGGGTTGTCGGTACTTTCTGCAATAGCATACATCATTCCCAAGTTGCGTACGAAGGGAAAAAGCGTTTTATGCTCGCCGGTAAGGGCAATGAACTCTTCATTAAAATAGCTCACATACTCTGCCAGTCTTTCAACTGAGTCGCGTTTTGGGTCCACAGATACAAAAACAATGCGAATTGGTTCGACGCTATTTAGGGCTTGAAGTTCAGGGTAAATATTATTGAGCTCAGCCATTGTGGTAGGGCAAATGTCGGGGCAAAAGGTATAGCCCACAAACACAAGGCTCCACTGGCCCTTCAAAGACGACGTATCAAAGCGTTCGCCCTTATGCGTTACCAAGGAAAAAGGCGATATAGCACGTGGTTCTGGGTAGGTTTGAAAATATTCAGGCTCGCCTTCAACACTCGGGGGCGCAATATAAAGCGCCCCGACTATGCCAGCACAAAGTGCTAAAAACGCAACAAGGCCGACAGTGATTCGTTGATTCATAAACTCAGTGGTATGTAGTGATCTAAGAGTAATACTACAAACAATACCATGAGATGAATAATTGAAAACCTAAAAGTTTTCATTGCGGTTTGTGAATCTGCGTCGAACTTCAGCTTTAGCGCGTAATATAAAAAGCCAATATTCAATATACTCGCGCCAATTAGATAAATAAGATCGCTCATGCCAGTCAAGTAAGGTAGCAAGCACACAAGCCCTAACAATACTGTGTATAGCAACACGGATGTTTTGGTAAAAGAAACCCCATGGGTAACAGGCAGCATAGGCACTTTCGCTTTCGCGTAGTCTTTTTCTCTATGGATGGCAAGCGCCCAAAAATGCGGGGGCGTCCATGTAAAGATGATAAGTACCAACAAGAGCGCGTGGGCATGAATCTCGCCCGTTACCGCAGTCCAGCCTAAAAGCGGAGGGGCTGCGCCTGCCAGGCCGCCAATAACGATGTTTTGAGGCGTTGCACGCTTTAAGTACATGGTGTAGATAAAGGCGTAGCCGACCAAGCTAGCCAGCGTGAGCCATGCCGTTATCATGTTTACAAAAAGAGCGAGGACCGCAAAGCCCACTACACCCAGTATTCCTGCAAACCAAAGGGCGTTATTTATACTCACTTTACCTTTCGCCACGGGACGATTAAAGGTACGCGCCATCACGCTATCTATTTTGTGATCGACAACATGATTAATCACCGCAGCTGACGCTGACAACATGCCTATACCGAGTAAGCCACAAATTAAAACCTCAGCCGATACCCAAGTAGGCGTGGCTAAGCACATGCCCACTAGCGCAGTTAACAGCAGCAACATCACCACATTCGGTTTAGTCATTTCATAATAATCGCGCCAGGTAACCTGTTGGTATTGGCGAGAAGCGCGTGCCTGTAATGGAAGTGATTTAGCCATGGAAACCTCCTGGAGCTCTAGGGAGAATATGAGAAGCGGAAGACCCAGAAATAGGGCCAGGTGAATTTGCGTGAGTGCTAAACGCGCCCGCGGGATTAAACGGCGTAGAGGGTGGCGACGGTGTAGCGATGCCCACTGAACTGTCTTTTTCCCCTTCTTTTTTGTACACGGCATTGCGTTGCAACACGGTAGCCACAGTAAAAATTAGGTTTAGCAAAGCAAGCAGTAACACAGCGGCTACAGCGTTGTGCAGTACCGCCACCGCTAATGGCAACATGAAAACAACATTGCTAACCCCTAGTGCCACCTGCATGCACAACGCGATTAACATAACTACACTGACGTACTTTTGTTTTTGCGTAGCAAAATTGCTTACCAATACGCGAACCCCCAAGGCTAGCAAATACAAAAAAGTGATAACTGCGCCTAGTCTATGCACAATATGCATCGTTACCCGCTCGCCATAGTCGTGAGCGCCAAATTCATAATTATCCGCATTGGGTACGCTAAAAGCGCCTTTAAAATCGATACGCCCTTGCCAGCCGCTTTCACACACCGGAAGCTCAGTACATGCAAGGGCTGCGTAGTTTGCCGACGTCCACCCCCCTAAAGCAATTTGCGTAACTAATACGCCTAAGCCAACAAACGCAAAAAACTTAACAGAAGACTGAAACGCGGTAGCGCGAGGCCCACTAAAAGGGTGCTCTTCATATTGTAAAGCATCAGTATTGGCCGCTTGATGACGGCGTAGCCGAAGGTACAGAATAAAGAGGCATGAAAGTACCGAGAAGCCGCCGAGAAGGTGCCCCATCACCACAACAGGAAGTAGATTAAGTGTTACCGTCCACATGCCAAGTGCCGCTTGAAATATAATCAGCCCCAGCAGCAGTAACGGCAGTTTAACCGGCGTGCCCTTGTCACGCTGCCGAAGGGCGATAACGGCGATAGCAAGTACACAAACTCCCAGCGTGCCAGCAAAATAACGATGAATCATTTCGTTCCACGCTTTAAAGGCCTCGACAGGACGTTCTGGGTAGGCCGCGTTTGCCTGAGCCACTTTTTCCTCGCTTAGAGGTACCGTTAAATTACCATAGCACCCTGGCCAATCAGGGCAGCCCAGCCCAGCGTCCGTAAGCCTTGTATAAGCACCCAAAATTATGACTACCGCCGCTAAGAAAATACTGAATAGGGTTAACTTTTTCATCGTTATTATCCTATGCGAGACAGTTTTAGAAGCTTTCTCATGTCGGCTAGCATATTGCGACTTTCCATCACCGCCTCTTTTCTGTCGTTGTTTATCTCATAAAAGAGCATGGCGTTGTTTTGGGTATCTACGATGTAAACACTGCTTGATAAAAGAGCCGTGGGGGACGTAACCTTTAGCGTTTCAACAAAAGGGTATTCGCTCAACGCGGCGAGCGCTTTTTGATCGCTTGAAGACGTAGAGACGACCAGCGCCTGAGCACGGTCCGACTCTTTACCTAGTGCTAACCACACTTGGTTAATGCTAAATAGGGCGTTCTCGCACACGCTATCGCACGTTTCGGGCATGACGTAAAGCAATCGCCATTTCGGCTCTGCATCTTTAAGCAGAGCACTCATATCAATGGTAGGCGCTAGCAAATTACCTTTATTGGTCGCGCCTTTGGTGAACCAGTCGTTATCAAGGGCAAGCTTTGCCAACACCACAGGCAAAACAAACACCGCCACCATAATAATTAACGTCTTTTTTGAAGCAGTATTACTCATAACTACGTCCTTTCTTACTAATTGCAAAGCCGCCAATAGCGGCGGCGGCTATGGCTAAACCAAACCATTGCAGCGCATAGCCAAGGTGCTTTTCAGGAGACATTACAACCGCCTTATGCTCGCGAATAAATGCGGGGTCGGGAGTTGTAAGTTGAAGAATAAAAGGTAAAAAGTTGCGCTCTAACGCATGGCTTAAAGCAGCAAAGTCGATGTACTGAACAAGTGCCGGGCTTTGCGCAAGTGCCATATTCGTTTCTTTAACTAACGGATTTTCACCGGGCGCACTGATAATGCCGGTAAATGCCCGCATATCGCTAGCCAAGCGGATATCCGGTAAGGTTCGGGTTAAGTCTGGCGCCGGCACCCAACCGAAATTAACCAATAGCCAGCCTGCATTGGTATACACCGGAGCGAGAACATCAAACCCTACCCGTTGCTTGTGAATTTGGTTATCTAAAAGCAGGACGTGATTGGCGTCTAATGCGCCGCTAAACGATACCGTAATATCTCGGGGATCCTGATTTAAAAGCGCTTCTTCTAAACTCAAGGTTCCATTGCTTTGCTTTTGCGCTATGCTAGCTAAGCGTTGTTGCTTTTGGACCATGCGATCAAGTTGCCAATACCCTAAACCGCACATTATCGCCACACTAAAGCCTGTGAGTAACCAAGGAATAACGCGGCTAGTGCGAGAGAACATAGTTATCTCGCCCCGTGCACAAATAAAATAAAAACAGAGGTGAGTATGCTAATAAAAATAATCCTTGTTGCTCTTGTGCTGTACATGATTGTGAACTTGTTCATGGCAATGCGCGTTATGATGAAAAACGACACGTCGAAAGGCCCTATGAGTAAATATATTGGTCGGCGTGTACTGACTTCAGCCATCATCGTCATTCTTATTCTTATCGCTATTGGTACCGGCTTAATTACCCCAAACCCAAGGCCTTATTGAGTTTGGGGCTTCTTGCTTTATAGCACGTAAACAAAGAGATAAAGCATGACCCACACCACATCAACAAAGTGCCAATACCAGCTTCCGGCTTGAAACGCGAAGTGATTATCTGGCGTAAAATGCCCTTTCAAAACCCTAAAAAACATCACGATAAGAATGATAGTTCCAAGGGTGACGTGCATGCCGTGAAACCCAGTAAGCATAAAGAAAGTATTGCCATAAATGCCTGACTGAAGGGTTAAACCCAAGTCGCGATACGCGTGGACATATTCCTCCACCTGCAAGAATAAGAACCCACACCCAAGTAAGATGGTAATGCCAAGCATAAGGGTTAATTGCTTGCGTTTATTCTGCTCTAGCCCCACATGCGCAAAGTGCAAAGTTATAGAGGAAATGAGTAGAATTACGGTATTAATAGTCGGTAGACCGGCGGCGCTCATCTCTTGTGTTGTCACTCCGCCCGGCGTACTTACCAGCGGCCACATAGCTTCAAATGTGGGCCACAGTACCTCGTTGGTCATGGCATTATTTGATGCGCCTCCCAACCAGGGAACAGCGATAAATCTCGCGTAGTAAAGGGCGCCAAAAAACGCAGCAAAAAACATGACTTCTGAGAATATAAACCAGCTCATTCCCTGTCGATACGAGCGCCCTAACTGATCGCTGTACAGCCCCGCCATCGACTCGTCAATTTGGTTTTTAAACCAGCCGATAAGCATCACTAATAACACTGCGACACCCGCAAGAAGGATATGGCCTCCGTAGCCAGTTTCCCCTTTTGTGGCCTCTACAACATAGTTTCCTGCCCCCACGGCGATAAGAAATAATGCGATAGCACCAACAATGGGCCAAGGGCTTTGCGCGGGTACATAGTATTTTTGGTATTCATCTTTTTGAATTTCGGGTTGCATTTTTTTCTCCTTATCCCTTGTGCCTATTCACCGGTCGACGGTGTCGAAGCCATAAAGGGATTCGGTGTTGTCGTTAGGTCACTTGCTCGCGCTGTGACGTCATAGAGTGTGTACTGCAAAGTAAAAAAGGTAATATCTTCAGGTAACTGAGGGTCTACATAAAACTGCATAGGCATGTAGGCTTCGCTACCTGCGGACAAAGGCTGCTGGTTAAAACAGAAGCATTCCGTCTTATTTAAATAAAGTGCTGCCATGCCTGGTGATACAGAAGGAATGGCTTGAGCCACAATATTGCTAGAGGCTGGGTTTCGAACGTAAAACGACACCGTGTTGAGCTCACCGGGGTGAACTTTCACACGCTTCGTCTCGGCGCGAAACTCCCACGGCATGCCGGTATTTGTGCGGGTAATAAACTCGACGGTCACTGTTCTGGACGTATCAATTTCAACCGATTGATAAACTGCTGCAGTCCCTTCAGTTTTGCCGTTAATTCCCGTTACATCACAAAACACATCGTAAAGAGGAACAAGTGCGAAGCCGAAGCCAAACATGCCGATAACAATGGCGATAAGCTTGATCACCATTTTGTTGTTTGCACTTTGTTGTGACATCACGCTACCTCCGAGTAAATTCAAAGGTAAGGACTGTTAAACGCTATGATAAGCGCCCCAACATCCCTACCGTCTGTAGTGTGTGAATTTCCTTACTCACACAGGCCATGTTTCACATATAACACGCCCAACCTAAGCGCTTATTTAACAACAGGTGGGGTTTCGAACGTGTGGTAAGGAGCAGGTGATGGAATTTCCCACTCAAGACCTTCAGCGCCGTCCCATACCTGCGCTGACACGCCTTCTCCCTGCTTTTTGCAAGCCTTAATAAGCAATGCGAGGAAGATAAGTTGAGATAAACCAAATGCGAAGCCGCCCAAGCTTATCCACTTGTTAAAATCGGCGAACTGTAAAGCATAATCTGGAATACGACGTGGCATGCCCGCCAAACCTACAAAGTGCATAGGAAAAAACAAAACATTCACCGACACGAGGGAACACCAGAAATGCCATTTTGCCAACGTAGTGTCGTACATTTTGCCGGTCCATTTAGGTAGCCAATAGTAAACGGCTGCCATGATGGAAAAGACGGCCCCTGTCACAAGTACATAGTGAAAGTGAGCCACTACGAAGTAGGTATCGTGGTATTGGAAGTCAACTGGCGTTATCGCAAGCATAAGTCCCGATAACCCGCCTATGGTGAAAAGCACGATAAAGGCAATCGCAAACATCATCGGCATTTCAAAACTTAGCGAGCCACGCCACATAGTGGCCACCCAGTTAAACACTTTTACGCCAGTTGGCACCGAAATAAGCATGGTGGCAAACATGAAAAACATTTCCATATAAACCGGCATGCCCGTGGTAAACATGTGGTGAGCCCAAACAACAAATGACAACAGCGCAATGGACGCGGTTGCATAAACCATAGAAGCATAACCAAATAGCTTTTTACGGGAAAAAGTAGGAACAATTTGCGAGATAATACCAAAGGCCGGCAATATCATTATGTACACTTCAGGGTGACCGAAGAACCAAAAAATGTGCTGGAACATGACGGGGTCACCGCCACCTGCTGCATCAAAGAAGCTTGTTCCAAAGAATTTATCGGTCAATACCATGGTTACCGCGCCTGCTAGCACTGGCATAACGGCAATAAGAAGGAATGCAGTGATTAGCCATGTCCACACAAATAGCGGCATTTTCATCCAGGTCATGCCAGGGGCACGCATATTGAAAATCGTCACAATGACGTTAATCGCACCCATAATGGATGAAATACCCATTATGTGAACCGAAAACACAAACAGCGCTGTGGAATCGCCGCTATATGTTGTGGAAAGTGGCGCATAGAACGTCCAGCCAAATGCCGGACCACCGCCTTCCATGAACAGCGAGCTTAACAGTATGAGAAACGCGCCGGGTAGGATCCAGAAACTCCAGTTATTCATGCGAGGCAATGCCATATCTGGCGCACCTATCATCATGGGGATTAACCAGTTAGCAAGCCCGGTAAAAGCAGGCATTACCGCGCCAAAAACCATGATAAGCCCATGCACTGTGGTCATTTGGTTAAAGAAATTTGGTTCAACAATTTGTAAGCCAGGCTGAAACAGTTCAGCCCGGATAACCATTGCCATCGCACCGCCCACTAAGAACATGATAAAGGCGAACCATAGATAGAGTGTGCCTATGTCCTTGTGGTTAGTGGTAAACAACCAACGGGTAACCCCCTTTGGAATATGGTCGTGATGCTCATGATCATCGTGTTGCGCAGAGGTATCTGGCGAAATAACTTCAGTTGCTTTGCTCATGATCTGCTCCTAGTTTCCGTTCGCAACAGCGTTGACATCTTTAGCCTGAACCATGTCACCTGTGTTGTTACCCCACGCATTTCGCTCGTAGGTAACAACAGCTGCTATTTCTTTAAGACTTAACATTTTGCCAAAGGCTTGCATGGCCGTGCCTGACTTACCGTGAAGCACAATGTCGATATGGCCTTGCTGATCTTCTTTGACCATTTTGCTGCCTTTGAGTGCTGGAAACACGCCAGGGAGACCTTCACCATTGGGCATATGACATGCTGCGCAAGTCGCGTTATAAACACGCTCACCTTCTTGCATTAACTCGTCCATCGACATATTCATAGAAAGGAGACGCTGCTCTTCTTCTTTTGCCTGACGAACCATTGCCTCTTGTTCACTCATCCACTTATCAAACTCAGCGGGCTCTTTGGCAATAACCACAACGGGCATATAACCGTGATCTTTTCCGCACAATTCAGCACACTGTCCGCGATAAATGCCGGGCTCATTTACATTGGCCCATGACTCGTTAATAAATCCAGGGTTGGCATCTTTCTTAACGGCAAAATCTGGAACCCACCACGAATGAATAACGTCGTCAGAGGTAATAAGGAATCGTATTTTTTTGCCCGTAGGTATCACTAGTGGACGGTCAACCTCAAGTAAGTAGTTATCGGTTTTCTGAAACTTGTTTTCAATCTGCTCTCTTTGTGTGGCAAGCAGCGAGTAGAACTCCACGTCACTGTCCATATATTTATAATGCCACTTCCATTGCGACCCTGTGACCAACACTGTCATATCGGGTTCAGTGGTATCTTCCATCGCGATTAGCGTATTTGCAGCCGGTACCGCCATAAAAACGAGAATAAGGAAAGGGATAACGGTCCACGCGATTTCTACTTTTACATTTTCATGAAAGTTAGCGGGCTTAGCGCCACGAGACTTTCTATGTAGATACATAGACGCGAACATCACGCCAAACACGACCACCGCAATGCCAACACAAATGAAGAACATCAACATATGAAGGTCGTAAACCTGACCACTAATGTCGGTAGCACCGCGTCGTAAATTAAGTGAAGAGATTTCTTCACTTGCTTCTTGCGCGAAAATCAATGAAGAGAAAAGCAAAAATGGTAGGCTTGCGCACCACCTTGCCAATACGGTCGTTAGTTGTTTCACTCAGCACCTCCGGAATGGTACGGCTAAAGGCGCTATCTTGTTTTGCGCTAACCCTACCAAATGAATTGCGAACGATTGACCCATAACCTCAACTTGTAAAACAAATTTAGAGTCATTGTTATTATTTTGTTAATCTCTGTATAAGAATTGCGCAATAATGTCGTGCCGTCTAGTCTTTTCTATTAAAAATTTAACGAAGTGGTTAATATTTAATCATTTGATTAAAAGTCAGCATAAGATGAGGTGTGCAGGAAGTAAGCTTTAGAATGTGCAAACGCGCAGTAAATCAAACGCCCATTTTGAACGTGGAGACAACGTCGATGTTACTTTAACTTGCTATTAAATAGACAAGTTAATCCACCTTGAACGACAGTTTTAAACAGTGCTTATATTTTGTAATAGCTGTCGCGGGAGGTATTCATGGACGAAATAAAGAGAAATCTACCGCACAATAGTGGATTCAAGGATTTCTAGTAGGAATAGGATATTCAAACCTAATTTGCCTAAAGCAGAACAAAAACGGGGAGTAAAAGGCACAAAAAAAGCGGCTAATGCACCGCTTTTGATCAAAGAAGCTAAAACCTTACATCCAATCAGCGTTTCGTATAACGCCTACTGCAATACCTTCGATTGCGAAGGGCTCATTTGCAAGGTCAACTTTTATCGGTGAAAACTCTTCATTTTCAGCATGAAGTAATACCTCGCGACCGCGTTTTTCTAGACGCTTCACAGTAACATCTTCATCAACTCGAGCTACCACCACTTGTCCATTATGTACATCAGTCGTGCGATGCACAGCTAGCAGATCACCGTCTAAAATGCCGATGTCTTTCATACTCATACCGTTTACACGAAGTAAAAAGTCTGCTTGAGGTTGGAATAGGGCAGGGTCTACCTTGTAATGAGACTCAACGTGCTCTTGAGCTAAAATAGGCTCTCCAGCAGCTACACGCCCAATTAAAGGCAGGCCTTCTTCCTCTTCAGCTTCATTGTCCAGAGGAATATTGAGCTTTATACCTCGCGACGTACCCGGCAAAATTTCAATCACGCCTTTACGCGCCAAGGCTTTCAAGTGTTCTTCCGCGGCGTTGGCAGAACGGAAACCAAGCTGACGGGCAATTTCAGCACGCGTAGGCGGCATTCCCGTTTCTTGCATGGTTGTTTTAATAAGTTCTAAAACTTCAGTTTGTCGAGCTGTGAGTGGGCGCATAAAAGACCTGTCTGTTCATACAGTTCCTGTAAGTATATACACCTAAAACCAAATAACAAGCACTTAGCGCGTCTTTTCCGATACCTTCGTTTTATTCCACAGCATAGAGAACAAGCGCCTTTTACATTTATCCCCAAACAACCTGATTTCGACCTTGCTCTTTAGCTTCATACAACGACTTATCTGCAATTGATAAGAGTGCGCTAAAATCGGCACCATAGGTATCTTCTATAAAGGTAGCGCCTATACTTATCGATAGGTTTATTGTGTCGCTTTTGTAGTTGACTATCGTCTCTTCAACCGCGACACGTAACGCCTCTAATTGCGCGCTAATTTCGCTTTTTTCTTTGCCTAAAACGACAAGCGCAAACTCTTCTCCGCCAAGTCGCGCGACGACATTCGGTGGCTGATTGTGTTTAGCGATTTTTCTGGCAACAGTTATGAGGGCTTGATCGCCTGCATCATGTCCATAGGTATCGTTTACTTTTTTAAAGTGATCGATATCGACGATAGCAACACATCCACTGCCGTGGTAATCTGATAATTTGATGCATTCATCTAAAAATGCACGCCGATTGAACAACCCCGTCAGAGAGTCAGTCATCGCTAGATGACGCAACTTTTCTTCTGCAACAGCGCGCGCTTCTTCTAACTCTACTGCATAAAAAAGACCCGCTAGCGCGTCTAATAGGGGCTGTAAAAACTCCGCATCTTCTTCGGTGTAGACGTCAAATTTATTAGCCAACCCGATCATACCGACTACGCGGTCTTTCACCTTAATAGGCAGCCCCAGAAATCGGCTAATGCGGGGGTGTCCTTTCGGAACCCCCTTTGCATTAGGATGACCACCAGAAACGTTACTAATCGTAATCTTGCCCGTCAATATTGTGGTGCCAAACAGGTTGTCGAAATTGTCAAAATACAAGTTCCGCTTTTTATATTCTGTATATTGAGAAAAGCTACTGCTGTCCCACACTACTTCTGATATAGCGTGAATGAAGAGCTTTGCAGATGCTTCTTTGCCTTTCATTTGCCCAATAAACGCAAACTGACTATCAGAAATATCTATAAGTTCAGGCAAAACATGCTGGCATGCCATCGTTAAATCATTATTTTGAAGATAAAAAGCGCGGGTCTTATTAATAAATTGTAGAAGCTGGGTTTTCTTTTTCTCGTGAAGCTCACTTTCCATTCGCTGCGTTATATCTCGATGGATGCCTGCGATGCGTATAGGCTTTCCCTGTGCGTCGCTTTCTACAGTTTTGCCGTAGCTTTCTACCCACACCCAAGTCCCGTCAGTGTGCTTCATACGAAAGCTGGTATTAAATGCTTTGCTTTTACCAACAAGGTGATCATTAAGCTGTTTTTCTACCTGAACATAGTCAGCAGGGTGTATGAGCTGCCGGAAAAAGCGCGCACTTGTATCGTAATACTCATATTCGAGGCCAACGATATCACACCAGCGTTTGTTAACTTGATTGACGTCGGCAGCTAAATTCCAGTCCCAAGTGCCCAATTCAGACGCTTCCAAAAGTAAACGCATGCGCTGGTTAGTTTTATTTAGCTTATCCTCTACGTACTTTTGGTCGCTGGTATCAAACAAAAATGCCTGTACAGAGTACACAATACCATCTTCGCGAAAATTAGCGGTAGATATCATGCTCACCCAAATTGTTCGTGTAGGCGTAGTAATTTGAAGGCGACAGGAGTGAGTTTCTACACCCTCCATGTGTGCTTGCATAGCAAAGGTGAAGTCGTTGTCGGCTTCTTGAGTGATAACGTCGCTCAGCTCGACATCGCCGCTCAATAAATCTTGAGAAGATACTCCCAGTACACGTTCACTGTTTTTAGAAATGTACACCAACCTTAAAGACGTATCGTAGCGCCACGTGGCCAATACAATGGGCGATTTTTCAATTAGTCCATGCTCTCGCTTAAGCGCTTCATGTTCTTTAGAAAGTGATATATGTTGGCTAACGAGCGCTCCAATTTTATTAAGTACCTCTAGGTGCTTGTCATCAAACTCTCGATGCACCGTATCAATTAAACACACTGCACCAATAACTTGTTTATTTATTTCTATTGGCGTCCCAGCGTAAAAGCAAATATTGGGCTCACCCGTGACAAGTGGGTTATCGCTAACGCGAGGATCATTTTGCGCGTCAGCTATCACTACTTGATTATGCTCATCAACGACAAAACTACTGAAGGAGTGCTCTCTACTCACTTTGCTAAGCTGAGTGCCGAAACGCGCTTTAAACGTCTCTTCGAACTCGCCCACTACACCGATTAACGCAATAGGTACCCGGAATGCACCGGCTAAGACAAGCATTAAATCGTCTAAGTCTAGTGGTACTTCGCTGTTAAGCATAAAGTCATCAATCGTTTTTAAGCGCGTTTCGTCATCCACTACTCTTATCTCATTAGCATCACTTAATATAAAAATAGTAATAAAAAAACCTTATCGCTATTAAATTCCGCTGGTTTTCTAATGAAGTATAAAAAGCACGCTTTATAATAAGGAGATTGAGGGAATCCTCGCTTATCTTTGAACTTGTTCAATCACATGAAGTCATTACAGCAAGTAAAGCAATGATATTGGCTTATCGCGAGATTGTGACGCGATTGTGTTACACTCCCCTTGTTTTTATTTCATAGGATTACATAGTTCATGTCGTGGATGCGAAAAGCCCTTTTGTCGGTATTTCATTATCCTGTAAAGTTACTGGTTAAAGCCCATAGTATTCCAGTTAACGTTGAAACCGAATTAGGAATAGATAAAAACAAACCTATCGTTTATCTACTTCCCACCAACTCAGTGACAGACCAACTTGCATTGAGAATGTCGACCCAAGCTCTAGACTTACCCAGCCCAACTAAGACCTTAACGCTGGCAGGGAGAGAGTATTCATCGACGTTGTTTTTGCGAAAAACACAACCGCTTTTCCGCTCGTCGGCAAAAGACACGGGAATTGAAGAAGTCTTTACAGACCTTTTCCACCTGCACAGAGACCATGAGAATCTCGATTTACAAGTTGTGCCGGTTTATGTGACATGGGGCAGAGCACCAGGACGCGGTAACCCGGGACTGAGCGACCTTATTGCTGATAAGGCTGCACCCAGCTGGTTGCGCAAGTTATTCATCGTGCTGTTTTTAGGCCGTGACAACTTTATCAATTACTCTAAGGCCGTTTCGGCGCGCGCCATGTCTAACCAACACGGTAGCGATCAGAGTATCGCTCATAAGCTCGTTCGGGTTGCCAGTACGCATTTTCAGAGAAAGCGCCAAAGTATGACGGGCCCTACGCTATTAGAGCGTCAAGAGCTCAATAATAGCGTATTGGGGTCTGATGCCGTACGCCGCGCCATTGCCGAGGAATCCAGAAGCAAAAAAGTATCTCACGACAAAGCAAAAGCGCGCGCCCAGTCATACATTACCGAGATTGCTGCAGACTATCGCGAGGGCCTTATCCGGTTTGGCGACAGGCTGCTTACGCGTATCTGGAACAAAATCTATAACGGCATAAGCGTAGGGCACGCCGAACGAATTCGCGAACTTGCTGCAAACGGACATGAAATTATTTATGTGCCGTGTCACCGCAGCCATATGGATTACCTACTGCTCACTTACGTGATTTATCACGAAGGCATGGTATCGCCCCATATCGCAGCTGGTATTAATCTTAACTTTTGGCCCGTAGGTAAAATGTTCCGCCGTGGCGGTGCGTTTTTCCTGCGTCGCAGCTTTGCAGGCAACAAGCTGTATACTGCTGTTTTCAGAGAGTATTTAGAGCTACTTTTCAACAAAGGCTACTCGGTGAAATACTACCCTGAAGGCGGTCGTAGCCGCACAGGTCGTCTTATTCCGCCGAAAACCGGCATGTTAGCCATGACCATTCAAGCCATGTTGAAAGGGGTGAATCGCCCTGTGAGCATCGTGCCTGTTTATATTGGCTATGAAAACGTGATGGAAGTGAAAAGCTACCTTAACGAACTTAAAGGGTCTAAGAAGAAAAAAGAGTCAAACCTTCAAGTCTTCTCTGCTATTCGTAAACTTAAAAATTACGGCCACGGATATGTGAACTTTGGTGAGCCCATTGCGCTGAACCAGTTCCTTGAAAGCCATGTGCCTAACTGGCGCGACTGTAGAGATGCTGAGCCCGAGAAGAAGCCTGCGTGGTTAACGCCTGCGGTTAATGAACTTGCTAATAACGTGATGACGCGAATTAACCGCGCAGCCGCGTTAAATGGTATGGCGCTTACATCGCTGTGTTTACTCTCTTCAAAAACACAAACCATGAGTGAGGCCGAGCTAAAACAGTCTATTGGCGATTTTATGGATTTGTTTAAAGCTGTTCCATTTAGTGACGACGCCACCATTCCTGATTCAACGGCAGAAGCATTGCTGCGCGATACGCTGAAACTCGGACGCTTTGATATTAAAGAAGATGACTACGGCCGGTTAATTAGCCCGCAGCCTAAGTCAGCGGTTTACCTGACATATTATCGCAACAATATTTTGCACTTATTTGCGATCCCAGGTCTTGTTATGGCCTCTGTTTTCGCGAAAAAAGGCACGACTAAGAACGATATACTTCAGCTAATTGCTGCACTTTATCCTTTACTGCAAAAAGAGCTTTTCTTGCATCTAACCCAAGATGAAGCTCTTGCTTATACTGACGCACTGATTACCGCACTGCTCAATAATGGGTTATTGCGTCAAAAAGACAAAGAGCTATTGCCCCCTGATGCTCACTGTAAACAATTCCATTCTGCATGGCTGTTAAGCCGCTGCATGCAGGAAACGTTACAGCGTTATGCCGTTGTGCTTACCATTCTTGATAAAGAAAAGGTAATTAGTCGAGGCGCCTTAGAGCGTGAGAGTAAACAAGTGGCCGAGCGTTTATCCGCCCTGTACGGGCTAAGTTCACCAGAGTTTTACGACAAGAACGTGCTGTCTAGCTTTATCGGCGCACTTAAAGAAAACCATTGGTTAGACTCTGAAAAAGATGGCAGCCTAAAGTACTCTGAAGAATGTGAAGCGCTTCGACAAGATGTAATGGCGCTAATATGGCCTGAAATGATGCAACATTTAGAGAATGTAGCGCTTAATGGTCAAACTAATTAAAGCTCGCCATTAACACTATCTATCAAAACGTAAAAAGCCCATGCTGCTGCATGGGCTTTTTTGTGCACCCTTTACCTTTGTTTGACACCGGTAAAAAGTAAGCCGTTTTTCACTTAAAGGTAAAGTGGCTCGTTGTAATGCCGCCTTGTATCGCTTCTCGGTAAACCATGGCTTAACGTGAAACAATGCAAGGCGATAACTTGAAAAGCCAAGCGCCTGCGCTCAGCGTTTTAATTTAGGCGGGTTGAGACAAGAAAAAACGATAAGCTGGATTATCCGTGACTTCTTCCACCTTGTAACCTAATTCGGCGACGTGCTGGTTAAAGTCATCCCGGCTTTCAGGCGCAATATCAAAGCCAGCTAACACTAGCCCCTCGGCTGCACCGTGGTTGCGATAATGGAATAAAGTAATATTCCACTGCTCGCCTAAGGTGTTTAAGAAATTCAGCAATGCTCCCGGGCGCTCCGGAAATTCAAAGCTAAATACCTGCTCGTTCAAGATAGTAGGTGGGCGACCACCAACCATATGACGTACGTGCAGTTTTGCCAGCTCGTTGTCACTTAAATTAACGCAGTCATAGCCTTTGCTCTCAAGGTCACCTTGCAGTGCAGCAAACTCTTGCTGACCGCCTTTAAGCTTCACGCCTACAAAGATATGCGCTTCACTTTCACTGGCATAGCGATAATTGAACTCGGTAATGGCCTTAGCCCCCACGCACTCACAAAACTGCTTGAAAGCGCCTTTGGTTTCAGGAATTTTTACCGCAAAAACTGCTTCTTTCTGCTCGCCTAATTCACAGCGTTCAGAAACATAGCGTAAGGTATGAAAATTGATGTTTGCGCCACACAAAATGCCACCAAGCTTCTTGCCCTTCAAGTCGTACTGCTTAGCGTATTTGCGAATAGCGGCCACAGAAAGGGCGCCAGCAGGTTCAGCAATAACCCGGGTGTCGTCGAAAATATCTTTAATTGCGCCACAAATTTCATCATTGGTAACGGTAATGGTTTCGTCAATTAAACGGTTACATAAACGAAAGGTTTCCTGCCCCATGACTTTGACCGCCACGCCATCGGCAAAAATACCGACGCTTTCCAGTTCCGTAGGCTCGCCTTGTGCTTTCGCTTTAATGAAACACGCCGACTCTTCAGACTCCACCGCCACAATCTTAATGCTGGGCTTTAGCTGCTTTAAATACACGGCAATCCCGGCAGCTAAGCCACCACCGCCCACGGCGATAAATAAAATATCAAGGTGTGGGTTTTGCTCTAATAGCTCTCGCGCAACCGTACCTTGGCCTGCAATTACATCAGGGTCGTCAAACGGCGGTACGAAGGTATAGCCATGGGTCTCACACAGTGCTTTAGCATGGTTACTGGCTTGGTCAAAGCTGGTGCCATGCAATACCACATTCACGTTTTCACCACCAAAGCGACGTACTGCGTCTACTTTAATGTCAGGGGTGGTTTCCGGCATAACGATGGTTGCCTGAATACCCTTCATTTTTGCGCTATACGCCAAGCCTTGCGCATGGTTACCGGCAGAAGCACCAATAACCCCGGCTTTAAGCTGAGCTTCACTTAGTGAACAAATACGGTTGTAGGCACCACGCAGTTTAAAGCTTTTAACCGGCTGCTGGTCTTCCCGCTTTAGGAAAATATCATTGCCAAGTTCCGCAGATAGCAGTGACATGTAAGAAAGCTCACTGGCCACAGCCACATCGTAAACGGGAGCGAGTAAAATCTTTCTTAGATATTCGTGGTCGCTAACGTGCTGGCCTGCCATTATAAATCGTCCAGTTTGCTTACATCACGTACCGCACCCTTATCAGCACTGGTTGCTAGCGCTGCAAAGGTTTTAAGCGATGTTGAGACTTCACGAACGCGATCCTTAGGTTTCCAAGGTTTATCGCTTGCTTCCATTTTTGCACGGCGTTCGGCGAGCGCTTCATCGGAAATAACGATGTTGATGCTTCGGTTAGGGATATCTATTTCAATCTTGTCCCCGTCTTCAACTAAGCCAATACCGCCACCACTTGCCGCCTCAGGAGAGCAATGACCAATAGACAGGCCGCTAGTACCACCGCTAAATCGGCCGTCGGTAACTAATGCACAGTGCTTGCCTAAGCCTTTTGATTTTAGGTAAGAGGTTGGGTAAAGCATTTCTTGCATGCCCGGTCCGCCGCGCGGACCCTCGTAGCGAATAAATACCACATCGCCTGCTTTTACTTCGTCACCTAAAATACCCGCTACCGCATCGTCTTGGCTTTCATAAATACGCGCTGTGCCGTTGAATTTTAAAATAGACTCATCCACACCTGCGGTTTTAACAATACAGCCGTCTTCTGCCACATTACCGTAAAGTACAGCGAGTCCACCTTCTTGACTAAACGCATGTTCAATCGAGCGGATACAGCCGTTTTCGCGGTCGTCATCGGCTTCATCCCAGCGACAGTCTTGGCTAAACGCCTTAGTCGTTCGAATGCCCGCAGGTCCCGCGCGATAAAAGGTGATCGCGTCTTTATTTTCAGGGTTAGTGATATCCCACTCGCTGATAACCTCCGTAAGCGACTTACCAAGCACGTGATTAACATCGGTGTTCAGCAGGCCCGCTTTGTTAAGCTCGTTTAAAATACCTAGCACGCCACCGGCACGGTGCACGTCTTCCATGTGGTATTTAGGCGTCGACGGCGCCACTTTACATAAGTGAGGCACTTTGCGAGACAGGCGGTCGATATCATCCATAGTAAAAGGCACTTCACCTTCCATCGCTGCTGCTAACAAGTGCAGAATGGTATTGGTTGAACCTCCCATGGCAATGTCAAGGCTCATAGCGTTTTCAAACGCTTTGAAGTTAGCGATATTACGGGGCAATACGCTTTCATCATCATCACCGTAGTAGCGCTTGCAAAGCTCAACTATTTGCTTACCTGCTTGTTTGAACAGCCCTTCACGGTCAGCGTGAGTAGCAAGCATTGAACCATTGCCCGGTAGTGATAAACCTAACGCTTCGGTTAAGCAATTCATGGAGTTAGCAGTGAACATCCCTGAGCATGAACCACAGGTAGGGCAGGCTGAACGCTCAATTTCATCGGTATCTGCATCGCTCACTTTGTCATCAGCAGCCGCTACCATGGCATCAACCAAATCTAGCTTGATAAGCTGGTCTGAAAGCTTGGTTTTCCCCGCTTCCATCGGACCGCCCGATACAAAGATTACCGGCACGTTAAGGCGCATTGATGCCATCAACATTCCCGGGGTTATCTTGTCACAGTTAGAGATACAAACAATGGCATCGGCGCAGTGCGCATTTACCATATACTCCACCGCATCAGCGATGATTTCGCGAGACGGAAGGCTGTAAAGCATCCCGCTATGACCCATAGCGATACCGTCGTCTACCGCTATTGTGTTGAACTCTTTTGCAACACCACCGGCTTCTTCCACGCTGTGCGCTACCAGTTGACCAAGGTCTTTGAGGTGAACGTGCCCAGGTACAAACTGCGTAAATGAGTTAGCAATAGCAATAATAGGCTTGCCGAAATCAGAATCTTTCATTCCGGTTGCACGCCATAGCGCACGAGCGCCGGCCATATTTCTACCTTGTGTGGTAGTTGCAGAACGTAACTTGGGCATAAATCCTTCCCGTTAATTTTAGGTGCTAGGGTTTAATGCTAGACCTTTATGTGAAACTTAAAAACAGTGGTAAACCAGTAATGCTTTGGCTTGTTTTCCAATACGCGCTGTTTTACTCAAAATTGCATGTCATACTGATGATGTATTAAATCATCTTAGGTCGTTCAAGCGAAGGGCGACAAAGCCTCACTGCTCACAGACCAGTAGCGCTTTGTTTTATATGATATCTTTGACTTACAATGCCGTATTCCTTTGGCATTATAAAAATGAAATGTTGTTTGTTAGGGGTTATGGCTTTACCCCTACACGCAACGCGCAGTAAACCGCGAATTGGTATTGCGCAAAGAAATAGCATGAAACACACGGCTTGATCAAGTTTTTTGCGGTAGAAATAGCGAGTCTTCAGAGTAGTAAAAGGGTAATAAGCATGTTCGATTGGTTTCACTGGCTAAACCTGGCAGGCGTTGCGGTATGCGCAATTTCCGGGACTCTTATGGCCTATCAAAAACGCATGGATGGGTTCGGCGTTGTGGTGCTAGCCAGTGCTACTGCCATTGGTGGCGGTACGCTGCGCGACGTTATGTTAGATGTACCTGTGTTTTGGATTGCCGATACCGACTATTTGTATACCACTCTCATTGCGGCTTTTGTTCCCATCATCTGGCTTCGAATAAGCCCGCGATTTCCCTTTCACTATTTGTTAATCGCCGATGCTTTTGGGCTAGCACTTTTTAATGTAGTAGGCATAGAGAAAGCCCTAGCCAACGACACAGGCATGGCAGTGGCGGTAGCAATGGGCACCATTACTGGTGTTTTCGGAGGGTTGTTACGCGACGTCATCTGCCGCGAAGTACCGCTGGTACTAAACGGCGAGCTTTATGCGATGACCTGTATCGCTGGCGGTATTGTATATGGCATCGCACTTGAATTTGACCTTGCTACCCAGTGGTGCGGGATCGCAGCTCTTGCTACTACCGTGCTGTTTAGACTAGGTGCCATGCGCTGGCACTGGCAATTACCCGTCTTTTATAACGATCACCATTAAGCGCTTTAGTTAACGCTTCGCTGAGCGCATGCAGGCCAGTGAAGCGTTAAAATAGGCAAGACCAGCACCGACCTCATTTCCTCTTTAAACAATAGGCCCGCATTTTTTAATTCCGTCGATATTCACTCCCTCAGTACAGTTACAAGTTTTCTTCACACCCACTACAGTTGAGCCTTGCTGCGTTTGCTCTGCATGAGCGATGGATGCACTAAACTTTGAAATAAGAGATAAAGACACAGGGGTGAGTAAGGCTTATGGGCATGGCTGTGGTTAAAACTTTTGCAGGCCAAGGCGTTACTGCGCCAGAGGTGAGCGTAGAAATTCATTTGGCTAACGGCTTACCCGCCTTTCAACTAGTGGGCATGGCTGAAACCAGTGTAAAGGAAGCCCGTGAGCGTGTGCGCAGCGCCCTTATCAACAGTGGCTTTGAATTTCCTGCCAAACGAATAACCGTTAACTTAGCTCCCGCTGATATTCCTAAGTTCGGCGGGCGATTCGACCTTCCCATCGCCGTAGGTATACTCGCCGCTTCCGGCTATATTTCAGATACAAGCTTATTAAATATTGCCTTTGTGGGCGAGCTTGCTTTAAACGGAGAAATAAAGCCGGTTAACGGCCTTATTCCCGTCGTAATGACAGCCGCAAACGAAGATATTGCTTTGGTTTACCCTGGTGACAATGACGTTGAAGCCGCACTTGTATCCCACGCTACGCGCTTTCCCGCGTTTGATTTACTGTCTGTTTATGAACACCTTACTGGCAATAAGAAATTGGCAAAGGGACAGCCTTTTGCTTCACATTCGCCTAATAAGGTGCAAACAGGTTGGGATGATATTATCGGGCAGGAACAGGCTAAACGGGCGTTAATCATTGCCGCAAGTGGTGCGCATAATCTACTAATGGTGGGGCCTCCCGGCACGGGAAAGAGCCTGCTAGCTAGCCGTATGCTCTCGCTACTACCAGATATGAGCGAGGAAGAGGCCCTTGAAGTAGCCGCCATTCATTCAGTAAAAGGTGAAACCTTACACGCCGAGCGCTTTTTAACGCGTCATTTGCGCTCTCCCCATCATACCAGTTCTGCTGTGGCGCTTACTGGTGGCGGTTCTAATCCGGTGCCGGGCGAAATATCGCTGGCCCATAACGGTATTTTGTTTTTAGACGAATTGCCTGAATTTGGACGCAAAGCGCTGGATGTATTGCGTGAGCCCCTTGAAACTGGCGATGTACACTTGTCGAGAGCTTCAGGAAGCGCTACGTACCCAGCTAATTTTCAGTTAGTAGCAGCGATGAACCCAAGCCCGACGGGTGATATTGATGATAATCGTCTGACACCACAGCAGCAACTTAACTACTTAAATCGCCTCTCTGGGCCGCTTCTCGATAGAATAGACATCCAGGTAGAAGTGCCCCGTTTGCCCGACTACGACCTGCCAGAACGGGCCAATATGCCTAACGATTCATTATTTGACACCCGCCAACGGGTTATTGAAGCAAGGCATAAACAACAAGCGCGCCAAGGTAAACCTAACGGTGCGCTGCATGCGGGCGAGCTTGCCGATATTTGCCTACTTGATGATGCAGACTTACGCTTTTTACAGGCAGCCGCGAAACAGCTGAATTTATCCATGCGTGTGTTTCACCGCACGCTAAAGGTGGCCAGAACCATTGCCGATCTGGAAGGGTCACAGGGCGTACTTCGCGCTCATATCGCTGAAGCGTTAGGCTATCGCGCATTAGACAATTTGATAAAACAACTTAGTGCTAATTAGCCGCAAATGTTTACGCAAGCGTAAACGAAGCCTCACATTATGGTCTTGATGATAAGTTTAGTTCCATAAAGGCATTTATCAGCGGCTCGTTCTGCTTGTCCTGCAAGCAACATAAACCAAGCGCATAGGGCTCTATATCATCTACCGGTATCTGAGTTACCGCATTGGCCATACTGGAATGATCAAGTACCACTTTTGGTACAAAGCCTACACCACACTCTAGCGCTACCATGCTTACAATGGCCTCGTTACCACCGACATACGCATACACGTTAGGGCGAATACCGTGCTCGGCAAACCAGTGATATGCCGTGCGTCGTGTTGGACCGGTTTCAGGCATGATCACCTGATGTTTGGTCCAATCTAGCTGACTTAATTGGGTCAAGCGCCATTCTCGAGGAGCAATAAGCACCAAAGGCACGTTATCAAGCGCTGTGAAATGTAAATCCGTTGGCATATCAGGGGTGTAGATGGCAATAGATAAATCACACTGCTTACTTTTAACTTTCTCTATGGCAAGGGCAGGGTCACCGGTTATTAAACGTATATCGACCCCAGGGTGCTGCTGACTGAACTGCCTTAGCATAGCGGGCAAATGGCTTTGACTGGCAGTTACCGAGCAAAATACACTGAGTTCCCCTTGAAGTGCATCGCTATCTTCTTTTAAATCAATTTTCAATTGCTGCCAATCAGCTAACGCTTGTTTTGAGAAGGACAATAACTTGTGCCCGCTATGGGTGAGCGCGACTTTACGGTTATCCCGTTTAAACAAGGTGCAGCCTAACTCGTCTTCAAGACGCTGAATAACACGGCTTAACGTAGATGGCGATACATACATGGCCTCAGCGGTGACGCCGAAGTGAAGGCTGGTAGCCAGGTGGTTAAAGAGCTGTAAACTGCGAAAATCCATAAACATTTCACTTTATGCAATATTATCTTGCAAATATATCATTTTCCAAAACAAAAGAAATCTTTTAGTCTCACTACCAAGTCGTCATAGACGAGGTCTGTCAACGCCAAGGTCGGTGTTTGATATTGACAAAAATGAATGTTGTTCGGAAATTTTTATGGCTAATTATTTCAACACCCTGTCACTTCGCCAGCAGTTAGACCAGCTTGGCCGCTGCCGTTTTATGGCACGCGATGAATTCGCTGACGGTTGTCAGTTCTTAAAAGGCAAGAAAATTGTCATTGTAGGCTGCGGCGCGCAGGGCCTTAACCAAGGCCTGAATATGCGTGACTCAGGGTTAGATGTTTCTTATGCGCTGCGTCAGGCAGCCATCGATGAGCAACGCGACTCTTACAAACGCGCTTCAAGCAATGGATTTACTGTTGGTAACTATCAGCAGCTTATTCCAGAAGCTGATGTAGTTTACAACCTAACACCTGATAAGCAGCACGCAAGTGTGGTAGAGGCAGTAATGCCGCTTATGAAAAAAGGTGCAACGCTAGGTTACTCACACGGCTTCAACATTGTTGAAGAAGGCCAGCAAATTCGTAGCGATATCACAGTAATTATGTGTGCGCCGAAAAGCCCAGGCTCAGAGGTACGTGAAGAATATAAGCGAGGCTTTGGTGTACCAACACTAATAGCTGTGCACCCGGAAAACGACCCTGAAGGTAAAGGTTGGGATCAGGCTAAAGCTCTGGCAAGTGCAACTGGCGGTGACCGCGCAGGTGTACTTGAGTCTTCATTTGTGGCTGAAGTTAAATCTGACCTTATGGGTGAGCAAACCATTTTATGTGGTATGCAACAAGTTGCAGCAGTACTTGCGTTCGAGAAAATGGTTGATGACGGTATTGACCCAGGTTATGCAGGTGCGCTTATTCAGTACGGTCTAGAAGCCATTACTGAAGCACTTAAGATTGGCGGCGTTACTAATATGATGGACCGTCTTTCAAACCCTGCGAAAGTGAAAGCGTTTGAGCTTTCTGAGCAGTTAACTGATCTACTTCGTCCGCTATTTGAAAAGCACCAAGACGACATCATCAGCGGTGAGTTCTCTCGCACCATGATGGAAGACTGGGCGAACGGCGATGCAAACCTACTTAAGTGGCGTGAAGAAACCGGTGAAACCGCGTTTGAAAACGCACCGGCTTATGAAGGTGAAATCAGTGAACAAGAATTCTTTGACCACGGCATCTTACTGGTTGCCATGATCAAGTGTGGTGTTGAAGTTGCGTTCGACGTAATGGTTGAAGCCGGTATTTTACCTGAGTCTGCGTACTATGAATCACTGCATGAAACACCGCTTATTTCTAACACAATCGCACGTAAGCGTTTGTATGAAATGAACGTGGTTATTTCAGACACAGCAGAATACGGAAACTATTTGTTTGCCAATGCAGCAATTCCGATTTTGCGTGAGAAATTTATGCCTACCATTGATACCAGCGTTATCGGTAAGGGTTTGACTGCTGCTTCTAATCAAGTAGAGAACAAACGCCTTGTTGAGATTAACGAAGCCATCCGTTCACACGGTGTGGAATCGGTAGGTAAGACCTTGCGTGGCTACATGACTGATATGAAAGCCATAGTTGTGTAAAAACAGAGGTTAGGACAGTTTCTGTCGTTAGGTGCTTAACTAAGCCCTCTTGCCCGACCATTTTGGTCGGGCTTTTTTATTTCTATAACTCAGCGAGTCTCGCTCTTCTTACTACGCCCCGTACATAAGAAGCTATTAATACTTATACGGTTACGAAGTAACACCTTCCCGAACACGCTCAGCGAAGCGCACTGATGCGTAAGCTAATGCAAAAAAGATAAGAAAGCCCCAACCAATGGGCATCAAGTTTCCATTCAAAAAACTATCAACGATAAGGGCAACGGGCACCGAGAATAAGCTTGAGAAGCAGCCGATAATAGCTGCACCTAGCCCAGCCATATCGCCTAGCGGCTGCATGGCCATGGCGTTTAAGTTTCCAAATAAAATACCGACAAAAAAGAACCCTACAAACATCACAGCAATAGTAAGAACAAGAGGCGGAAGCCCGTCGTAGGCAAATAACAAGGCAAGGTAGACAACCGCAAACCCGTTCACCCCTTTAAGCGCAAATCGACAAAGCTTGCGCATGCCGAAACGCATTACCATTTTACCGTTGAAGTAAGAAGCAAGCCCGATAGAAAAGGCGAGGGTAGCGAAGATATATGGGAACCACTCTCCTACATTATAAAACACGGTAAATATGGTTTGTGACGCGCTTAAATACGCCAAAAACGCCCCGAAGATACAACCCATGGCAAAGGTATAACCCATAACTTCTGGATGGGTCAGAATAAACTTTGATGATTTAAAAAAGTGTGCACGCGAGAATTTTCTGCGCTTTGCACGAGGCAAGGTTTCGCCTTGACGAGAAAAGAACCAAATCCCCGCCATAGTAGCCACCAGCAGAAACAGCGTGAATATATGGAACCAAGATGTCAGTTCCATTACGGTTTGACCAATTATTGGGGCAAGCATGGGCACTAAAATAAACACCATCATGATAAATGACATGACTTTTGCCATAGCGTCACCCACGTACAAGTCGCGGATAATTGCCATAGAGGCTATGCGCGGGCCAGACACCCCAAAAGCTTGAATAACGCGCCCCACCAGCATGGTTTCTAAATTAGTGGCAAGCATACAAACAAACGTGCCTAAGGCAAAAATGCATAAGCCCACTAGTATTGTTAGACGGCGGCCACGGCTGTCTGAAAACGGACCGAAAAACATTTGCCCGAAAGCCATGCCTAAAAAGAACACGGTTACAATCAAATGGGTATGATGTGCCTCTTCTACATTAAGTGACTCACCAATTTGGATAAGTGCGGGCAGCATAGCATCTATGCTAAGGGCAACCAGCGAGGTCATGGTTGCCATTAACGCAACAAATTCAACAAGGCCAAGGGCGGGCTTTTGCACAACTGCAGTATCATCAGATACGCCATTAGATGTCTGGGGCATAAAGTCTCGAATATGAAATTAAGTGTGGGGAAGTAAAAAGGCGCGAAATAATCGCGCCTATATAAGTGTACCTGAAATTTGGTTAAAAAGCCGCCAGCACGAAGAAATCTTGTCTTAAATACTGGGGCGTTTAACGGGTACTATTCAGTGGTAAGACCGGCTTTCACCGCATCGTCCTTTGAAGCAGGTTTCAAATACTGATTCAAAAACATATCCATTTCTTTGAAGAATAGGTGCCGATTACGCTGAATAGATAAAAAATGATCGCCACTTTCAAGTTCAACATATTTAAAAACTTTATCGTAATCTTCCAATTCATCTGCCATGTAGCGACTATGTAGAGGCGGGACTATGCGATCTTCCTCTCCATGCACTAGCAAAATAGGGGTCTTGACGTACAAAAAACAATCCATGATATTTTACTCTGCCAAGTGTTAGCGCAAATATTTGATCTCTCATCGTAGTTTGGGGATACAAAACGCAATTGTGGTATCATTAACCGCGTTCACAATACGGACTTTACTATCAAGCGGTATGCTTCTTAGCCCAGCGTTATCTTAAGGATTTAGCCTTTTCATGCCTTCAATTTGGACCGGGCTTGCCAGTTTGCAAGACCCACTTTTCCGACAGTTTATGTTGAAAACATTCAAGACTCATTTGGTTTTGATGTGCGGCGTACTGCTTTCGCTGATCTGTACGTTAGCATCGACCGCGCAAGCGCAAGAGGGCATTTCCTATAATATTCAAGGCGTAAAAGACGATAAGCTACGCAACAATATTCGGCTTCACTTGAACAGCCTCGATGTTGAAAAAGCACTACTTACTGACCCATATTGGCAAGGGGAAGTGAGCGATACAGTGGCAACAGCACTGCAGCCGTATGGCTATTACAACAGCGAGACTAACGTTGTTATCGATGACGGCGACAAGGTTACGGTTAATGTTTCGTTAAACGCCCCCCTAACCATTAATAAAGTGACCCGTGAAATTATTGGGGCAGGGCGTGAAGATAAAGCGTTTAGAGAGCGTTTTAACGCACTTAAGCTTAAGGAAGGCGATGTACTCAACCAGACTATCTATGAATCGTTTAAGTCTTCGATGTTTAACTATGCCCTTTCCAACGGCTATTTTGACTTTCACTGGCAGGCTACCCGACTTGATCTAGTGCGTGGTGCGAAGCAGGCAAACGTACTGTTAATTGCGCAAAGCGGGCCTCAGTACCAGTTTGGTGAACTCAAAATCGTCGGCGAAGACAAAGCAAAAGCCATTATCAGTCGCCTTAAACCATTTGAAACCGGAGACGCTTATTCATCAGCGGTGTTGTCTGATTTCAATCGGCGATTGAATCAATCTGGGTATTTCAATCGTGTGATTGCCAGGCCGGTAGTTAGTGACGCTGAGGGTTTACGTGTACCTGTTGAGGTGTCACTACAGCACAGGCCTACCGACGCATTTAATGTGTCACTTGGCGCGGCCACCGATACCGGCCCGCGGGTCCGACTTGGCTGGGAGCGCCCTTGGGTAAATGACAAAGGACATTCGGTATCATCGGATATCTTTATATCTGAGCCCGAACAGTCTGTTACCGCCGACTACCGCATTCCCATGAAAAACATCACTCGTGATTACGCCAGCATTGAGGCGGGTTACCAATTTATTGAATACGCCAACACGTCCTTTGAAAGTGAAACCCTATCGTTGTCTGCCCACCGCTACTGGCAAAAAAACGACTCGCCATGGCAGCACGATGGTTCGATAACTTACCTTAGGGAAACGTACGATCAAGGGGAGCTTAACACCAATACCACGTCACTGGTTTTACCGGGGTACTCGTTAACCTATCGCAATAAAGACAGCGAGCTTAACATCAGCAACGGCAGCTACATTCAAATGCTTGCACAATATGGCAAAGAAGGCTTTGGCTCTGACATCGACTTTGCTAAAGCGGTAGTAGAGGCTACGTTGATACGCACGTTTAACGATGTACATAGAATATCCTTACGCGGTGAAGCAGGCGCTATTAAAACCAACAGCTTCGATGAAGTACCCACCTCTTTGCGTTTCTACGCTGGGGGAGACCAAAGCGTTAGGGGTTTTGACTATCGAGAAATATCGCCCACCGCAGATGTTATCGACCCCGAAACCGGTGAACTTGTGACCGATTCAATAGGCGGGAAATATTTGCTTACCACAAGCGTGGAATATGCCTATCGCGTAGCCGATAATTGGCGCGTCGCGGCATTTGTTGATGCCGGTACCGCCACCAACGACACCAGTACAACACTAACCTATAGCGTTGGCCCGGGTGTCCATTGGCTTTCGCCAATCGGCCCCGTTCGTTTTTATGTTGCAAGGGGGTTTGCCCCCGATGAAAATACATGGCAGTTACATATCATGCTGGGGCCTGAGCTATGAGAAAACGCACTATATCGGCCATTTTACTCTCACCTATTCTTTTGCTGGTAGCCGTATATGCGCTGCTAATTAGCCCATTAGGCGGACCAACCGTTAAGCTTGTAGCCAACACTTTTGTAGATAACTTGTCTATCGATGCGATAGACGGCGGCTTTGCCGACACGCTTGAAGTACACAACGTTCAGTGGGAGAACCCGCAATGGAAAGTGTCAGCCCAATACGCCTATATCGATATAACATGGCGCTGCCTGTTTGAACCTAAAGTGTGCGTTAATGAACTCACGCTTGAAAATGCGACGTTAACCCAACTTGCCTTAGCTATAGAAGCGCCAGACGAAACCGACGCTAACGATGAGTTTGCTTTGCCACTTCCCATCGAAGTCGAGTACTTAGCGTTAAGCAATATTAAGCTTGCGCTACTCACCACTATCGTCGAAATTGATGAACTAGAACTCGTCGACTTTAACGGTAATGAGGCACTTTCACTTGATAGTTTAGCGACGAAGGGGCTAAAGGTAGCGCTTGTAGAGCAAGGCACAGATTCGCCATCGACATCACCGGCTAACGCCCCCAACACGCCATCCCAAAATAAGAAAAACGCAGAGCCAGAAAAGGTAAAAGACAGCCCTTTGCCTACGTCGTACTCATTAACCTACGATGTACCACAGTTACCTACAATTACATCACCGGTTCCTTTTTCCCTCGGCACCTTATTAGTTGAAGATTTACAAGTTATACAGGGTGAAAGTATCGAACGAGTGGCGCTCATCTCGCTTTTGCAAACCCGTTTTAAAGGCAGCGAAATAGCGGTTGAGGAAATGGCAGTGGTGCATGAAAAAGGGGAGCTTAGAGGGAGCGCAAGTGCCACACTTAAAGACAATTTCCCGCTCAATGCTAAAATTAAGGTTAAAACTCAATTTGACGATGCGCCGCAAACACTCGTTATGAATGCATCCGGTGCTGCAGACAACCTCACGCTCTCGGTTAGTGCCACAGGAGCGATTAGCGCTGATGCTAATTTAAAAACCAATATTCTCGACGAAAATTTACCTATTGAGTTCACCGCAAATTGGCAAGAGCAGGCTATACCAACCATGGAAAATGCCCTGTTAAAAGAGGGGCAATTATCCCTTTTTGGCACCATGGGTGATTACCAGCTTCAAGGTGATGGCGCGGCAACGCTGCCCGACCTTGGCAATATCCCCGTATCGTTAGATGTGGTACTTAAAAAGAATAATATTTATGTTAACCAGGCCAATATCAGCGCACTGGAAGGAAGCTTAGCGAATACGGGAACGCTGTATTTAAATGAGACTATCGCCTGGGAAGGCAAAACCACCTTAACTGATGTGTCAGCGCAACAATTCAGCACTTATGCCCCTCAACAGCTAAACGGCGAAATTGACAGTATTTTGCAATATTCCGAGCGCGGCGGCCTGCACATGAGCTTAAGAGACTTGAACATTTCAGGTGTACTGCAGGGTAAGCCGCTTCAAGTAAAAGGCAATGCAGTATATGCAGGCCCGAGCGACTTATTCGTTACCAACGTCAATATCATCCAAGAAAACGAGCAAGAAAAAAATACCATTCGTGCTATCGCTCAGGTTTTAAATAAGCGTCATTTAAATGCAGATATTGATATTAGCGTTAATGCCATCAATAGCCTTTACCCTGAAGTAACCGGGGCCGTGAATGGCAATATCAAAGCATCGGGGCCTTGGCAAAACCCTCGCGCAAACGGCGCGTTAGCGCTTTCTGATATCACCGTATCTCCTAACTTAAATGCTTCAGCCGCTCAGCAAGGGCCGTTAAACGGGAACGTTGCCATAGACGGCACCTATAAAGATCATCACGCTGAAATTGACCTTGCCGTACCTGATAACAACATAGCCCTTAGCCTCAAAGGGGCGTGGAGTAATAACCACTGGATTGGCGAAATTAGTGATACCACGTTAAAGCTTGCCAATATGCAGTGGACATTATCAAGCCCGTTCAGTCTAGATATCGGCACAGCCCCCGTCACGGCAAAGATAGGCAAGCACTGCTGGACCTCCCGCAGAGAAGGCGAATTGTGCGTATCAAACGTTAACTATCAAGAAAGTAAGGCCAACTGGGACATTAGTGCCTCATCCTTACCAGTAGGTCTCTGGGCCAATGAGCTGGCACCCACCATGGTTTCAAGCCCCTCCAAAGCTACCCTTAGTATAAAAACAAAAGGGAGTTACTCACAGCAAGACCCTATAGACGCCACGTTTACGGCGTCAATGAGTAAAGCCCCTTGGCAGCTGGGTGAAACCAGACCGCTAACCCTTACCATTAACTCAATCGAGACAACCGGTAAGATTAAACAAGGGCAATTAGCGTCAACCTCACTGATTTCGAGTCAAGACATTGGTGATGCTACGCTAACCCTAAATACGCGACCATTCGACGAGCAAATCCCCCTTGATGGAAAGCTGGTCATGGAAGGGCTAAATGTAGCACCGTTTAAGCCACTTTCTCCTGCTATCAGGACGCTTACAGGCCTACTCAACGGCAACATTACACTTAGTGGCTATGTTGACGACCCATCGCTGAACGGTGAGCTTACTGTTTCAAACGGCGCTATCGATATACAAGATACCCCAGTCACACTCGCTGACTGGAACCAAAAAGTGGTGCTTAACGACCAAACCGCCTCGCTAGACGGAACCTTTGTATTGGGCGGCGGAAAAGGTACGCTAAAAGGGGAACTGGATTGGTCGTCTACCCCTAGCGCCACCTTCAATTTAAAAGGCAACGGCTTTGAAATTAGACAGCCCGACATTCGTCTTAAAGTGTCGCCAAATATTGACATTGCCGCGACGCAAGAAAAGGTCGATGTGAACGGCGAGGTCAACATACCGTGGGCGCGAATTGAAATTGAGTCGCTTCCAGAAAGCGCAGTGTCGCCGTCTAAAGATGTCCACCTGCGGGGGGAACCGGATAGAGAAGAACCGCTAGATATCGTACATGCGTCGGTGCTTGTAAACATCGATAAAAACAAAACCGAACAAGTAAAACTTGAGGCCTTTGGTCTTACCGCCAGCTTATTCGGCGGCATACGAGTGAATACGCAACCAGCGTTAGTTGGCTATGGCGACCTGCAAATAATAAACGGTCGCTATAGCGCCTATGGTCAGCAGTTGATTATTCAAACCGGCGAAGTTCAGTTTAACGGCCCTATCGACCAACCGTTGCTACTGGTAGAGGCCATACGCGACCCAGCTAAAACTGACGACGATGTCATAGCCGGTATTCGTATAGACGGCGCGGCTGACGCCCCCAGTATAAATTTGTTTTCTGAGCCCGCAATGGACCAGCAGGGCGTATTGTCATACTTATTGACCGGCTCGGGCCCTAATTCGGGCACCCAAGATCCTAACTATGCTGCACTGCTATTGGGCTTTGGGCTTTCTAATACAGAAACTCTGACAGGGCAGGTAGGAAGTGCGTTGGGCATTGATGAATTCAGCTTAAGTACCAATGAAAATATGCTCTCGGTCACTGGGCAAATTAACGACCGTTTATCAGTGGAATACAACGTAGATGTAGGCTTAAGTAATAATGATGCTAACAGCACCCTTCGACGCAGGCAGTTACCGCCAGACTTGGCGCTTAAATACCAGCTGCTTCCAAGCCTTTACTTAGAGGCGATTCAAACCACATTAGAAGATCAGTCGGAGTTTGCTTTAGATCTCTACTATGAGTTCTTCTTAGGCGATAACAGAACCGATAGCTCCCGTAATGACGATGAAGACGAAAATGGCACTGATGAGGCTGATAAGGAGGATGAGCCTGTAGAGCAAAGCCAAAAAGGCAACGCTACCTCGGATGGCAACACCCCTAACGCAAGCCCAAAAGACTCATTGTTTTAAGCTGAAACAGCGCCTCGGCGCCGCCTTTAGTGCTGCTGCGCCATAGCTTCCAGCGTTTTGAGTTGTCGCTCAAAGCGTTTTTGTCTTTTGTGTGCCCATACATACCAAATTAGCATACCAATACTCATTGATGATATTACGATGATTAGTTTGATCACCTTTTCTGGCGCAAGGTCTCCCAAAAAGTAGCGTTCCAATATGAAAGCGAACCCAAAAACTACAGCTACCCATGTTGAATGCTTGGTCATGAACGCTATCTTTACATTGTTCTTAACTTGCTTTGTTAGCTGCATTAAATGATCAGCAGTTTGGCTATCTTTGTAAAACGCTGCCACTCTTCTTAACCATAATTGATAAACAAGCAATGGAAGCGATGTAGCCAGCATAAAGACAAACATCAGTTGTGCTACCAGCGACATATTGCCCCAATATTTCGCAAGGATATAAATAGCCGGAAAAACCATCAATGAATCCATCACCATATAACAACGCTGTTTTTTTCTTTCGCTGCTAAGGTTGGCTTTTACTTTCTCTAGGTTAATAGCGGTAACTGGCTGAGCTTGCCAAAGGGCTGAAAGACTATCGTCTTGCTTTTCGTCGGTTCTATCTGACGGTGTCTTTTGGTTCTCTTTATCTGAGTTATGCATGAGGTTGCTCCTGCATGATACTTTGTTTGGCGCGCTTTAAAATAACGCCAACATGGTTTTTGGTAAGGCCGCACACGTCTGCAATTTCATCGTAACTTAAGCCCTCAAGGGAAAGCGTAAGCACTTGCCGTGGCTGCAAAGGTAACGCCCGTACAGCACGGAGTAAGCGCTCTAATGACTGGTGCTGGCTCGATACTTCCTCGGGAGAGCGAACCTGGCTTACAAACCCATCCGAGCCCTTATCGTCTTGATCGTATTGATGGGTATCGAGGCGCTTCACCTGATTTGCCACGTGGGTTACCGCGCGGTTGTGCGCTATCTTTAATATGTAGGTTTTTACGCTGCTGTCGCCCTTAAAGCGAGACAAGCCTTGCCATACGGCAATCGCAATTTCTTGCAAGAGCTCTTGCTGCATTGCCTCGTTTGCCTCATAGCTATTGGCTACGCGACTTAGCAGTGCGCCGTGCTTTGCAAAAATATCGTCAAAACCCTGCCCCAACGCCATATCCCTAATCAAAAAAACTGTTGTTATTTTATTATGTTACTTCTATCAGTCTGCGCTCTCTGGCTTTTATTACAAACTTTTTTCTTAAACGCTGTAATTTTTTTGCGCACCTCATGACTACGGGTAATAGAGCGTGCTTTAACGTGAAGCTATAGAAAGTGGTGAAATAGCAAGAAACACAACGCATGCTCTTTACGTTAAACCGTTTGGCACTAGCGGGCCTTTACAGAGGGCCTTAAAAATTCGATGGGAAAAACACTATGTCTACTTTAAGTTTAGTTTTGATAATTGGCAGCATCACGTCACTTGTACTCTTGGCCAGCTACCTAGATGCAAAATTTCAGTGGCGATTAAACGATTGGATGAATGGAGAGTGTAGTAACCCGTTCGTAAAAAGTGTGACCGACAAACAGCAACAGCGTTTAGAAGAGAAAGACGCACAAATTGAAGCCCTCATGGCACGGATTGAAACCCTTGAAACCATAGTGACCGAGCCCGCGTACGAGCTAAATAGAAAAATAAATGCGTTAAAGTAAGCCGAGTTAACTGCCGCTTTACCGCTTTATCAATGCTGGCGTCGCGCTAACTGGTCACAGGAGGGCGACGCATAAAGCGCGGTACTTTTCCCATGGCAATCGCATTGCCTATAAGCACGATAATCACGCCGGTAACAGACAACACGCTCCACGTATAACCTTCAAAGAACGTTGAAATAACCAGCGCAACCATAGGGTATACCAATACCACATAGGCCGCCTTGTCCGCGCCCATTTGCTTTAAAAGCTTCATATACGCACCGAAGGCGAACACAGAGCCAAATACAGCTAAGTAAAAAAGCGATAAATAAAACTCTACGCTACTGGGAATAATCAGCTCCCCTGGCATGGCCAAAGACGTCACAAATAGCAACAGCATGGCGTAACTCATGGCATAGAAGTTCATTTGAATAACGGGTGTACCGGATGTCAGTATGCGTTCCGAAATAACATTGCCCGTCGAGGCACAAAAGAAACTGACAAAGGCAATAGCGAGACCGGTAACAAGAGCAGCATCCATCGACACCTTGGAAAACTCAGGCACAAATAAACACACAATGCCGAGCAAGCCAAAAGTAGCACCAATCACTACCTCCTTTCTAATCGGCTCTTTTAACCACCAGCGACGAAGCACCACGTTTATATATATTATGCAAGAACTCATCAGCGCTAAAAGAGCGCTAATAATGTGCGCCTGCGCCATGTACAGTAACGTGTAATTGAGGCTGTAGAGAAATAGTCCGACGGCGGCCATTTTTATGTGAACATGCAGCGGTAGCTTCAAAGGTAAGCGTTTTATTACGCAATAAGCGCCCAAACACGCCGACGCCAATAAGTACCTCAGGGCAATAGCAAAGGTTTCAGAGGTGTGGCCGATTTGGTAAGTAATAGCAATCCAGGTAGAACCCCAAATTAAGCAACACAATGCAAACAGCGTAGCGTTATTCATATCGCCATTACTGCCCTAAAAATGTCGCTAAATGTGCAAGGGCTTTATCAAGCAGTTTTTGTCTTGCTCCGTTGCCAATCCACGCGTTGTGAGGGGTTACCAGCAAGTTTGGTAACGATTCGTTAAGCAACACATGGTCAGCTGGCGGTGGCTCCACACTTAATACATCAAGCCCAGCACCGCCTATTTTGTTGTTTTGTTGTGTTTAAGCGCATGGTATAGCGCCTGTTCATCAATAAGCCCACCCCGGGCGGTATTGATAAGAAAAGCCGTTGGCTGCATTAGCGATAAGGTATCGGCGTTAATGAGTTTGTCGGTATCTTCTGTAAGTGGACAGTGAAGACTTACTACGTCTGCGTGAGGCAAAAGAGAGGCGAGGCTAGGGCGGGGATCATCTTTTTTGCCGGGACGAGCAGCAATGCTCACCTGCATTCCTATAGCCTTAAATAAGGTTTCAACACGCTTGCCCAGCTCGCCATGCCCAACAATCACCGCATGCTTACCCGCAAGCTCCACCACGGGGTGGTTTAGCAAACAAAAGTGTGAGGATGCAGACCACGCCTGATTGCGCACATCGTGCTGATACGCCACAAAGTTTGTGGCCAAATTAAGCGCCAAGGTCAACGTGTGCTGGGCAACACTGTCAGTGCCATAGCCTTCAACGTTTTGCACAATAATACCGGCTTGTTGGCAGTAGTCATGGTCAATGTTATTCATACCTGTGGCGGTGACGCCAATATAGCGCAGCTTCCTAGCCCGCTGTAAGTCATCTGCGCTTAATACCACTTTGTTGACAAGCACTGCGTCGGCATTGTGTATGCGCTCAGCTACGTCTTTATGTTGGGTTTGTTGGTATAAAGTGACGTCTGCGTTAAGGCTATCTAAGGCTGTCGTATCAAGACTGGGTAAGTCCATGGTTTCAGCGTCTAGAAATACCACTTTTTTCATCGTGTTTGCCTTGTCTCTTTTATTGTTTCTTTCGCTATGCCGATCACTTGTTAGTGCTGTGCTGCTATAAGCCTTTTTATTGAAATTTTTTTTGAAATAAAAAAGGAATCACATTGCCTCGCAAATTGATTCTAGGGCCGCTTTAACGTCTACCGGAATAGGGATGGCTTTGTCGGTTTTTCTATCAACAAATACATGCACAAATTGGCCGTGTGCTACGCGGCGCTCATTTTCGCCAGCATAAACCGATAAGCCATAGGTCACAGAACTTCTGCCAATTTTAACTACGCGCAGCGCAACAAAAATATCTTCAGGATAGGCGGCGGGCGCTACGTACTGGCACTGACTGCTTACCACATACGCCACCGTTTGCCCGTGGTGAATGTCTAACCCGCCTTCTTCAATTAAAAAGCGGTTAACGGCAGTATCAAAAAAGCCATAATAAACCACATTATTAATGTGCCCATATGCGTCGTTGTCTTGCCACCGCGTAGCAATAGTCACCTTATAAGGATAATCGGCAAGTGTTGGCGTGATATCAGTCATGGTTGTCCCTTTGCTTGAATCTTTGTGATGTTTAACGGTAGGGCACGTTACATCCGTGCCTCAGGCTTATGCCGCTGAAGTTAAGCAAAACGTATCCCACCGGGTAGACTAGGGCAAGAATACAGCCTTGATGTTAATACAGCACCATGTCGTCGCGATGAACAGCGACATCGGTTGTCTCATAACCTAACACACTGGCAATGTCTTTCGACTTTTTCCCTTTTATGAGGCCCAAGTCTTTTGCGTTATACAAACAAAGTCCCTTAGCGACAACGGCACCTTGGCAGATGACTTCTACCGCATCACCTTGCTCAAATTGGCCGACGACATCGATTATTCCTGAAGGTAACAAAGATGCACCTTTTTGTATCAATGCTTCTTTAGCGCCGCTATCTACTTCTATTCTGCCAGCGGTTTTAAGGGTGTGAGTTAGCCACAGCCTGCGTGCATTGGCCGGTGTGCTGCTTGCTTCAAACAGCGTACCCGGCACTTCGCCTTCAAGCAGTGCATCAAAGGTTTCGCCTTTTCTACCGTTAACGATAAGCGTTTGAATACCGCTACTGGTACATTTGTCTGCGGCTTCTATTTTCGTGCGCATACCACCCGTGCCGACCGCAGTACCAGCACCACCAGCCAGTCCATAAATGGTGCTATCAATTTTCCCAACATGAGGAATAAGCGTTGCGGTGTTGTCTTTTCGAGGGTCAGCGGTAAACAAACCATCAATATCAGAGCAAATAATTAAGGTGTCGGCTTGGGCTACCAATGCGGTGTAGGCGCCTAAATTGTCGTTATCTCCAACCTTTAGCTCGTTAGCGGCCACCGTATCGTTTTCATTCACGATAGGCAGGGCGTTATGCTTTAAAATTTCTCGCAAGGTGTTTTTGATGTTGACGTAACGGGTTCTATCCCGCAAGTCATCCGCTGTAAGTAACACTTGCGCACAAGGAAAGTCGAAAAAGCGCTGCCAGTTAGCCATCATAAGGTTTTGACCGATTGCTGCCATCGCCTGCTTCTCGGCAATAGAAGCATTGTGCCTTACCTTCACTTTGCTGCGCCCAGCGGCCACACTACCAGAAGAGACCAGAATAACTTCTTTGCCCGCCTCTCGGCTTGCGGTAATAAAACGCGCTAAAGAAAGTAAGTAGCGACCACTGCATTCATTTCCCTCTGGCGCAATGAGGGCACTGCCAACTTTAATAACGGCACGTTGCCAAGTAAAACGGTTCATAATGAGAAGAAAAGAAGAAAACAAGGGCTTAAGAATACGACAGTTAAAGCTTGAAACAAAACGTTCTGTTACAGTTTTTTTGCGTTAAAACATGGTTAGTTTACGGCCAAAAAATTGGATTGTGACCGGCATGCTTATATACTAGAAGCTGTTATCTTATAACAATACTAACTTACAAGTTGCAAGGAAACTGCATGAGCACCGCAAAACGACACTTTTTCTGGCTAGCGCCAGTGTTGTCTATGCTGATTTCTCTTCCAAGTACCGCCGCTATAAAACAAACTAAAGGCGATTTCGAAGATAAATTCCGTCAGCTAGACGAAGTTCTCCCTACTCCAAACGTATACCGTAACGCTGCTGGCGAGCCGGGTCATCAATACTGGCAGCAACAAGTAGATTACGATATTGACGTAAAACTACTTGAAGACGAGCGCCGCCTTGAAGCGAGTGAAACCATCACGTATCACAACAACTCGCCAGATACGCTTAAGTATTTATGGATTCAGCTTGATCAAAACAAATTCCGCGATGACTCTATGTCAGCCCTTACCACAACCTTTGGTGGCATAGGTAACCGTGGGCCAGGCACACAGGCAGCGAGCGGCGATAAGCCCGCCAAGCTGAGCATGGGTGCGCTACGTCGCCAGCAGTTTGTTGACGATAACGAATTGGGTTACACCATCTCTCGTGTAGAAGACAAATCGGGTAATGATTTACGTCATACCATTGTTGGTACACTGATGCGTGTTGACCTTGCAAAGCCACTTAAACCTGGCAGCGAAGTCACTTTTGATATCGATTTTGCGTTCAACATTGTAGAAGAGGATGCAGTTTCAGCCCGTGCAGGTTACGAGCACTTCCCAGATGACGAGCGCGAGGGTGGCAACGACATCTTCTTGCTAGCCCAGTGGTTCCCACGCCTAGCTGCATACACTGACTACGAAGCTTGGACCAATAAAGAGTTCATTGGCCGTGGTGAGTTCACGCTAGAATTTGGTAACTATGAAGTAGATATCACAGTTCCAGCGGATCATATTGTGTCTTCTACAGGTGTGCTTCAAAACCCGAAAGACGTGCTAACCAAAACGCAGCGCGATCGTTTGAAAAAAGCAGAAAAAGCTGACCGCATCGTGTTTATCGTTTCTCCTGAAGAAGCGATTGAAAATGAAAAAGAAGGCACGTCTAAGCTTAAAACTTGGACCTTTAAAGCCGATAACGTACGTGACTTCGCCTGGGCATCTTCGCGTAAGTTCGCGTGGGATGCACGCGGTTATCAACAAGGTGGCGACACGCAACCCCTGGTGATGGCGATGTCTTTCTACCCGAAAGAAGGTGGCGAGCTATGGCAGAAGTATTCAACAGAATCCATCATCCATACTATGGATGTTTACAGCCGTTTTAGCTTTGATTACCCATACCCTGTTGCCCAGTCGGTAAATGGCCCGGTGGGCGGCATGGAATACCCCATGATCACCTTCAATGGCCCGCGTACAGAGCTACGCGATGACGGTTCACGCACTTATTCGCTTGCTGAAAAGCGCTTCCTTATTGGCGTGGTTATTCACGAAGTGGGTCACATTTATTTCCCTATGACGGTGAACTCTGATGAGCGTCAGTGGACGTGGATGGATGAAGGGCTAAACAGCTTCCTAGATGGCGTTGCCGGTCGTGAATGGGATCCAACGATTCCATGGGGTGTTGAGCCTCGCGATATTACAGGCTACATGAAGTCTCAAACCCAAGTGCCAATTATGACGCAGTCTGATTCAGTACTTCGTTTAGGCCCTAATGCTTATACTAAGCCAGCGGTAGCACTTAACATTCTTCGTGAAACCATTCTTGGCCGTGAGCTTTTCGACTTTGCGTTTAAAGAATATGCGCAGCGTTGGATGTTCAAGCGTCCTACACCATCTGATTTCTTCCGCACCATGGAAGAAGCGTCAGGTGTAGATCTTGATTGGTTCTGGCGCGGGTGGTTCTATACTACCGACCACGTAGATATCAGCCTAGACAGCGTTTACAAGCTGCGTTTAGACACTGAAGATCCAGATATTGATTTTGCTCGCGAACGCGAAGCGGAAATGGAAAAACCTAAGTCACTTACCGATATTCGCAACAAGGAAGAAGGTAGAAAGCTGTGGGTAGAGCGCTTTGAAGACATCAGCGATTTTTACGACGAAAACGACCGCTACACGGTAACCAACAAAGAACGCAACAAGTACAAGAAATTTCTTGATAAGCTTGAGCCTTGGGAACGTAAAGCGTTTGAACGTGCAGTAAAAGAAGACAAAAACTACTACGTGCTAGATTTTAGCAACAAAGGGGGTCTGGTCATGCCGATTATCCTTGAGCTAAGTTTTGAAGACGGCACAAAAGAAGAAATGCGCATTCCAGCAGAAATCTGGCGTCGTACACCTAAGGCAGTAAGCAAGCTTATCGTGACTGACAAAGATAAAGAGCTGATAAGCGTAACGGTTGACCCACACTGGGAAACGGCAGATGTAAATGTGGAAAACAATCACTATCCACGTCGCATCATTCCGTCGCGTATTGAAGCGTATAAGAATAAACCGCGTAATACCTATGAGTATCGCGACCTTATGCACGATTCAAAAACCGAGCTGAAAACCGATGACGACGAGGACAAAGATGACGAGTAAGTTGTCTTTACCCCGATTGCAGCAGAGCCCTCGTGCTCTGCTTGCAAGCGTGTGTATGTTCATGCTTACCGCGACTGTGTTGGTAGGTGCAGCCTCGTACAGTACTGCCTTGCAGGCTCACCAAATTAAAGCGGCTATCACAACAGTGTTATTCAACCCACGAACTGAAAATATTGAAGTGATGCACCGGTTTAATCTTCACGACGCTGAGCATGCGGTGAAAGCCTTGTTTGATAAACACGCTGAAATTATGGATGACGTGGAAACTCAGCAACACTTTGCTGATTATGTGGCACGTCACTTCGCTATTTTGAACGCCGCAGGCGAGCCTTTAACGCTAGCAGACGTAGGGTTTGAAGTGGAAGGTAAGCACTTTTGGGTTTATCAAGAAACGGCTGAGCCCCCCGTGCTCGAAGGCGTAAAAATTCGCCACGATGCATTGCGTGACTTATGGCCTAAACAAGTAAACACGCTAAATGTAGAAGGAAAGGGCGATATTAAAACCCTTACCTTTGCAGATAGTGTAAACCTGTTAGAAGTAAGCTTTAGCAGCCAAATTAGCGATCATCACTAATATCTAGCGGCATTACGCCATGTGAAAGCCCGTATTACAGACATCCTTTGCGGTAAATGTAAGCGGGCTTTCTCTTTTCTTGCACCTTCATGTCAATGTGAGACCGAAGTCTTATAGTCTTTTTCTTACGCCTGCTCTACCTTATCTATGGATCAAGCACGTTACTGAAACCCGTTAGTGAGGTAAACCATGGCCAATAGTACTGCTGCACCAATACCTTCTCAGGTCAAAAAGAATGCATCGCGAAGCGAGCGAAGTGAACGCAAAAAGCGTTTAGCAAAAGCGGCTCAACTTGCCGAACACGCTGAAAGTGCAGAGCAGAAAGACACTATTAAGTCACCGAGTAATGCCTTTTCTGACAAAAAGAACATTATGTGGGTGGTGTTGAGTGGGGCCATGGCATTAACGTTTGTTGTTATGCTGTTTTTACCTGATACGGGCATGGGCGGTGGACTTATTTCCGCCTATGCAGCCATGTTATGGTGCGGTTTCTTTGGAGCAGCACTATTTCGCTACAGAAGCGCCAGTGGTTGGTCTGGCTTTGCTTACGGAAGCGTTATTGGTTTGGCTATTCAGTTTACATCTCAAATTATCTAACGCGTGGCACTTATATGTCATTCCCACGGTTAACGGGATAAAAAGCTAACATTCAATGCAACCATTGCGTCAACTGTGCTTATAAAGCCTCAATAGACGTCGTTGTGAATTTTAATTAATTATCTTGTGCCTGCGGGATCCGTAACGCCCGGTCGTAAGTAAAACTAATATATTAGTTCAGCAGTGCTCATACGATACCTCTCTTACTTGCTTTCACACGTGCTGTTGTCTCGCTTCTTAACAAAATTTGAGTGAGTGTATGGCAGATAAATCAGATACCAAAGATGAATTAACACCGCGCCCCAGCAAAGCGATCCCCTCATCGCGACTTTCTCGTATAGGACGTCTTGGTTCATTGGCAGGAAAAATTGCAGGCAATGTGGTGACCCAAGGTGCAGGTCAGCTTTTGAAAGGCGAAAAGCCAGTGTTATCTTCATTGCTTTTAACGCCCAAAAACATTGCTAACATCGCAGATCAGCTAGCCAGCATGCGCGGGGCCGCCATGAAGCTGGGTCAGCTCATCTCTATGGATGCCGGTGACTTTTTACCTGAAGAGTTAGCCGTGATTTTGGGTCGATTGCGCGAAGACGCCGACCCCATGCCTAAAAGCCAGCTAATAGAGACTCTGAATAACGCCTGGGGCGAGAAATGGCAAGATGGCTTACTCTACTTTTCCTTTGCGCCAATTGCAGCCGCTTCCATAGGTCAAGTACATAAAGTGATTACGATGGAAGGTGAGATGCTTGCGGTTAAGGTACAGTACCCTGGCGTTAAACAAAGCATCGATAGTGATATTGATAATGTAGCAACGCTTATAAAGCTGACCGGGTTGGTCCCAAAATCTTTAGACATTGGCCCCCTATTACAAGACGCCAAAACGCAGCTGCATCAAGAGGCAGATTATGAGCGCGAAGCAAAAATGCTCAACCGCTATCGCGCACTGGTTGAAGCGAGTGACTTTTCTCGTCACTGCTCTACCGCGTTTATTATCCCTAAAACTTACGCACCACTTACCACTAGCACCGTATTAGCGATGGACTTTATAGAAGGCCAACCTTTAGATGTATTGCTAGACGAGCCCCAAAAAATAAGAGATGCCGTGATGACCGCGTTGATGACTTTATTTTTTAATGAAGTCTTCAATTTCAAACTTCTACAAAGCGACCCCAATTTAGCAAACTATAGATTTAAACCAGATACTAAAGAAATTGTACTATTAGACTTCGGTGCCACGCGAGAAGTCCCTGACCACATTGCCGCGCAATACCAAATTTTACTGAACAGCGCAGCGAAGAACGATGAAAAGATGATGCAGCAGGCGGCCTTTGCCATAGGGCTAATTGATGAAACTCATAGTCAAACGCAAATAGACGCCGTGATTAACATTGGGATGGAAGCCTGTGAGGCAATAAGGCATGAAGGACCGTATGATTTTGGCCAAAGCGACCTCATTACGCGCCTTCATGAAAAGGGAATGACACTCACCATGGAGCATAACTTCTGGCACACACCGCCGGTAGATGCCCTTTTTATACATCGAAAGCTGGGTGGGCTGTTTCTGCTTGCTAAGCGACTAAGCGCAAACGTTGATATGCGAGAAGCCGCTAGCACCTGGCTTACAGCGTAAACACCACACGTAAATTAATAAGGCAGTTGCATACTAAACGGTAGCGCCATTTGCTCTTCGCTTTTTGGCGGGTTGCCTATCATTTCATCGTAAGGCGTGTCGTGCTTCATTACGGCTTTGTGCACGTGGCAATGGGCAAATGCCTCACGGATATGCCCGGCGCTAAAAAAGCGCATAGGTTTGTCTTTATTGTCATAAAGCATACCGCTTTGCTTTCCAATTGATAAATAAACGAGATAGACATTCATCTCGTAAGACTGAACCTCTAAATAATCGATGACTGTTGGCGTATCCTCGATATCCCGAAAGTAAAATTTTTGCATACCTACCTCATGAACATAGCGAGCGCGTCTAACGCTTTCTACCTCCCTTTACGGTAAGTCATTCTCTACGTGATAAAATGCCAACCGCACTATCAAGGGCAATATAAAACAACGCTTATACGCTAAGCGAGGTTTTCAGGTTCATTAGGGATATTAAGTGGGCGGCGGTGGTTGCGATGGCGCACGGCATTAGCCAAAACCAACAGCGAAGCAATAGACGATGCGCTATATATCAACGCCGCATAGCCCATTCCCGAGGCAACCCACATTAAAGGAAATACAAGTAGCCTTGGCCCCTCGACAGCAAGTGCCACCTTAGCTTTTGAGAGAATAAACGCATTTTGAATACTCATAACCACGACTGTCGCTACAGCAATCAGCTGATGCTCAATCGGTAAGCTGTTAATATTCAAAAATAGGTATAGCGTTACCCCAAGCATAATTAAAAGCTGCATATGACTGTAGCGCATTACTGGGGTATGAAGTTTCGGGTGATACTGTCTAAATCTACTCACGCTAGTTTTCCTATCAAATGCCTATAACGTTAAAGCCTCCTTACACCTCACGAGAATTTCGCTAAAAAGCGTATGTTTTCGTGTGGTTTCCAGTACTTTATCTCGTTGAATCAACACATTAGTACATAAAACAAAAAAATGTTAAACAAATGTTTTGAATTTCATTATTCTATTTACACATTAACGCCATTTTTTCTCCCTAAAAATAAGGGTTTCCCCTTAATTGATGAATAAAACCAATCGAAAACCGGTCTTTTTACGTTAAAAAAGTGTCTTAAATAAGGAATTTACGATGAAGGGGAACAATTCTCTTGATTGATTTTCTAATTTTGGGTGTTATCTCTGATAGTATTACCGAAAGGATATTTTTGTAGTGGAGTCATTATGAGCGAATCGTCAGAAAAGAAATCGTTAGGCCCTCATTTTATAATTGTTGGCATTCTTCTTATCGTTATTCTGGCCATAGTCTTTTGGCCCAGCGAAGATGAGCCCGAGCCAGCAGTTACACCTGAGACTGAAGTTACTGAGCCGGAAATCACTGAGCCTCAAGAACCCGAAGTTTTTGAGCCTGCCCAACCAGCGCCAACGGTTGAGCTGGAAGAAAAAGACGAAGTTGAACCTCTTCCAGAATCTGTCGAGTCAGCCCCTGAGCCTCTCGATACTAGCGACCCTGCGGTGAAAGCATCGTTAATTGAAAGCTCATCAGCAGATGAAGCAACGGTTAATCGCATGCTGGTGAACGAAGGACTTATTCAACGCTTTGTGGTATCGGTTACCAACTTAGCGAACGATGAAATGGCACCTAATCATCAGCTACTTACGCCTCCAGAGCAAAACTTTCGCGTTTACTCACAGGCAGGTAAGCAGTGGATTGATGCGGCAAGCTACAAGCGTTACACGCCTTATGTAGATATGCTCGAGTCGTTTGATAATGACGCATTACTTAATATCTACGGTATTTATAAAGGCGATATTCAAGCGAAATTCTCAGAGATTGGAAACCCTGACGAGGACTTTAATCAAGTGCTATTAGAAGCTATTGATCAGCTTTTAGACACCCCTGAAGTACCAGTTCCAGTTGAGGTCTATTCCGACTCAGTAGCCTATAAATATGCGGATGAGCGCTTGGAAAATTTAAATGAACCGCAAAAACAATTACTTCGCACCGGGCCAGATAACATGCGCCGTATCAAGGCAAAGCTACGCGAGCTGAAAGTATTGGTTGAAGAACGTGGATCTAACTAGATTTCAACAACAGCTTAAGGGCACGTCGTCAAAAGCGCGCCCTTTACCGCCTGTTGAGAAATGGGATCCCGATTTTTGCGGAGACATTAACCTTACGATTGCCCTGGATGGCAGGTGGTTTTACGAAGGAAGCCCGATTGGGCGAGCGAGTCTGGTCCAACTTTTTGCCTCGGTCTTAAAGCGGGAAGATGAAAACTACTTCCTGGTAACCCCCGTGGAAAAAGTAGGTATTACCGTAGAGGACACGCCTTTTCTTGTTACTCAATGGCAAAAAGAAAAAGGCGAACGCACCGATGACGACGTGTTCACCTTTACCACGCAAACCGGTGACGAAATACGTTTAGAACATGCAGAACAACTTGAACTACGGGTTCCCCCCAAAGCCATCCAAGACCCCCAAGCTACGCCCATTCCCTATGTGAATGTGCGTAGGAACTTATGGGCTAGACTACACCAAAATGTTTACTATCAACTACTTGAGCATGCCGACGAACACGCAAACGAGTCTGTAACATCGTTTTCGATTCGCTCAAGTGGGAAACGTTTTATATTAGGTGAAGTTGCTAGGTAGCATTAATAGCGCCTTAATAAAGACGCAAGTGCGAGCACGTTAGGTCACTTATCACTGAAAAGACGCCATTGATAGCGCTTTACTTTGCGTTATATCAACAGGTGCATTACATTCGATATAGTCTACAAAACAATCAACAAGAAGACCTATATCATGAATAAGCCTCTCATTACGCTGACGGTAGCCGCAGCCCTGTTGTCGTCCTCTTTTTCAACCGCAGCAGCAACCCTTATCCACGCTGGAAAAGCCTTTACTGGTACGTCAAAAAAGCTGTTGAGCAATGTAACTATTGTTGTTGAAGATAACAAAATAGCTTCCGTGCAAAAAGGGTTTACGCGAGCGCAGGAAGGCGACACGGTTATTGATTTAAAAGCCGCGACGGTTATGCCTGGGTTAATGGATATGCATGTGCACTTGTCGTCACAGCATGGCGGGCCACAAACGTACCTTGAGCGCTTTTCATTGAATGAAGCCGACTATGCGTTGCGCGCAGCTAAATACGCCGAAGTAACGCTAAACGCTGGCTTTACTACGGTAAGAAATCTGGGTGACGGCTACAATGAAACCGTCGCATTACGCAATGCTATTGCAAAAGGGTACGCTTCAGGGCCACGTATATACACGGCAGCTAAATCTATCGCTACGACCGGGGGGCATGCCGACCCAAGCAACGGCATGTCACACCTATTGCGCCCTGATGTAGGCCCCAAACAAGGCGTGGCGAACGGAGAAGTCGAAGCCCGAGAAGCCGTTCGCGCTCGCTATCAGGACGGCGCAGACCTCATTAAAATTACGGCAACCGGGGGCGTGTTGAGCGTAGCTAAAAGCGGCCAAAACCCACAATTTATGACGGATGAACTGGAAGCTATAGTCGCTACAGCAAAAGATTATGGCATGACAGTAGCCGTACACGCCCACGGCAAGGAAGGGATGATGCGAGCCATTGAAGCAGGTGTGGATTCTATCGAGCACGGTACTTTCATGGATGATGAAATTCGCAACCTTATGAAAAAACACGGTACCTACTATGTGCCTACCATACTGGCGGGTAAGTTCGTAGCCGATAAAGCTAAAATAGACGGCTTCTTCCCAGAACTCGTTCGCCCTAAAGCGGCAGCCATTGGTCCGCTCATTCAAAATACTTTCGCCGAAGCGCACAAAGCGGGCGTAAAAATTGCTTATGGTACAGACAGCGGTGTGTCGGCCCATGGCGATAATGCCCAAGAGTTTTCGCTTATGGTCGATGCCGGTATGAAGCCGATTGATGCACTGCTTAGCGCCACCGTTAACAGCGCGGAATTACTGGGTATAGACGATATTTTGGGCACACTGGAACAAGGCAAGTTAGCCGATATTGTAGCCATACCGGGTAACCCGCTAGAGGACATCTCGCTTATGGAGCGCGTGTCATTTGTGATGAAAGACGGTGTTGTATACAGGCAGTAAAAAATAATTTAAGTAGTAGAGATTACATGGCACTGGGTAAAAAGGTTAAACATAAAACTAAAAAGCTGATCGACTCTAAACATATGCTAAAAGGCATCACCTTAGCGTCGTTTTTAGAATCCACGATAGTGCCTATTCCCCTTGAAGCGGTAATGGTTCCGCTAATGCAGGCAAGACGCGAGTCGCTGTGGAAAATCGCGTTCATGGCAACATTAGGCTGTGTTATTGGTGCTGTTTTTGGCTATGCACTTGGATATTACTTATTTGATATAGTAGGGGAGTGGTTGATTAACACTTTTTTCAGCCAAGACCAGTTCGATAATGTTAAGCAGCAAATGCAAAACCAAGGCTTTTGGTTTGTTATGACCTTAGGTATCGCGCCTATTCCCTTCCAAGTTGCCATGCTCGCAGCAGGGGCGACGAAATTTTCGCTACCTCTGTTTCTTTTAGCGACCGTCATAGCACGGGCTATCCGATACTTCGGGCTTGCGATTGTCGTGTATTACGCAGGAGATAAAGCCGAACAGCTTATCAAACGTTATAAAATGAAAGCCGTTGTCGCCATTACCCTTGCTGTGATCTTTTTGTGGTGGCTGTCTAACGCACTCGGATAGCCTACACAAAGTTTGACGTGTTAATCGCTGCAACAAATTAAAGACCTCATGACCCCAATTTCCTGAACACCGATTGCTGCAATAGATTTTTTGAACTTTACATTTGATAATGATTCTTATTTGCACTAATGTTATAAAAAACAGGAGGTGCTTATATGAATGTTCAGCGTTTGTGTCCCGTGTATAAAAAGTGGCTACAGCTAAATCCTTTAAATGCCCGACAACATCGCCTTGCTATGCAAGCGCAAACCCAGCAAGCCCATCAGCAGGGCAAGCGTGAGCGGGCCAGGGAACTGGGTTATCAAACCTTTGAAGCAGCCAAAGTCATTCTTAATGCACTACAGTCCACCTCATCGAATAAAGAAAAAGCCATACAAGAGGATGTGCTCGCGTTTGGCACCATGGGCATGTATTTGTCCTCTCTTCTCGCACAAGAGCAAAAAAAGCGTGAGGCCCACGCCATATTGCAAGAATGCCAACAGCAACTTATTGCAATATTACCGCTTCACGCCACTAGCCCTTCTATTTGTAGATTGATTGCATCATTACAGCAAACGCTTGAACACATTCACTTGCCTGAATGCACAAATCGATTGGCCAGTGAAACGCTGCATTAAACTATTCACAAAGGGGAAATGATCATGACACCAGAACAAATTTCAAATCAAGAAGGCTTCGTTTCGTTAAACGTAAAAGCGTCGGTATTGCAAAAGATGTTAAGCGTGGAAGTCTTGCATATGACCGACATCCACTGCACCTGTGCGCACAGCAAGCGTGTATTACAAAAGCTGCTATTGCAAGTAGCGGCAAATGGCGCAGAAAGCTGATGCCCCTGCTCGCTAGATGAAGTTTAAACGAAAATAAAAAGCGGAATGCAACTTGATAGGTAACGTAGAAGTAGATGAATTAATGTTGCCATTAGGTTATGAGAGGAACTCGTGAAATCTTCGTCGAAATGGAAAAAAGCTACGGCTAAAGCGGGCTACAGCGCGAAAACCGTTATGTATATCATGCTGGGGGCATTCATTCTTACCTCAGTGTTAAATACGATGGGTCGTGAAAAAGCCTCCCAGTCCCATGTCTTTATTACACTTAAACAACAACCCCTTGGACAGGTATTCTTAGGTATTCTTGTTCTCGGTCTCGCCTGTTACGCCTCTTGGCGCTGGCTGCAAATTTTTATCACTGATAAATCTACTGACGACAGTTTCTTTATCTACATGATCAATAAAGTCTTCTTCTTTGTGTCTGGCGCTTTCTATTTTATTGCCGCTTATGCGGGTGGAAAAACCCTTTTAGCACTAAAAAGTAGTTCCTCTTCTCAAGGAAGTGGAAAAAAGGTCAGCGAGTTTTTAATGCAGTACGAATGGGGTTTAGTATTAGTGACCGCCATTGGTTTGTGTATACTCATATTTGCTATTGTGCAGTTCAAGCATGCCTATACCACCGACTTTTTAGAAAAGTTTTCTTTACCCGCGTTAAGTCAACGTATCGAAAAGAGTGTGACCGTAACTGGCCGGCTAGGGTATACCGCTAGGGGCGTTGTTTACTCGCTAGTAGGAAGCTTTTTTATTCTCGCCGCTTTTTTGAGTAATCCTTCAGAAGCAGGTGGCTTACAAAAAGCGCTTGAAACCTTAATGCAGCAACCCTTCGGCCCCTATCTTATCGCGGCCGTAGGAGCTGGATTCATTATGTTTGGACTTTATTGTGCACTTGAAGCCAAGTATAGAAAAATCGACTAACGGTTTAAAAAAGAAGGGCGCCTATTCGCGCCCTTTCTTTATAACGTATTGATACGGTAAGGTCTCAGTTTGGGATGCCACTAAGGTATGGTCCATAAAGCGGCAAAAACTGGGAATATCTCTGGCCGTTGATGGATCGTCAGCCGTGACCGAAAGAGTTTCCCCATCGGCCAACTTTCGAATATTCAAACGCACCATCATCACCGGCTCAGGGCAGCGAAGTCCCAAAGCATCTAGGTGCTGACTGGCGGCGTTAAACACGTTGTCAAACTCAGATGCCATAGTTTTCACGATAGGTGTTTATTGCAGCGATCTCGTTATCAAAACCGCCTTTTTCACCAAGGTATGACACCACATCGGCAAGGGAAACAATCGAGATAACCTGCGTGTTGAAGTCGCGCTCTACTTCTTGAATCGCAGAGAGCTCGCCTTTACCGCGCTCTTGTCTATCTAACGCGATAAGTACGCCTGACAGGCTTGCTTGCTGCTGCTCTATGAGTGTCATAGACTCACGAATAGCAGTGCCGGCTGTGATCACATCATCCACCAGCATAACCTTGCCCTCTAGCGGGCTTCCCACTAGATTGCCGCCTTCACCGTGTGTTTTGGCTTCTTTGCGGTTAAAGCAATAAGGCACATCAAGGTTATGGTTATCCGCCAACGCCACGGCAGTCGTAGTGGCAATAGGAATGCCTTTGTAGGCCGGGCCAAACAGTACGTTAAACTCAACGCCGGCATCCATTAGTGCATTGGCGTAAAAGCGGCCCAGTTTGGCCAAATCACCGCCGCGGTTAAACAAACCAGCATTAAAGAAGTAGGGGCTCACGCGGCCCGATTTTAGCGTAAATTCGCCAAACTTCAGTACGCCACGTTCAATAGCAAACTCGATAAAATCTCGCTGAAACGCTTTCATGATGACCTCTTTATTACTCGCTTACGCCAAGGCTGCTTTTTGAATATCGAATAGTTCACGCAGCCCGTGCTTACCAATTTTCAACAGCTCATCAAGTTCTTCAAACGAGAAAGGTTCGCCCTCAGCAGTGCCTTGCACTTCGATAAGTTTACCTGTCTCTGTCATTACAATGTTCATATCGGTTTCAGCTTCAGAATCTTCGGTATACTCAAGGTCAGCAATGGGTGTACCTTCGTAAATACCGACTGATAGCGCAGCAATCATGTGCTTAAGTGGGTTTGTTTTAATAATACCTTTGCTGCGCATGTATGTAAGCGCATCAACTAAGGCAACACATGCGCCGGTAATTGAGGCTGTGCGGGTGCCGCCATCTGCCTGGATAACATCGCAATCAAGCGTGATGGTGTTTTCACCCAGTAATTTTAGGTCAAGTGCAGCGCGAAGTGAGCGAGCGATGAGACGCTGAATTTCTAACGTACGGCCACCTTGCTTACCGCGTGCGGCTTCACGACCGCTGCGAGTATGGGTTGCGCGCGGAAGCATACTGTATTCCGCCGTCACCCAACCTTTGCCTTGGCCTTTCATAAAGCGTGGTACACCTTCTTCCACCGTCGCATTACACAACACCTTGGTGTTACCAAACTCTACAAGAACAGAGCCTTCTGCATGACAAGTGTATTGGCGAGTAATAGTAACGGGGCGAATTTGACTGGCGGTTCTGCCGCTTGGACGCATAGTGTTCTCCACAACGTAAATGCTTAAAAATGAATTGCGATTTACAGTTCTGCCCTGCGTTAAAAATACGAGAAAGTTAACGCGCGGCCAAACGCTGCAAATACAAAATAGCTACGAAATTGCGCTTAAGTATAACGCAATACCCGCAAGCGTTAAAAACGAACTTTGCATGTTTGCTTATTGAAAATCGTAAATGTGGGGTAATATACAAAACACAAGAAAACCTGCCTTCGATTTTCACGTATACAACACGACGTTCGGGTTGTTTTTGCAGGCTTTTATAAAAATTAAAGGATATTTATGATTTACAGCATGACAGCGTTTGCACGCGTAGAAACGAAAAAAGAGTGGGGCTCAGCGGTTTGGGAAATACGCTCAGTTAACCAACGCTTTTTAGAAACCTACTTCCGCCTACCAGAGCAGTTTCGCTCACTAGAGCCTGTTTTACGCGAGCGTTTCCGCAAAAAGTTGGCGCGAGGAAAAGTAGAATGTGCCTTGCGTTTTACCGCAAACGATGCAGCTGTAACCAAGCTTAGCTTAAATGAAGAGCTAGCAAAGCAAGTTCTACACGCGGCCGACTGGGTGCAGTCGCACGGTCAATCAACTGGCGTTAATCCGCTAGACGTATTGCGCTGGCCTGGCGTAATTGCCGCCGAAGAGGCCGATATGGATGCCATTCACGCCGATGTAATGACCGCGTTTGACCAAGCGTTAAATGACTTCATTAGTGCCCGTGCTACAGAAGGCGAAGCGCTTAAAGGCATGATTACGCAGCGCCTCGATGCCATTGAAGCAGAAGCGGAAAAAGTGGCGGCGCGCATGCCTGAAATTATGGTGTGGCAGCGCGAAAGAGTGCAGGCGCGCTTTGAAGAGGCAAAAGTAGAGCTTGACGCTGGCCGTTTCGAGCAAGAGATGATCATGCTTGCGCAAAAAGTGGATGTGGCAGAAGAGCTAGACCGCTTAAACGCACATGTTAAAGAAACCCGCAATATCCTTAAGAAGGGCGGGGCAGTAGGCCGCAGACTCGACTTTATGATGCAGGAATTTAATCGTGAATCGAACACCTTAGGTTCAAAATCTATTAGCACTGACATAACGCAATCAGCTGTAGAGCTTAAAGTATTAATTGAGCAGATGCGCGAACAGATCCAAAACATCGAATAGGTTCTTGGGTTGAAATTTACCCGTCCAAGAATGCCTTAAAAGCCCTGTATTACCTTGTGAAGAGCATCGAAATTACAGGGCTTTTTTATTTTTCCCGTCCAATTCGGTTGGTAGATTTCCATTATCAACTACTTGTTTAGTGGGGGCAGAATGGTGGGCAGCCCCCTCATTTTGACTTAAAGAATCACTCTATTGGTTCAGAGTATTGGCCTTCTTCGATGGCAAACGCAGCCGTATGCCGAAAAAGCCAGCCAGGCGAAACTAACTAGCCACCCATTTGCTCACTTACCGTGGGCAGTTGGGACAATGGGACAACACTTGATATGCCAAGCTTTAAAGGGTGAATAAGAGGATATTAAACAGCCCTAAGGAATGGCGTACTGCTTTGAAGTTTCCTACTCAAAACTCGATTTTGGTAAATCGTTTGGATTGAGTGTTGATGTGTCGAGTGTATCGACACACAAGAAAGTCATGTCGAAAAAAACATAAAAAAACTCGACACATGGAATTGATATGTCGATCTAATCGACATAAACTGACCCAATAGTTCATGTATGTCGATATAAACTGGAAATTTAAACATGATTTGGCAAGCAGAGCTGCCTTACAACCAATTACCCACATTACCGCCAAATCTACATTCCATAGAAACGAAGGCCGTTCTGAAAGCCTGTATTTCTGCACGCGCCGCTGTAGCAGAATTAAAAAAGGCAGGAGAACTCATACCTAACCAAAGCATGCTAATTAACTTATTACCTTTGCTGGAAGCAAAAGACAGTTCAGAAATTGAAAATATTGTCACCACTACCGATAAGCTTTTTCAGTATGCGCTAGAAGACAAGGGCGCTGATCATGCAACAAAGGAAGCTTTACGCTACAGAACAGCGTTGTATCAAGGTTATATACAACTTGAAAGAAAGCCGCTTTGCACAGCGACAGCCATTGAAGTATGCAGTACGTTAAAGCACTCTGAAATGGATATTCGTAAAGTACCGGGGACTTTTATAGGCAACCAGACGACTGGAGAAATTATCTATACCCCGCCTGCGGGAGAGAACGTTATCCGCGACTTGTTAACTAACTGGGAGCGATTTCTTCATGATGACGATGATATAGATCCATTAATAAAGATGGCTGTTAGCCATTATCAATTTGAAGCTATACATCCATTTTATGATGGGAATGGTCGAACAGGACGTATTTTAAATGTTTTGTACCTTATTGAATGCGGTCTTTTAACGCTACCTATTTTGTATTTAAGCCGTTTCATCGTTCATAATAAACAAGACTATTATCGCCTATTGAACCACGTGACCAAAGATCAGAATTGGGAAGATTGGCTGTTATTTATACTAAAAGGTGTCGAGCAAACTGCCATATGGACTAGTGATAAGATCACAGCGATAAGGGCACTTATGGAAAGTACAACCGATTACATAAAAGCACAGCTACCTAAAATATATAGCTATGAGCTCGTTCAGCTTATTTTTGAACAACCCTACTGCCGTATCAATAATTTAGTTAAACGTGACATTGCAAAACGCCAAACTGCTTCAACGTATTTAAAGCAGTTAGCGGGTATTGGTGTGCTGCAAGAAATGAATTCCGGTAAGGAAAAATTATTTGTACACCCGCGATTGATGACGTTAATGACAAAAGATAGTAATAAATAGCTTCCAAAAATACACTTCTTATAACTCACCCCAAATACTGTGTTAAAAACACCTCGTGCGCGGGAAGTTTAGCTATGTGGTTGTCCACCTGCTGCTTTAGTCCCGCAAGAAACTGTTTCAAAGATTGCTCACTCATCTCATCGGCCACACGGTGATACTGCTGTGGCTTCATGCCTTGGCCCCCTTAAATGATGAAAAGCAAAGACAAGTTACTCAAGCATTACTGGCTCGACGTAGCACAGAACCGCCGATGTCGGCATAATACAAGAAAGATTACGCATTGATTTATAAACGAGGTTGAATACGTGCCTACCATTTACCAAGTTGCTGAACGCGCGGGCGTTTCATTATCTACCGTATCCCGTGTTTTAAATGGTAAAACGTCAGTTAATAAAGTGCTGAAAGAACGGGTTGAAAAAGCGGTAAAGGAACTGAATTACCGACCAAACTCGGTTGCTCGTTCACTGGCGAACAGTAGAACCGACAGCATAGGTGTACTTGTCCCCGAGCTTAATGCACCTTTTTTCGGCGACTTAATGCAAGCGGTTGAATCTACATTACGCGCTCAAGATAAACACGTCATTATCACGGTAGGGCGCAATTGTTTAGAAACGGAAAAGGATGCCGTAGAATTTCTGATAAGCCGAAACTGCGATGCGCTTATCATGCACGCAGAAGCGCTGTCTGATGCGTACCTCTTAGAACTAAATCAATCCAAGCTTCCCGTTGCACTAGTCAATCGCAAGGTAGATGGCCTCCCCGATGCCTGTACAACCTTAGATAACGAAAAAGGTGGCTACCTAGCAACGCGACATTTACTAGAGTTAGGCCATAAGCACATTGCTTACATCTCTGGCCCTACTGACAAAGCAGATGCCTGTTTACGCTTAAAAGGGCATAAGCGTGCGCTAAGTGAGGCAGGGTTAACCGTTAACCCTCAGCTGGTATTCAATGGCGATTATTCAGAGGATGACGGAAAGGTAGGGTTACTTGAGTTGATGGCACAAGATCACCACTTTTCCGCTTTAGTGTGCGCGAACGACTGGATGGCGTCAGGTGCTATTAGTTGTGCAAGAGACTTAGGAATGAGCTTGCCACATGACTTATCCATTGTGGGTTTTGATGATGTCGTTTTTGCCCATCATGTTTTTCCTAGGTTAACCACAGTAAGTAACCCTGTGGCTGAAATGGCCGAAATGTCAGCAAAGTACATATTAAATAAGGTCTATGGCCAAGGCCATGAGATTAAGCAATGCTTCGAACCTACGTTGGTTGTAAGAGAGTCTGCGATTAAATACGAAGGTTGATGGTTGATGGTTAACATACCGTTAAATAGCGTGCCAGCCTTTCTTCTAAAAGCCTTAAATACTCAAAACAACTTTATTCGCCGTTACAAATTAGCTTCCCGTTGGCGTTAAATGCTTACTGCTGCTTGTCCAAATTTATACGCTTGAGCATGCTAGACGCCCCCCACCTTTACATTTGTTGATTCAGACTTTTTAAGGCAATCGGAGCATAAAATTTGTTCCATGTGAAACATCAACACACCTTTTCATATAGACATCGGGCATGTACGGTTTATCACTTTAAATGTACTCGCAATAAGCTTCATAATTGTTTCCAAAATATTATGTGAGCTTTTAAGATAGGCGTTAAGTCAAGCTTTGAGGTAGATAAGAACGTGAAATATGTAACCCTACTAATGCTGTTGTTACTTTCTATGTCGGTAAGTGCTGATGACGATCGCGAGGCGGTGGGCAACGTGCTTGATGCTTTGCACACGAACGCCTCTAACGCAGACTTTGATAGCTATTTCGGCTTATATGATGACAACGCCGTTTTTATCGGGACCGACGCTTCAGAGGTATGGAGTCTGACAACGTTTATGGCATATGCAAAACCCCACTTCGATAAAGGCAGCGGCTGGACATACTCTCCTAGAGACAGACACATTTATTTTTCGCCAGACAAGAAGGTAGCCTGGTTTGATGAACTTTTAGATAATGAAAAGTTAGGGGAAACCCGAGGAACAGGCGTATTAACTAAGCAGGATGGTAAATGGAAAGTCGCTCACTATCATTTGGCTATTCCCATACCTAACGCCATAGCCGACGTAGTTGCTGAACAAATAAAGGCCATAGATAGATAAACAAAGCCCCGAACAAACGGGGCTCTTTATTATATTTAACCGTGCCTGCAGTGGAATTAGGTATTAGACTGGGTTAACGGTTGAATTTCCATTTCAACACGGCGGTTCATAGAACGGTTAGCCGCGCTATTATTTGGTACTTTAGGCGAGTATTCCCCCATGCCCACGGTAGTAATACGAGTAGGGTTTACCGAATAGTTAATCAGTAAATTCTTAACCGCACCCGCGCGTCTTTCCGACAGAGACTGGTTATATTGTTCAGAACCCGTGTCGTCGGTATGACCTTTAATCATTAATACTGTTTTTTCGTAGTTATTTACTACTTTTGCAACATCTTGTAGAACTGGGTTGAAGTTAGGGCTAATGCTAGCGCTGTCAGTAGCAAAAGTAATGTCGCCTGGCATAATTAGACGAAGGTTATCTCCCTCACGCACTACTTGAACACCAGTATCAGAAAGCTCTGTTCTTAACTCTTCTTCCTGTTTGTCCATATAGTTACCGATTGCTCCACCCGCAATGGCACCTACCGCAGCGCCCCACGCGTATCGGCTTTTGTCATTATCACCTGTTGCTTTACCGAGTAGTGCACCAACTACAGCACCAATTGCGGCACCTTTCTGCGTATTATTTGGATCAGTTGCACAACCTGCAACCGTTAACGACGCAGCGATCAAACTTACAGCGAGAGTCTTTTTCATAACTTCCTCTTATTTAAAGTATACAGCTCACTATTGATAGGTTTCATTTATCCATTGCTACCTTCAATAAGCTTAACATAAATGTTTCTATTAAAAATTAGTAGAGCAAATACCGTTCCACCCTATTGAAAACAGATACTTCGTCCCTTTTTCAAAGAGCCAGCCAATTTTTATAGGGGATATTAACTATTACCTAAAATTCAACAACCTAAACCTAAAAATAGCTTCAGGCACGCCTTATTTGAACGTTAATTATAATGCGCCAAACCTGAACGCAAGCTAAATACGAAAGCAATGAACAGCGTATCGAAAGAAGCGAAACACACTGTAATTTGTACACGGTGTTGCCAAAAAGTAACGACAGATTAGGTCGCGACAGAACGTTCGAAAAAACTGTTCACATCAATTTTGTAGTCGGAGGCAATAACGGCTTTAGCGATACTCACTGTCTTATCGAGCGCAAGATCGATATCTCTGGGGGGCAGGTAATGGTTATTTCGCACAGAAAAGAACTCTTTAACCAGCGGCGTTAGCGGAGAGTCTCGCTGTTCCAACACCATGCCAAGCCTGTCATTTGATAGTAAAACAAGGCTACCAACAGGGTATACGCCAAGACATTTGATAAACTGCTGTACAAGCGTTTGATCAAGGCGGGTAGGGGCATCGCTCATCAAAATCGAAAAGGCTTTTTGGCTAGACATACCTGATTTATAGACACGGTCAGCGGTAAGGGCATCGTACATATCAGCAATGGCCAACATTCGCCCTGCTTTACTTATTGCGTTACCTTTAGTACCTGCAGGGTAACCAAGGCCATCTAAACGTTCATGGTGCTCACTGATTGCTCTAATGAGAGGAGCCGCTATATCAGTGCTTTTTAGGTAATCAACACCATATTTTACATGGCCTTTCATGATCTCCATTTCACTATCGGTTAGCCGACCAGGTTTATGAAGAATCTCACCGGGGATTTTAATTTTTCCTAAATCCATGAAGAAAGCCGGCATAAGAGAGATCTTGAACGTCCTCTTCAGACATTCCCAAAAACTTACCGAAGTTAGCCAATAAGATAGCGACATTAAGAGAATGTTCTAACAGGTAATCGTCTTTTTCGCGTATTTTAGTTAGGCAGAGTAACGCATCAGGATTCCTATCTACCGACTCAACCAATTTATTAGAAAACGCTTTTGGGATACTTGCATCAAAGGGGGTTTCTTTTTGAAGGTTTTCTAACAAAAGCTCTTGGATCGCTTTGCCCTGGACATGAAGCTTAGATGCTCTATTGAGTTCGTTTGTAAGCGTTACCTTCTTTGGTTTAGCATTGTTCTTTATTTGGCCAGCTTGTGTTGTTTCTGGTACTGCCTCTTGCGCAATCTCGCCTGCATCAAAATTCTTATCAGTGTCTATAGCGAGGGTTTTCACGCCACGCTTTTTGAGGGTTTTCACAACATCGGCAGAAGTCACTCGACCTTGGCTTTTAACCGTCAATGCTCCGTCCTGTTCAAGTATTTGGTGAACAAACATACCGGGCGTTAACTGATCAATCTTAATTTTTTTTATCATTATTCTGCACGCAATATACGTTTATCTAACTACTCTGATATAAAACGAGATATTAGTAATCTAATGCTACCAGTATAGTGTGTATATCTGGAGACCAACCGAATTTTTTCATATTAACTCGACTGCGCTTTACCTCAACCCCTTCGGCTATTAATCGCTCCCGCTGTTCGCGTGCTTTGTCAGAGCCGCTAGGAAATGCGATTTTGCCGTCAGCACGAAGAACTCTGTGCCAGTTACAGTCCGTTTCGATTTCCTGTAAACACTTTCCCATCATTCTCGCCCTACCTGGCAAGCCGCACAAATCTGCTAATAAACCATAGCTGATAACATTTCCATCTGGTACGAAAGAAAGGGTTTTCTCAACACATAATTGTACTGCTTCATTTATCATGTTGTATATTATCCTAACAGTTAAGTTACTAAACTATTTGCTTTACCACTTCGAACGGAAGGATTAAATAACCACATTATGCGTCTTTATTGTGAAGGCTGTCAGTATCCACAAAACACTTGTATTTGCGAGCATATAGATAAGGTGAAAACCGCGCTCGACATTATTATCGTTCAGCACGAGAAAGAAGCGCATCACGCAAAAAATACGGTGAGACTGCTAAGTCTGTGCATTCCAAGCACTCAGGTCGTTTGTGCTAGTGACAATAGCGCGATGGCGGCTTTGGAAATGCAGTGTAGTCAAAAGCATTCAGCACTTATTTATCCCAGTGAAGCGAGTACACCTCTAGAAAATGCATCTGCCACTATATCGAACCAGATTTCTACACTCATTCTAGTTGATGGAAGCTGGAAACAAGCGTTTGGTATTGTAAAGCGAAACCCTTGGCTAAGGGTTTTACCCGCGTTTCATTTTACTAACGCCCCTGACTCAAACTATTTGATTAGGCATACTTCTGTAGCCAGCGCGCTTTCGACGTTAGAAGCGACAGCTTATGCCATTAGCTGTATCGAAAATACGAATGTATTGGCCCTTCATAGGGCACAGAGCGCACTTCAGAAAATGTGGCAGGGTCCACAATCCCATCGACGAAAAGTGCAATAACGTTTTACACAGCGCTTGCTACGCTTTCATAGGGATAAACCCTTTTTGCTCTTTAATCAATTGTATCCAGTTGCGAATAGCAGGGTAGGCAGAAAGGTCAAACCCGCCTTCATTTGCAACATGGGTGTAAGCGAATAAAGAAATATCGGCAAGACTAATGCTATCGCCTAACAAATACGGCGTGAGATTAAGCTGGTGCTCCATCACAGCAAGGGCGCGATAACCACCTGCTTGCTTAGATTCATACTCGGCTTTCTTATCTTCAGGGAGGCCTAAGTAGACGTTGATGTAACGTGCCACCGCAATATAAGGTTCATGGCTATACTGCTCGAAGAACTGCCATTGTAGTAACTGTGAGAAGTGATAAGGCGATGAGGGTACGTAGGGAGAGTTACACGCAATATAATGCATTATCGCATTTGACTCTGATAGCACCCTGCCGTCATCGAGTTCAAGTAGAGGAATTTTGCCATTAGGCGTCTTTTCAAGAAAAGAGGGCGCTCTTGTTTCTCCTTTCATTATATCAACGTCTACCCACTCACAGCTTTTACCTAACAGGGAAAGGAGCAGTTGAATTTTATAGCAGTTACCAGAACGCTTATCGCCGTATATTCGCATGAGTAAAACTCCCTCAAATTTAGATTTCAGATCGTATCTGTGCATAGTTCGTGATTACGAACTTATGGAACATGAAGAATTACACTACAAAAAGTTTCATTTATACCTATAAAAAATCCAAGAATCACAGTAACGTTCTTTGATGCTTAATAGATATTCGATCTCTTTACTTTTTTCCGCTACTACACTTTCTTTAATCAAGCGGTCAATCTTTCTGTCTAAATCCCTAGCTAATGAGCATTTGATCTTACGTACTATACAAATGAACTTAATCGTAGGCGCTACAAGAAAAACAACAAAAAATAGTACTAGCGATACGATAAAAACCATATCAAAAAAATGGACAGGCTGCTTTATCCAAAAAACAGGTATAACGAGAAACACCATTGACGTCATAAAAATCGTCGTGACTGCAATCTTAATTACACTCCTGTAAAGCTTAATTTTATCGATAGCTTCTATGCTACCGTTGGACAAAAATTTCCATAAATATCTGTTGACGGTAGTTATCTGAAGTATAAACAGTGACATTAACAACCAAAAAGGTACCGCTCCCATAGCAACAGCAAAGACTTCTCGCTCATTGATTCTCGCTATAACCCCCTCTGACACCATATATAGTAGAGGCATAACAAAGCCTAGAGAGAGTGACCAAATTACATGTCTCTTAAATTGCTCTGATAGCTTTTTCCGGTGAAACCAAAAGTCTTGTGGTTTGCGAATCACGTTTAGCATGAGAAAAAGATGCTTAGCTACATTCTGTTGTATGATTCTGATGGATAAAAGAAAAACACCACTAAGCAGTGATGTTCCAACTGCAGTATTCAAGTCTCTTTGTGCGTCACTCGAATTAATGTCTAACTGTATTGTTCCAGCGTGAAAGTGTAGAGCAATCATCGTTAGAATGAGCATAACGGGATAAAGTAAGTTATCGAGGTAAGCTATTCTTTTCATAGAAAGTAATTTGAGATAGACCTTAAAAAATCAACTATTAATGTTAAACGAAAAGAAAATAGCGATACTCCAAGAAATGGAAATGAGGAACACACAAGCAATCAACCTTATTTTGTCCCTACGCCGAAATAATCTCATTGTTAACGAACCTAAATATTCAAGTTCTTGTTCACATTGCTCGTATTTTTCAACGCGTTTCGATCTCGACTCTCTCTTTTCGTGAAGCTTGGTGGTTACTTGGTCTTTTTCTTTTGCCCACAGAGAGTGTAACTTTAATACTGGACTAAATAGATAAACTACAACCACTAAAGAAAACGACAAGGCCATAACAAGATCGAACATTGGAATGCTTTTACCAAACCAAAAAATAGGAAAAAGAGTTACTGCCCCAATTGACAACGTAGCATTTACAAAAGAATACCGAGCTAGAGAGGCTAAAGAGTTTAAGTAGTCTAAATAATTTTCGGTTTGACTGAGTACTTGCTTTCTCAGATAAATAACATTTGTTGTGGATTGAATTAAAAAAAGGAAAAACAAAAACCAGAATAAAACAGCACATACAGCAATGACATATTGGTATGTCTGTACATCTGAAATAAAAAGATTCTCAATCAATACATATAAAACGGTAATAAACACTGCAGTAATAAGACAGTTTATACAGTGTAATTGAAATTTATAAGCTAACTTTCGACGGTGTTCATTTAGATGACTTAGCTGATTTGTTTTAACCAAAATGGAAATCAGTGTACTTACGACATTTTTATGATTCAGTTGCAAACAGAACCAAAAATAACCTGAGAGTAAAGACATACCTATTGCTGTATTAAAATCTCTGAGGCTTCGAAGATCTCCTTTATCAGGTAGTTCAAGAGTACCGAAAAAGTAGTGCACGATGAAAAGTACCGTGATCAATAAAAACGGATAAAGACCTAATAATGCTTGATTATGTACATTTGAGTAAGGATTAAGCTTCATTATTTAAATAGTTACTAAAAGTAGCTAACCCAATTAGTTCAACCAAAGAAAACGTTTCATGCCTGCCAAAGATAACTCGTCAACCTTAAGCCTAAAGGGCTAGGTTAGCAATAGAAATAAACGTAAGAGAATGTGAACGTTTACTTTTCGTTCGACAATAAAAAACCCGCCATTTGGCGGGTTTTTTCAAAGCTGTGCTTTTTACTTGCGTAACTTCTGAATAAGGCGAAGTTGAGCAATTGCTTCAGCAAGCTCGTGAGCTGCTTCTGCGTAGTTAAAGTCAGCGCCTGGGTTGGCGATGTGCTCTTCTGCACGTCGTTTGGCTTCTTGTGCTGCCTGCTCGTCAAGATCTTCAGCTCGAACCGCGGTATCAGCCAGTACGGTAATGTTGTTAGGCTGTACTTCTAGTACACCACCTGCAACATAAATAACTTCTTCTTCACCGTGCTGTTTAACCAAACGCACCATACCAGGTTTAATAGCAGAGATAAGTGGCGCGTGACCTGGGTTAATACCCAATTCACCTTCGCTACCTGTCACCTGAATCGATTCAACGCGTCCAGAGAAAATCGCTTTTTCCGCGCTTACTACGTCCAAATGTACTGTCATTGCCATGTGAACCTCCTGATTAGGTACGTTAGCATGATGCTAGGCTAGCTCACGCTAGCCTCACCGTTATGCTTTCTTGGCTTTCTCTAGCGCTTCTTCGATAGAACCAACCATGTAGAAGGCCTGCTCTGGAAGGTGATCGTACTCACCGTCTAGAATGCCTTTAAATCCACTGATTGTGTCTTTTAGCGAAACATATTTACCAGGTGCACCGGTAAATACTTCTGCTACGAAGAACGGCTGAGATAGGAAACGCTGAATCTTACGAGCACGTGATACCACTTGCTTGTCTTCTTCAGATAGTTCGTCCATACCTAGGATCGCGATGATGTCTTTCAGCTCTTTATAACGCTGAAGAACAGTCTGTACGCCACGCGCTACGTCGTAGTGCTCTTGACCGATTACTAGTGGGTCTAGCTGACGAGACGTTGAATCTAGTGGGTCTACCGCAGGGTAGATACCAAGAGAGGCGATATCACGAGAAAGTACTACCGTTGCATCCAAGTGAGCAAAGGTTGTCGCTGGAGATGGGTCAGTCAAGTCATCCGCAGGTACGTATACCGCTTGAATTGACGTGATTGAGCCTGTCTTCGTTGACGTAATACGCTCCTGAAGTACACCCATCTCTTCTGCAAGAGTAGGCTGGTAACCTACCGCAGATGGCATACGACCTAGAAGTGCTGATACTTCAGTACCTGCTAGTGTATAACGATAGATGTTATCTACGAAGAATAGAACGTCACGACCTTCGTCACGGAACTTCTCAGCCATAGTTAGACCGGTAAGTGCAACACGTAGACGGTTACCCGGTGGCTCGTTCATCTGACCGTATACAAGCGATACTTTATCAAGTACGTTTGAATCGTTCATTTCGTGATAGAAGTCGTTACCCTCACGCGTACGCTCACCAACACCAGCGAATACTGAGAAACCGCTGTGTTCGATTGCGATGTTACGGATAAGCTCCATCATGTTTACGGTTTTACCTACACCCGCACCACCGAATAGACCAACTTTACCACCCTTAGCGAATGGACAAACCAAGTCGATTACTTTGATACCAGTTTCTAGTAGTTCTACCGAGCTAGACTGATCTTCGTAGCTAGGCGCTTCACGGTGAATAGACATACGCTCTTCTTCACCAATTGGGCCTGCTTCGTCGATTGGGTTACCCAATACGTCCATGATACGACCTAGTGTCTTCGTACCCACTGGAACCATGATTGGGTTACCGGTATTTTCTACTGCAAGACCACGTTTTAGTCCGTCAGTAGTACCTAGTGCGATGCCACGAACAACACCGCCACCTAATTGCTGTTGCACTTCCAGGGTTAGACCTGACAAGTCACCTTCGGTAACTCGTAGTGCGTCATAAACTCTTGGTACCGCATCTTGTGGAAACTCAATGTCCACAACGGCGCCAATGATTTGGACGACCTTACCTTGACTCATAATTTGTCCTCGTTATCTCTTTTAAACCTTTGCCTACACCGCTGCGGCACCGCTAACAATCTCACTGATTTCTTGTGTGATTGCAGCCTGACGCGCTTTGTTATATACCAGTTGTAACTCATCAATAAGGTTACCGGCGTTGTCGGTTGCTGCCTTCATGGCAACCATTCGCGCAGCCTGCTCTGACGCCGCGTTTTCTACAACACCCTGATACACCTGAGACTCAATGTAACGAACCATTAGTGCTTCCAAAATTTCTTTTGGATCTGGCTCGTAGATGTAGTCCCAACGATGTTGATATTCTTCGTCTTCTGACTTTGGCAAAGGCAATAACTGATTGATCACAGGTTTCTGTGTCATGGTGTTAACGAAGTCATTGAATACCAAGAATACTCGGTCAATTTGTCCTTCGTCGTACGCTTTAAGCATAACGCGTACAACACCTACTACATCGCTCACAGACGGCTTGTCACCTAAACCAGATTCAGCAGCAAGCAACTTGCCACCAAAACGGTTGAAGAAACTGCACGCTTTAGAACCTAATGCAGCGAAATCCACTTCTACACCCTGTTCCCGCCATTTTTTGACGTCTTGGGTGACGAGCTTAAATTCGTTGGTGTTCAAACCACCACATAAGCCTCGGTCAGTGGAAATCACAATGTAACCGACGCGCTTGACTTCACGCTCTTCCAAATATGGATGGCGATATTCAAGGTTACCGTTTGCAATGTGACCAATCACTTTAAGCATATTTTGTGCATATGGACGGCCAGAAGCCATACGTTCCTGCGCCTTTTTCATCTTAGACGCAGCAACCATTTCCATCGCACTGGTAATCTTCTGAGTATTTTTGATACTCCCAATCTTACCTTTTATTTCTTTACCGCTGGCCATGACTCTCTCTCCGATTACTCAACGAATTGCGCTGGTGGTTAAACACCAGCACCATTGATTACCAAGTTTGTGTCGCTTTAAAGTTAGTTAAAGCGTCGTTCAACTTAGAGGCAATCTCGTCGTTGTAGTTACCTGATTCGTTGATAGTCTTCATAAGGTCAGCGTGTTCGCTGTTCATGTAAGAGTGAAGAGCAGCTTCAAAATCTAGGATTTTGTTAAGCTCGATACCCTTAAGGAAACCTTTTTCTACCGCGAACAGAGATACACCCATGTTAGCAATTGATAGTGGAGCGTATTGCTTCTGCTTCATCAGCTCAGTTACGCGCTCACCGTGCTCAAGTTGCTCACGAGTGGCATCATCAAGGTCAGAAGCAAACTGCGAGAACGCCGCAAGTTCACGATACTGAGCAAGGGCTAGACGGATACCGCCACCCAATTTTTTGATGATTTTAGTCTGTGCAGCACCACCAACACGAGATACCGAGATACCAGCATTAACCGCTGGACGGATACCTGCGTTAAACAAGTCAGTTTCTAAGAAGATCTGACCATCGGTAATTGAGATTACGTTAGTCGGTACGAATGCCGATACGTCACCAGCTTGCGTTTCGATAATTGGAAGCGCAGTTAGTGAACCCGTTTTACCTTTCACTTCACCGTTCGTGTAGTTTTCAACGTATTGCTCGTTTACACGTGCAGCACGCTCTAGTAGACGCGAGTGAAGGTAGAATACGTCACCTGGGTAGGCTTCACGGCCTGGTGGACGCTTAAGTAGTAGTGAGATTTGTCGGTAAGCAACAGCTTGCTTAGACAAATCATCATATACGATTAGCGCATCTTCACCGCGGTCACGGAAGTATTCACCCATAGTACAACCAGAGTAAGGCGCAAGGTATTGAAGCGCTGCAGACTCAGACGCAGATGCTGCAACCACGATAGTGTGGTCAAGTGCACCGTGCTCTTCTAGTTTACGTACTACGTTAGCGATAGTAGACGCTTTCTGACCAACCGCTACGTACACACACTTAATGCCTGTGCCTTTTTGGTTGATGATAGCGTCAACAGCCATTGCTGTTTTACCACACTGACGGTCACCGATGATAAGCTCACGCTGACCACGACCTACTGGGATCATGGCATCAACTGACTTATAACCAGTTTGTACTGGCTGGTCTACTGATTGACGTTCGATTACGCCAGGTGCAATTTTTTCAACTGGCTCGAAACCAGCTGCGTCGATTGCGCCTTTACCATCAATAGGCTCACCTAGTGTGTTAACAACACGACCAAGAAGTGCGTTACCTACTGGTACTTCAAGAATACGGCCAGTAGATTGTACTTTATCGCCTTCTTTCAGGTCCGCATATGGACCCATAACAACTGCACCTACAGAGTCTCGCTCAAGGTTTAGTGCAATTGCGTAACGGCTTCCAGGAAGCTCAATCATTTCACCTTGCATTACATCTGCAAGGCCATGAATGCGGATAATACCGTCAGTTACTGCGACGATAGTACCTTCATTACGTGCTTCACTGCTTACATTGAACTGTTCAATTCTTTTCTTGATCAGTTCAGCAATTTCAGTGGAATTAAGTTGCATGCTCTTATCCCCGTTATGCTTGCAACGCGTCTGCTAGACGGTTCAATTTCGACTTTACGGAACCATCAATAACTGTATCACCGGCATTTATTACCATTCCAGCGATCAGGGCAGGGTCCACGTTACAATTAAGCTTCACTTTACGTGCCAAACGTTTTTCCAAAGATGCTACCAACTCAGTTTGTTGGGCATCGGTCAGCGTAGATGCTGAGGTTACGTCCACTTCTATTTCTTTGTCATAGTCTGCTTTAAACGCATCGAACAAAGTAGAAATTTCAGGCAACGCGGCTAAACGTTTATTCTCAGCCAAAACCTTTACAAGGTTCTGGCCGTGTTCGTCGAGTTGCTCACCACAAACATTATTAAAAATGTCGGCAAGCGTATCAGCGGCAACCGCACCAGTTAACAACTGGTGCATGTCTTCATTTGCTGCTACTTCACCTGCGAAGGCGAGCATTTCTTGCCATTTTGCAATGGCATCTTTCTCGACAGCAAAATCGAAAGCGGCTTTCGCATAAGGACGAGCAACAGTAGTCAATTCAGACATTGGCTCATCTCCCTATCAAAGCTCAGCGACAAGTTTTTCAACAATGTCGTTTTGCGCGCTTGCGTCGATTTCACGTTGTAAGATTTGCTGTGCGCCGGCTACTGCTAGTGCAGAAACCTGCTTGCGCAAATCTTCTTTGGCACGATTGCGTTCAGCTTCAATCTCGGCATAACCAGAAGCGATAATTTTCTCGCGTTCCGCATGGCCCTTTTGCGTTTCTTCGTCAACCAATTGGTTGGCACGCTTTTTAGCCTGCTCGATAATTTCAGCTGCTTGCGCTTTCGCATCTTTCAATTGCTCAGTAGCTTTCGCTTGAGCAAGCTCTAAGTCTTTCTCTGCACGTTCAGAAGCTTCAAGCCCATCGGCAATTTTCTTCTGACGTTCTTCAATCGCTGCCATTAGTGGAGGCCATACATATTTCATGCAGAACACCACGAACACAGCGAAGGCGATTAATTGACCTATAAAAGTGGCGTTAAAATTCACAATCGCCCCTCCTCTTAAAGTTCGCTAAAAAAGTGTTTAGTAAAATTAGGCACCAACAGCGAACAATAGGTATAGAGCGATACCAACACCGATCATCGCGATGGCGTCGATAAGACCCGCTACGATGAACATCTTAACTTGTAGTTGAGGTGCTAGTTCAGGTTGACGAGCAGCAGATTCAAGGAATTTACCACCTAGTAGACCAAAACCAATAGCGGTACCTAGGGCACCAAGACCAATCAGTAGTGCAACAGCGATGTATAACATTTACGTCTCCGATTTAAGTTAAATTTAAAGTTAATGTTTAAAAGTCAAACTCTGTAAAAAACGGTGCCAGTATTTCCAGGTTACCAGCACACGTTAATGCTTAGTGGTCTTCACACGCCAGGCTTAAGTACACGATGGTTAACATCATGAAAATAAACGCTTGAAGCGGAAGTACCAGAATATGGAACACAGCCCACATAAAGTGCAGTGGAAGCTGGAAGTAACCAATTGTAGCAATCAATATGAAGATTAGCTCACTGGCGTATAAGTTACCGAACAAACGCAGCGCTAGTGAAAGCGGGCGCGCAAGTAAAGTAACCGTTTCAAGAATGAAGTTCACCGGGATAAAAATCGGGTGACCGAAAGGCTGCATAGTGAGCTCTTTAGCAAAGCCGCCAATACCTTTCATCTTGATTGAGTAGAAAAGAATAAGAATGAATACGCCTGAAGCCAGTGCGAACGTTAGGTTAAGGTCAGTCGTTGGAACAGCCTTGTTGTAAACGTCGTGAGGATCCATACCAAAGGCAGCTTGGCCGATAAGACCAGAAACCCAAGGAATTAAATCAACAGGCACTAAATCCATAAGGTTCATCAGCAACACCCACACAAAGATAGTGAGTGCTAATGGCGCGATTAATGCGCTTTTACCGTGGAATGTGCTTTTTACGTTATCGTCAACAAACTCAACCACAAGCTCAACGAACGCCTGCATTTTGCCAGGTACGCCTGTTGTCGCTTTTGAAGCAACGCTTCTAAAGATGATTAAGAAAAGAAGACCAAGACCGATTGACCATGCCAGTGTATCAACATGCCATGCCCAAAAACCGGCATCAGAACAGGCTTTGTTAAAAGCAATTCCGTTGTCAGTTGAGCACATGGTGGCATTGGTCAAGTGGTGCTTGATGTATTCTGAGGTAGTGTATTCAGATGCCATTGTTTAACCCAAGTTGTAAAGTGTAAAAATTTGGTGACTGGTTTCTATGTCTCAATCGGAACGATACGTTATTTTCGTTATCGCAACGCGTTGCGTTGTCTTTATTCTTTCGAACCGTAATGAAACATCGCTAGCCCGTGGCTAGCCGTTGTAATCACAAATGCCACAAAGATTTCTAATGGCGTGGCGTTTAGGCCTTTAAAAGCAATTACAAATAAAATGATTGTCAGTGCCAGCTTCAATTTTGAGCCTTGGCTAAAACTTCGCGCAACAAGTTGATTTTTGCTCGCTCCTGCATACCGAAATGCAAAAGCAGCGAAAACCATATTGGGCAGTATGCTAATCAGTGCACCCGCGCCTGCTGATATGGCTGAATGGTAGCCTGATACAGCACCTGCAAAAATCGTAACGATAAGGCCCGTTATAACCTGAAAAAGTAGCGTTTTGCTAACTGTTCGTCACGTCTTCTCGCAGCTTGTTCACGTCTTACAAAAAGCGTCAGAAGTATACTGTTTTACCGACATTTTTCAACAGTACATCGCTTTTTGAAAGTTATTCTGAAAATATTCTATTGCTATAACCGGAAAGGAGAGTGTCCGGAACTCTTTCCGGACAGCGTGTCAATTGCGGGTAGGCAAAGGTTCTAACATTATTCTTATAGTTTTAAACTACTGAATTTTCGAAATAATTCCGTCAAGTTGTTCTAAATCACTAAAGCTAATGGTGAGCTTACCTTTACCCTTTGCGTTATGGTCGATGCTCACAGGCGTGCCTAAATTTTCTGAAAGTCTTGTCATAAGGTTTTGAACATCAGGATCAACTTTCTTCTCTGGCTTAGGTTTTGCGGGCTCTAAAAGCTTTTTCACCAGCTTTTCGGTGTCGCGAACAGTAAGACCTTTGCCAGATACTACTTGCGCCGTCTCAGATTGGGTTTCCCCTTCTAATGCCAAAAGCGCACGGGCATGACCCATTTCAATATCGCCATGCTCAACTAACAATTTTACGTCATCGTTCAAATTGTTTAGGCGAAGTAAGTTTGTCACTGTGGTGCGTGATTTACCTACGGCTTCAGCCACTTCCTGATGCGTGAGAGCAAATTCACTCATCAATCGGTCAAGGGCTTGCGCCTCTTCCATTGCGTTTAAATCTTCGCGCTGGATGTTTTCGATAAGCGCAATAGCAACCGCAGCTTCGTCGGGCACGTTTTTAACAATGCACGGTACTTCATCAAGCTGAGCAAGTTGAGATGCTCGCCAACGACGCTCACCGGCTATAATTTCATAGCGGTGCTCATCAACTTTTCTTACCACAATAGGCTGAATAATGCCTTGTGCACGAATTGAAGACGCTAACTCCTCTAGTGCATCAGGTGACATGTCTTTACGAGGTTGATATTTACCCGGCACTAAGTATTCAATAGGCAGTTTACTCAACTCGCCGTTTGTTGAATTAACCTCGGCGGCATCTTGTTCTTTTTGAGCAGATGACTGGCTGGTTGCGAGTAGCGCATCTAAACCGCGGCCAAGGCCTCTTTTACGTGCTGACATAGTGTCCTCTATGGCATGTGCTGATAGTGTTCAGCTTATTATCATTTAACTTGCTTTTGCCTGTGCAGGCGTTGTCTTATCCCTGCGGCGCAATATTTCACCCGCCAAGGCCAAGTATGCTTTTGCGCCTGTAGACGACTTATCATAATACATAGCCGGCGTACCGAAGCTAGGCGCTTCAGCTAAGCGAACGTTACGCGGAATGACCGTGCGATAAACTTGTTCACCGAAGTGGCGCTTTAACTGCTCTGAAACGTCATTCGCTAAGCGATTGCGCGGGTCGTACATAGTACGCAATACGCCTTCAATCTTCAATTCAGGATTCACTACCGACGCTAATTTTTGAATGGTATCCATCAAGGCGGTAAGACCTTCCAACGCATAGTATTCACATTGCATAGGAACCATCACAGAGTCTGCAGCAGCAAGCGCATTGACGGTTAACTGGTTAAGCGAAGGAGGACAGTCGATAAACACAAAATCGTAGTAGTCCATTACAGGCTTTAACGCATTGCGCAAACGAACTTCACGGGCAAACATTTCCATTAACTTAATTTCTGCTGCGGTCACATCACCGTTTGCAGCTATCAAGTCGTACTTCCCGCTTGTTCCCTTTACAATGACGTCATCAATCGGCTTTTCTTCAATCAACAACTCAAAGGCCGTAGATTCAACGTCGTATTTATCAACGCCGCTGCCCATGGTCGCATTGCCTTGTGGATCGAGATCAATAAGCAACACTTTGCGCTTCGTTGCTGCCATTGACGCTGCCACGTTAACTGCGGTGGTTGTTTTTCCTACACCACCTTTCTGATTCGCGATCGCGATTACCTTAGCCACGTTAGATCCTGTTCTGTCTATTCTATTTTTGGCTATTTCTTTTTTAGCCAAACCAGATGTCGTTCGCCTACTAAATTTGGCACAGTGAGGTTTTCCGTTTTGCTCACATGAAAGTGATCACTCACTTCTTCTATCTCATCTTGCGGAAACTGACCTTTGAGCGCCAAAAATTGTCCTTCTGAATCTACCAGATGTTGACACCAGTGCAACATATCTTTTAGCGAAGCGAAAGCTCTACTTAACACGATATCGTAAGGCACTTCACCGTTGTGCGCTTCCACCCGGCTTTGCACGGGTGTAACGTTTTTCAATCCAAGGGTGTGAACACTCTGCGTCATAAAGCGTACACGCTTGCCAAGGGAGTCGAGCAAAGTAAATCGCTTTTCAGGAAAAGCAATAGCCAATGGCATACCTGGTAGGCCAGGTCCTGTTCCCACATCAATAATGTTGTCACCTTCAAGATGAGGCACTATGGCCAACGAGTCTAGAATATGTTTCACCATCATCTGTTTAGGATCGCGTACTGAAGTGAGGTTATATGCCTTATTCCATTTATCCATCAGTAAAACATAATCGACTAATTGCTGTTGTTGCCTTTCGCTTAACTCTAGTGAAAGGGCGTCAAGTCCTTGGACCAAAATGGTGTGCAATTCTTGCTGTATAGTCATCAAAAATTCTGTCTAGTGGATTTGATTATAGGGTGTTGCTTTACGCAGGCCCAAAACAGATTGGGAAGAGTGAAAGCGCCTAGTATCTCTATATATCGTTTTCTATAGTGCAATGATACGCGAATAAATCGGAAATACTAAGCGCTCGTAGTCGTCTATTGATGCAAGCGCGTGTTTTACGCGCTAATTTTGTCTTGTTTACGCAACATGCCGTGTTTTTTAAGGTAAACCAGCAATAACGAGATGGCCGCAGGCGTAATGCCAGAAATACGAGATGCTTTGCCGATAGTCTCTGGACGCGCTTCCGTAAGTTTAGCTACCACCTCATTTGACAAGCCAGAAATTTTGCTGAAGTCCATATCAATCGGTAGCAACGTATTCTCATGCCGTTGGGTTTTCGCGATTTCGTCCATTTGGCGGGCAATATAACCGGCGTACTTAATTTGAATTTCTACCTGCTCGGCGGCAATGGGATCGTCAATGCCCGGACCCACGCTTTCAATTTTCATTAATTGGCTGTAGGTCATTTCAGGACGTCGAATCAATTCTTCCAGCGAATGTTCACGGCTTACCGGATTTTTCAGCATGGTATTGAGTTCAGGCGTCGCTGCGTGATCAGGATGGATCCACTGACCACGTAAACGCTGAAGCTCTGTTTCTACCGCTTCCATTTTATCGTTGTACTTCGCCCAACGCGCATCATCAACAAGACCGATTTCTCGACCCATCGCAGTTAAACGGCTGTCGGCGTTATCTTTGCGAAGTAGCAGTCGGTATTCTGCGCGGCTCGTAAACATACGATAGGGTTCTTTGGTTCCCATTGTCGCTAAGTCGTCAATCAGTACGCCCATATAAGCCTGATCGCGACGTAAGATAAACGGGTCTTTTTGTTGCACTTGAAGTGCAGCGTTCGCGCCAGCCACTAGTCCTTGTGCACCGGCTTCTTCATAGCCAGTGGTACCGTTAATTTGCCCAGCAAAGAAGAGACCTTGAATAAATTTGGTTTCCAGGGTCTGTTTCAAATCACGCGGATCAAAGAAATCATATTCAATGGCATAACCCGGACGAACGATATGTGCGTTTTCAAACCCTTTGATCGAGCGGACAAGGTTCATCTGTACGTCAAATGGTAGACTGGTTGAAATTCCGTTCGGATAAACTTCAATGCTGTTTAAGCCTTCTGGCTCAACAAAAATTTGATGCGATGTCTTGTCTGCAAAACGGGTGATCTTATCTTCGATACTCGGGCAATAGCGCGGGCCAATCCCCTCGATCACGCCGGTAAACATTGGAGAGCGATCTAGGCCGCCGCGAATAATATCGTGGGTCTTTTCGTTAGTGTGGGTAATGTAACACGGGATCTGTGTAGGGTGCATGGCTCTATCACCCATAAACGAGAATACCGGTGTTGGACTGTCACCAGGCTGAGGCTGCATTACAGAAAAATCTAAAGAGCGTGCATCCAGTCTTGCTGGTGTCCCGGTTTTTAATCGGTCAACACGAAACGGAAGGGCACGTAGTCTATCAGCAAGCGCAATAGACGGTGGATCGCCCGCACGACCACCGCGATAATTTTCAAGGCCGATGTGTATGGTCCCGCCAAGGAACGTACCCACGGTTAATACCACAGACTTGGCTTTAAACTTCAAGCCCATTTGGGTAACCACACCGCATACGCGATCGTTTTCTACAATGAGATCGTCGACACTTTGCTGGAATAACGTTAGGTTTTCTTGATTTTCTACAATGTCACGAATGGCATTTTTGTACAAAGTCCTATCTGCTTGTGCACGTGTAGCGCGAACAGCAGGTCCTTTTGAAGAGTTTAGTGTTCTAAACTGAATACCGCCTTTATCGATAGCTAGCGCCATTGCGCCACCTAATGCATCGATCTCTTTAACCAAATGACCTTTGCCGATCCCACCGATAGCTGGGTTACATGACATTTGGCCAATCGTTTCAATATTGTGAGTTAGCAAAAGTGTATTTGCACCCATGCGTGCAGCTGCAAGCGCTGCCTCTGTACCCGCATGTCCACCACCTACAACGATGACATCAAATGCTTCAGTATAAAACATGGATAAACCTCACTATTAACGTACGACAAGCCTATTAAAATCTAACTTTTTTCTAAGCACAGTCTGCCGAAAAAAGGGCGCGTATTTTATCTGACTTATTGAATAAAGAAAATGATTAAATTTTCCTCAAAACCTGTTTTTAAAGAAGTGTGATCGAATAATAAGATCTTAAGATCTCTTTTAGATCTGTTTATTTTTACTTTTATTAGGATCGGCAAGATCTGTGGGTAACCGATCAAAGGAGATAAAGATCATCAAGTTACGCGATCAACAACATTGGGAAACACAGATCCATAACCCCCATTCAAACTTGTGTATAAATACCCTTTTTATCCACACCCCATTTCTTTTTAAAAGTTATTCTTTTTTGGATCAAAGCTTATACACAGTGGTTTGTAGGATCCTATCCACAGGCGTGATCAAGATGTGATCCAACTGGGGATAAAATGTTTGCTAATTATGTTTATAGATCAAAAGATCGTGTAGTGACGTGGCTTATAGGTCGATCTCATTGTGGAGGAGATCTTTTACTAATCCTGTGATTAGATCGCATGATCGTCATTTTCACTTCGCAAACAATATTTCGATCGGCGATGTCATTCGTCGCATTTGACTGACAAAAACGTATTACCTATCGGCTCAAACAATAAAAAAGGGCAGTGAAGAAACGCTTTCACTGCCCTTAAATCAATTGTTTTTTACTCAATACACGCTTTACATTATCGAACCTGATTAGGTTGATAACGCGGTTGTGCAACTGAGCCCTGCATGTCTTCTTGCTCAATAGTCAGTCCTTCACGACGACTCGGGCCTTGGAAGCGAACTTTGTAGGTATCGTACTCTTTTATCGATTCAAAACAGTAGCGCCCCAGTGCGTTTTCTAGCTCAGCTAAATTGTGGTTGGTGATCAAGATACAGTTCTTTTTGTTTACCAAACGTTGCCTAAGTAGATTGCCAAACCAGCTTTGCGCGTTTTTCTTTAGCGCTGATTCGTTAACACACACCTCGTCTAATATCAGAAGATCCACGTCTAATAGTTCTTGATTGATCTCTCTAAACCGCTGACTCGCGTTGTCAGTGGCAGAAAAGTCAAAAGAGAAGTTACGCATTTCCAGTAGTGTTGATAACTGACGATAGAGCACTGAGATTTCGTATTGCTCAATAAGTTGGTGTGCTATTGCACCGGCAATATGTGACTTGCCACGCCCATAGTCGCCGTAAAATATCATCATGTGCGAGCCGCTTTGTCGCCAAGCAGGGTCGTCATGAGCTGCAATGAAAGATTGTGCGATAGAAACCGCTTCTATCACATCATCGCTATCTTCAACTAAGTTGGTAAACGTCCATTTAGGATTTAGATCTGAACGGCCGTGTATGGCCTCTACACGCGCTTTCTTGCTGCGCTGCTGTAGTTGCGACACTTCTTCATTGGCTTTGACTTCATACTGCTTACGCAGCGTTTTGTAGTCGATATACTCACCATTGGGATCGACATCTTTTTTGAGCGCTTTCGCTAAATTGGCAATTTTGTCGGTTATACGGTCCATAACGATTTAACTCTTCTTAGTTGTGGCATACTTTTCCACCAGCTTTCTTGCATTATCATCTGCTTCAATGCCGGCTGCAACTTTCACTTGTTGTGTTCCCACCACTTTTGTAGGAGCGTAGCCAGACGCTAAGCGCTTGCGTTTGATATTGTTAGCAAATTTTTGTGTCCACTGAAATTCACTGAATACTGAGCTTGGCCGACCTAGCCAATAGGCGATAAATTCACCCACTTCGTTGTCATCATAGGTTTTATCTATAATGCCTAATAGTGAGGCCATTTCTTCAAATAGGGCTTTATTTGGGGCCCAGGTAGCTGTCATCGCACTGTGTCTAGCGTGCAGTTGATCAAAGTCTGACTGGGCTTCGCTTAGAAGCGGTAGAAGGAGTGTTTTACCATTAATAGTGTGTTCTAGATCTAACGCTAAGGGCAGGGCAACCAACCCCACTTGTTCTAATTGCTTTACTAGGCTATTGATCTGACGGCCTCGCTGATACGGCTCGTCTTTGCTATCCCCATTAAGTAAATTTAGCAGATGTTTATAATCAATAGGGGCTGACGATGTGGTAGCGGTGTTAGCACCTACGCGAAGCCCAAGCAAATACAACACGCGGCAGTCATTAGAAATCGGGCATTGCAAAGCGGCAAGTTCTGCTTGGGTGAGGTTGCTATTCATTGCGTCAGCTCCTTAGTATAAAGGCGATTAGGCGCTTGCTAACTTGTCGTCAAACCACTCTATGGCTGCATCTTCTGGAATGGGGTGCTCAAGTACATCAATGTAGAGTGCATCGGTGATTAGCGTACCGCCTGCATCAACGATGTGCTTTTCCATTTCCTTTGCGCCAAAGCAGAAAGTGTCGTAGCTGGTATCACCTAGTCCAATAACATAGGCCTGTACCGTGCTTAAGTCTGCGCTTTCAAGCTGCTTGGCAAACGGCTGGATATTGTCAGGTAGCTCGCCTGCGCCGTGGGTAGACGTACATACAACCCATATTGATGCGGTATTGATGTTATCTAAATTCGGTTCAGCGTGAATAGTATGCGTATGCCCACTTGCATCAAGCTTCTCAGCAATAGCATCTGCCACATATTCAGAGGCACCTAACATGGTGCCGACAATTATTTCGAAGTGCTTACTCATTTATGGGGTGCTTCTCTGTTATTTATTGTACATCTAGCGGCCGCGCCGCCGCCTACATTACTTGCCAATACAGAATGATGAAAATATTTTGCCAAGCAGATCGTCTGAGGTGAATTCACCGGTTATCTCACAGAGTGCCTGATGGGCCAACCTCAATTCTTCCGCTAGCAGCTCGCCTGCCATTGCATCATGCAATTGTTGCTCGCCGGTGCTCACATAGCTGTAGGCTTGATCAAGTGCATCAATATGACGTCGACGGGCAATAAACTGGCCTTCGGTCGTTGTGTCGAAGCCCATGGTTTTGGCCAAATGTACTTTTAGCGTGTCTACACCGCTGCCTTCTTTTGCAGAGAGGTTAATTACCGAAATAATCCCCCTGCTGGGTACTAACGCTGCTTTGTCCAATACTCAATGTACTCAGATCAGCTTTATTGCGTACTACCGTAACAGGTATGCCTTGTGGCAGGCGAGCCATAAATTCAGGCCATATTTCATAAGGGTCAATAACGCTTGTTGCAGTGGAATCTACAACAAATAAAACATGATCTGCCTCATTGATAGCTTGCCACGCTCGTTCGATACCTATTTGTTCTACTTTATCAGGGCTTTCACGAAGACCTGCGGTATCAATTATGTGAACCGGCATACCGTCAATATGTATGTGCTCTTTAAGCACATCTCGTGTGGTACCTGCTATGTCGGTTACGATTGCACTGTCGCGGCCAGCGAGGGCATTTAGCAAGCTCGATTTACCCGCATTTGGACGACCGGCAATAACCACCTGCATCCCTTCGCGCAGCAAGGTACCTTGTTTCGCCTGCTCACGTACTTTAGTCAGACTTTGCATGATAGTGCTTAAGTCACCTGATACTTTTCCATCTGATAAGAAGTCGATTTCTTCTTCTGGAAAGTCGATGGCTGCCTCAACGTACATACGAAGGTGTACGATTTGGTCTGACAACGTTTGAATTTGTGTGGAAAACTCACCCTGTAGCGAACGTAAAGCGCTACGTGCGGCTTGCTTAGAGCTAGCATCAATTAAATCTGCTATGGCCTCTGCTTGTGCAAGGTCGAGCTTGTCATTTAAAAAGGCTTGTTCGCTAAACTCGCCAGGGCTGGCCAACCTGGCGTGCCCGGTAGCAAGTACGGCGTCTATAAGCATGTCCATAACAACCTGACCGCCGTGGCCTTGTAGTTCAAGCACATCCTCACCGGTAAACGAATTCGGGCCTTTTAAAAAATAGCGCGATACCTTGGTCTATTACGCTTTTGTTGGCGTCAACAAAGGGCGTATAGGTTGCAAGGCGGGGTGTAAGCTCACTTGGTACTAACGCTTCAGCAATGTCTTTTGCTTTTGGTCCAGATACACGCACAATACCTACGCCGCCACGGCCAGGGGCGGTAGCTTGTGCGGTAATGGTGTCGGTAGAAAGGGTGAGTGATTCCATAATTAGTCGCGGAAGTTCTTAAATTGGAAAGGTTGGCCCAAATTTGCCTCTTTAACTAAGGCAATAGCCTGTTGAAGGTCATCACGCTTTTTACCGGTTACACGAAGCTCTTCGCCTTGTATGGCTGTTTGTACTTTTACTTTGGCGTCTTTAATTAGCTTTACGATTTTCTTCGCAGTGGGCTGTTCAATACCTTCTTTAAACGCAATCGTTTGACGGTAAGTTTTACCGTGTGCGTCGTAAGGCTTCACGTCCATTGACGATGTGTCAACGTTGCGTTTAGACATGGCTGTTCTAAACATACTTTCCATTTGCTGAAGTTGGAACTCGGCTTCGGCTTTCATCACAACGGTTTTATCTTTGTATTCAAAGCTGGCGTCGATGCCGCGAAAATCGAAACGTGTAGACAGTTCACGGCTGGCATTGTCCGTTGCGTTACGCACTTCTTCCATGTTGATTTCTGAAACAATATCAAATGATGGCACAGTTTAATCCTCTAAGACAAAACAGCCCGCGTAGGCGGGCTGTGTAATTAATTGCTCAACAGTTTATTTACTGCTGATGCCCCGCTTCTCCATAGAAGCATAAATCATTTTGGCTTGAACCAAGGTAATCACGTTACTCACTAGCCAGTATAGTACTAGACCTGCAGGGAACCACAGGAAGAATACGCTCATTGCCACTGGCATCCACTGCATGATTTTTTGCTGCATTGGATCTGTAATGGTGGTCGGCTGAAGTTTTTGCAATAGGTACATACTTGCGCCGGTAAGAATAGGTAGTACAAAGTACGGATCTTTTGTTGATAAGTCAGTGATCCAAAGTACGAAGTCTGCATGGCGTAGTTCAACACTTTCCATGAGTACCCAGTAAAGTGCTAGGAAGATAGGCATTTGCAGAAGAAGTGGTAAACATCCACCCATTGGGTTCACTTTTTCTTTGCGATATAGCTCCATCATGGCTTGAGACATTTTCTGTCTGTCATCGCCAAAGCGGTCTTTCAACTGTTGCATCTTAGGTGCAAGGTTGCGCATACGAGCCATTGATTCGTACTGCTTCTTAGTTAACCAGTACATAGCACCTTTCACTACAATAGTGATAAGGATAATCGCGACACCCCAGTTGTTGACTAAGCTGTGAAGGAAAGTAAGCAGGGCAAACAGAGGCTGAGAAATCCAGAAAAGGATACCGTAATCAACGGTTAGATCTAAACCACGTGCAATTTTTGCTAATTTATCTTGGTCTTTTGGACCCATGTAAAGGGTAGAAGCTATGGTTTTGGTATCGCCAGAAGCAACCGTTTCAGACGGCGATAACACACCAATAACGGCATATTGATTTTTCAGGTTACGTGAATAAACCGTATTCGTTTGTTCTTGCGAAGGCACCCATGCTGATACGAAATAATGCTCGAGCATGCCAACCCAACCTGCTTTTGTAGTTTCACGCAAGTTGTCATCTTCTATTTCGTCAAAAGAGTATTTCTGATAACGGTCGTCTTCTGTCGAATATGCCGCACCGCGGTAGGTTGGCATAAACATATTACCGTCGTCTTCGAACTCCATAACCTGCTTTAACTGAGCATACGGCTGAACCGTAGCGGCACTGCCCGTACCATTGTTAATGTCGTAGCTTACGTTTACGTCGTAGTGGTTTTTTGTAAACGTAAATGTTTTAGTAATAGACAGGCCTTGATTGTTTTTCCAAGTTAATGGAATAACAAGGGTATCGCCGGTCATTTCATAGAATTCGCTTTGCGCTGTATAAACAGGGCGGCCATTTGCACTTGCATCTGGGCCTTGGGCACCGATAAGACCGCTTTGGGCTACGTAAAGACCATTGCCTGAACGAAGCAAGCTATATGGAATGTCTGAGCCTTGCTCTACTGGAAATTTTAGCAGGTCTGCTGATATAACATCTCCGCCGAGCAAATCGATGCGCAGGTCTAACGTATCTGTTTTTACTTCGATAATACGGTTGGTAGACTGCGCAGCCACAGCAGGCTGTGCGGCAGGCACACTATCGCTGCTTGGTACGTCTTCATTACCCGTATCGTTAAAAGACGGTACACCTTGCGTTGTCTGTTGAGCTTGTTGCTCAACGGGTTCTACAGGCTGTGGCCCATAATCTTTTTGCCATTGTTGCCAAAGCAAAAAGCTAACTAGCGCGAGGCCAATTATCAGAAAACTACGTTGCGATTCCATAGAGGTCTCTTTATTTTGAGTGTTTATCTTGTTGTTTTTCCGGCACTGGATCATATCCGCCGGCATGCAAAGGGTGGCATTTTAATATGCGTTTAATAGATAACCAACCGCCTTTTGCCAATCCGTGTGTTTTTAATGCGTCTATAGCATACCAAGAACAGGATGGATGGAAACGACAACGTTGGCCTAACATAGGCGAAATGAACCATTGATAGCATTTTATCAAGGCTAAAGGCACTACAATTAAGAGTTGCCGCAACGCTTGTTTAATTTTTTCCATAGCTTGTCCAATGTAGCAAAAACTTCTTGGTTGCTAAGGTTATCAGCGCCAGACTTGCCTATAACGATAATATCGACGTTAGGTAAATTGTGCTGTTTGTGCCGAAAACTTTCTCTTACCAATCGCTTCAAACGATTTCTATCGTGTGCTTTACGAATACGTTTTTTGGCAAGTGTAATACCAAGGCGAGGTGTAGTGACTGAGTTTTTTCTAGCTAGGACGGTAAAAGAGGGAGATACAGCAGGGGTTGCGTTATCAAACACATAGGTAAAGTGGGTGGGAGTTAACAGACGTAACTCCCTAGAAAATTTATTCTCGCCCACTTTGGTGTCTTTCTAATTAAGCAGAAAGACGAGCGCGGCCTTTTGCACGGCGAGCTGCTAGTACTTTACGACCATTTTTAGTCGCCATACGAGCACGAAAACCGTGAGAACGCTTGCGCTTTAGATTGCTCGGTTGAAATGTTCTTTTCATGACCAAAGTCTCACTTATATTTAGTTAAACATAGGCGTTTTTGGTAACACATTATGCTGTTGCCAGAACAATGTGGTGTTTTCACCAGAAAAGCCCATCGAAAAAGGACGCTGAATTCTAGAGATCTCGGGGCGTGCTGTCAATGCATATTCTCGCTTTTCGGATGAATAAGTGAACAATTTTTGCATTTTCTAATCGATAGCTTAATCGATAACGCAGTTTTCGTACAAATCGTCTGTGAATAACGCGTAAAATTTGGTTAGGTTATCCACAGTGCGTTGTGAAAAACACAGAGATAGATATAAAAAGCAAGGTGATCTAACGGTTTTTTAGCACAAATTTAGAATGAATTTTTCTCGTTATAGTTTGATTTGATCTAAAAGAAAAAAGCTTGCTAATCAGTTGCTTGTTGTTTTGATCGAAAAGATCGATCGGGATCGCCATTTACATTGTGTTGATAAAGTAAGATAATCCACAGCGATTAAAACGATAACTTAATTTCTCGCTGCTACCCAACACTTCCAACGCTATTTTCTTCTAATGGCGCTTTTTAGTGCCTGCTTTCTTTATGCTTGGCTTTTCAGGAGTTGGTTTTTCTAGCGAGTTACGGGAGCTAACTACGTACCATGTCCTTGTGGAACCAATGCCTTGAAAGATTGCGTCAAGAATTACCAACGCAGCAGTTTAGTATGTGGATACGACCGCTTGTTTGTGAAGAACAAGGTGGCGTTGTTGCGCTCTACGCGCCTAATCGTTTTGTACTAGATTGGGTTCGAGACAAGTACCTTAATAATATTACCGCACTACTTAGAGAGTTTGCCGGTAACGATGCTCCTCAGTTGCGATTAGAAGTCATGAGTCGCAACAGCGTTAGCCGTAGTCAGACCGTATCTTCGTCTGCGTCGACACCTAGCAATGCAAACAGTGGTGCCAACAACAGCCATTTTAATGCCAATGTTCAAAGTCAAGATAACAGTGCAAGTCGTTCTTCGCTTAATTCAGGCAGTAATAGCGGCAATACGCAGCAGAAAAGTTATCGTCAGCCTTCGTCACAGCTTGTTCCACCTTCTTCTGGTTTTAATGCAAATGATCATAGCCAGCACAATGCAATGAATAATGGCCTAGGGAATCATAAGCAGCAGGGCTACGATCAAAATGATCACGGCAGGCAAAGTCACGATCGCAGCGGTTATAACAACAGTTATAATAGCCAACCTAACCGATCGTCTGCACCACCTAAAGTGATCCCGATCCCTGAGGCGATGAAGCACAAGAGCAACATTAACCCAACGTATCAATTCGATAACTTCGTAGAAGGTAAATCGAACCAGCTTGCTCGGGCAGCAGCTACGCAAGTGGCCAACAATCCTGGCGGCTCTTATAACCCACTGTTTATTTACGGTGGTACAGGTTTAGGTAAAACTCACTTACTTCACGCGGTAGGTAACGGTATTGTCGCTAATAATTGCGATGCTAAGATAGTGTATATGCACTCAGAGCGTTTTGTTCAAGACATGGTCAAAGCGCTTCAGAATAACGCAATTGAAGACTTTAAGCGCTTCTATCGCAGTGTAGATGCGTTGCTTATCGATGATATTCAGTTCTTCGCTAACAAAGAGCGCTCTCAAGAAGAGTTCTTTCACACCTTTAATGCATTACTTGAAGGTAATCAGCAAATTATTCTTACCTCGGATAGATATCCAAAGGAAATTGACGGCGTAGAAGATAGGTTAAAGTCGCGATTTGGTTGGGGCTTAACAATTGCTATTGAGCCCCCTGAATTAGAAACCCGTGTCGCCATTCTAATGCGCAAAGCGGCTGAAAATCGTATTCATTTACCTAACGAGGTAGCTTTCTTCATCGCTAAGCGTTTGCGCTCAAATGTGCGAGAGTTAGAAGGGGCGTTGAACAGGGTTATTGCTAATGCTAATTTCACCGGCCGTCCTATAACCATTGATTTCGTACGCGAGGCATTAAGAGACCTGTTAGCGTTACAGGAAAAACTGGTAACCGTTGATAATATTCAGAAAACGGTTGCAGATTATTATAAGATAAAAGTAGCTGATATTTTATCTAAACGACGAAGCCGTAGTGTTGCACGACCTCGCCAAGTAGCCATGGCGCTTGCCAAAGAGCTCACTAACCACAGCCTTCCAGAATTAGGAAATGCGTTTGGGGGTAGGGACCACACAACTGTTTTACACGCATGTAGAAAAATAGAGCAGCTAAGAGAAGAAAGTCATGATATAAAAGAGGACTATAAGAACCTCATTAGGACTTTGTCTTCCTAACAACACGACCTTAGAGGCGAGATAGCACTGCGATGAAATTTACTATAAGCCGCGAACAATTTTTGCAACCCCTACAATTAGTGTCTGGCGCAGTTGAGCGCAGACACACATTACCAATCCTTTCCAACGTTCTCATTAAAGTTAGTGAGGACGCACTTTGGTTAACGGGTACAGATTTAGAGGTCGAACTGATTTCTAGTGTGAAGCTGGAAGGTGAATACACTGAAGGTGAGATTACCGTTCCTGCTAAGAAGCTGTTTGATATTATTCGCGGTATTTCTGAGGGAACAGATATTCATTTCTCTCTTGACGGAAGTAAGGCACTAATTCGTGCAGGCCGAGGGCGATATACACTTTCAACACTCTCAGCAAATGACTATCCGAATTTAGAGGATTGGGAAGGAGAAGTTGAGTTCGAGCTATCTTGCAGCGATCTTAAACGTTTAATTGACGCAACGAGCTTTTCAATGGCCCAACAAGATGTGCGCTATTATTTAAACGGTATGTCGCTTGAAACAGAAGAAAACGTCATTCGCACTGTCGCAACAGACGGCCACCGATTAGCGCTTTGCCGTTTAAATTATGAAACAGCATTACCTTCTCGTCAGGTTATAATACCCAGAAAGGGTGTTTTAGAAATATCTCGCCTAATTAGTGAAGACGATAAATCGCTTAAAGTACAAATCGGTGCAAATCATCTACGTATTTTTTCAAACGACTTTATCTTCACATCTAAGTTAGTTGATGGTCGCTTCCCTGATTATCGTCGTGTATTGCCGCAAAATGGTGATAAGGAAATTATCGCTAGCAAGCCAGTTTTAAAGGAAGCATTTTCGCGAGCTGCTATTTTGTCTAATGAAAAATTCAGGGGTGTGAGGTTAAACCTTTCTTCTGGTGAGTTGAAGATAACCGCCAATAACCCTGAACAGGAAGAAGCTGAAGAAATTGTAGACGTTCAGTATCAGGGTGATGATTTAGAAATCGGATTTAATGTGGCCTATCTTATTGACGTTTTAAATTCACTTGGCTCTGAGAGCGTGAAAGTAAGTTTGTCAGATTCAAATGCAAGTGCGCTAATTGAAGATGAAGCAGATGATGCCGCATTATATGTAATTATGCCGATGCGTCTGTAATCTGTTATCTAATTCTAAGCGTTAATAAACCCATCTTGTTTTTAACTGTCCAAATACAAGAAGCGATAAGCCTTAGTGCCTATCGCTTCTTTTTATATTCAGCGTGATATCATGAAACTGGACAAAGTCCAGATTACCCAGTTCCGTAATCTAACTTCCGTATCGTTTTCTCCTTCGCCGTCGTTGACTGTTATTGTTGGCGCGAATGGAAGTGGTAAGTCTTCGCTCATCGAAGCCCTCTATTATTTGGGTTTTGGTCGCTCGTTCAGAACAAATAAACACAGCGCTGTTATCCAAAATGAAAAAGATAATTTTAGTGTTTTCGCTTCCTGTAAAGATGAGTTAGGTGAAGCGTTAAAGCTTGGCTTTCAGCGTAATAGAAATGATTCATTCACTTGCAGCATAAATGGTGAGCACTCCAATAAGCTTTCTGATTTGGTCAGTCTTGTTCCTCTTCAACTTTTTACGCCTCAAAGTACCGATCTCATTATTGGCTCTCCATCAGAACGAAGACGATTTTGTGATTGGGGATTGTTTCACGTGGAACATGATTTCCAAACTCTTGCGAACCAATACACTAAATTTCTAAAACACCGCAACGCGCTATTGAAACAACAGGCGAGTCTTACAGCACCTCAAAATACGTATTGGGAAGAAAAGTTCGCAGAGTTGGGAGAATCGTTAACCTCCATACGCGTTAGTTACATAGATAAACTTATTCCATTATTTAAAGTTTACGCGGAAGAAATTTCTTCCGAACTTTAATGTTGAATTAAGTTACTATAAGGGGTGGGAAAAAGATGTTTCTTTATCAGAAAGCCTAGTTAAAAAACGTGAGTATGATGGTAAAATAGGACATACCTCTTCTGGGCCCCATAAAGCTGATCTAAGGCTTAAAGTGAATGGGGTGAATGCCCAGGAGCTTTTATCGAGAGGGCAGCTTAGAATGGCAGTAGCTGCGCTTCAAATGTCACAAACCAAGCTATTTAACTCTGCAACGCAGCGTAAAAGCATATTTCTACTTGATGACGTTGGCGCTGAACTAGATGCCGATAAAAGAGAACAATTTATTGATGGGTTGCTTAAGATGGATACGCAGGTTTTCGTTACTGCAATAGAATCCTCGCAACTCGCTTTTATACAAAAATACAACGAAAAGAAAATGTTTCACGTGGAACATGGAAGCGTGAAAGAGGAGTAAAAGCTAGTATGTCAGCAGAGAACAACTACGACTCGTCCAGTATTAAAGTACTTAAAGGATTAGATGCCGTAAGAAAGCGTCCTGGTATGTATATCGGTGATACTGATGATGGTACCGGGTTACACCACATGGTTTTCGAGGTGGTCGATAACTCTATCGATGAAGCACTTGCTGGACATTGTTCTGAGATTGTTGTGCAGATTCACAGCGATGGCTCAGTATCTGTGTCTGACGATGGTCGCGGTATTCCTACAGAGTTGCACCCTGAAGAGGGCGTATCTGCAGCTGAAGTTATCATGACGGTGCTTCACGCAGGCGGTAAGTTTGATGATAACTCATATAAAGTATCAGGTGGTCTTCACGGCGTAGGTGTTTCAGTAGTGAACGCACTTTCAAGCCGATTGAAGCTTCGTATTCGCCGTGGTGGAAAGGCTCATGAACAAGAATACCAACACGGTGTTCCACAAGCGCCACTAGCGGTTACTGGTGATACTGATAAAACCGGAACCATGATTCGCTTCTGGCCAAGTTCTGATACCTTTACCGATACGCTTTATCATTATGATATTTTAGCTAAGCGTCTTCGTGAGTTGTCGTTTTTGAACTCTGGCGTTTCTATTCGTTTAAAAGACGAACGTGATGGTAAAGAAGACCACTTCATGTATGAAGGCGGTATCAAGGCATTCGTTGAATATTTGAATCAAAAGAAAACTGCTGTTCATCAAAAAGTATTCCACTTTAGCAGTGAGCAGGAGGATGGCATTGCAGTAGAAGTCGCAATGCAGTGGAACGATAGCTTCCAAGAAAACGTGTTTTGCTTCACTAACAACATTCCACAACGAGACGGCGGAACGCATTTAGCGGGCTTCCGTGGTGCGCTTACACGTACATTAAATAACTATATGGAAAAGGAAGGGCTGAATAAAAAAGCCAAGACCAATGCCAGTGGTGACGATGCTCGTGAAGGGTTAACTGCCGTTATTTCCGTAAAAGTACCTGACCCGAAATTCAGCTCACAGACAAAAGATAAGTTGGTTTCTTCTGAGGTACGCCCTGCTGTTGAATCGGCAATGAACGAAAAGCTTGCTGAGTTTCTATTAGAAAACCCAGCGGAAAGTAAGATCATTGCGGGTAAAATTATCGATGCTGCTCGCGCGCGTGAAGCTGCCCGTAAAGCTCGTGAAATGACACGTCGTAAGGGCGCACTAGACTTAGCTGGTCTACCGGGCAAGCTTGCTGATTGTCAGGAGAAAGATCCTGCACTAAGTGAACTGTACATAGTGGAGGGTGACTCTGCGGGCGGTTCAGCTAAGCAGGGTCGTAATCGTAAGAACCAAGCTATTTTGCCGCTTAAAGGTAAAATTCTTAACGTAGAGAAAGCACGTTTCGACAAGATGCTTTCTTCACAAGAAGTTGCAACGCTTATCACAGCACTAGGTTGTGGTATTGGCCGTGACGAATATGACCCAGAGAAACTACGCTATCACAGCATCATTATCATGACCGATGCTGATGTGGACGGCTCTCACATTCGTACGCTTCTTTTAACTTTCTTCTATCGTCAAATGCCTGAAATCATCGAGCGTGGTTATGTCTATATTGCGCAGCCGCCTCTTTATAAAGTGAAAAAAGGTAAGCAAGAGCAGTATCTAAAAGACGACGATGCTTTGACTAATTACCTAACAGGTATTGCAATTGATGGCGCATCTTTGCACACCAGTGATGAGGACCCAGGCATCAGTGGTGTAGGGCTAGAAAACCTAGTTAAGCAATATCAGTCAGTAGAGAAAATGATTGCGCGTATGAAGCGCAAGATGCCTTCAGCAATTCTTTACCGTATGCTGTACACGCCTACGCTAAATCTAGAAGACTTAAAAGACGAAGCGGCTCTAGAGCACGTAGCAAAACACTTCGTTGAACAGTTAACAGAACGTGAAAATGATGGTGCTACATACCGTTATGAAATTCGTACTGATGCTGAGCTGAGCGAATACTACATCACGATCATCATGCGTATGCACGGTATCGATTATGAGTACATTATCGACCACGAATTCATCGAGTCGTCTGAGTACCAGCGTCTGAAAGAGCTTAACTTAGCTATTAATGACATGATGGGGGTAGACGCTTACATTAAGCGTGGTGAACGTAAACAGCCAGTAGAGTCTTTCAAAGACGCTTTAGAGTGGTTAATGAATGAAGCAAAACGTGGTCAATACATTCAGCGCTATAAAGGGTTAGGCGAGATGAACCCGGAACAGCTTTGGGAAACGACCATGGATCCAGAAGGTCGCCGTATGCTTCAAGTTACCATTGAAGATGCCATTGGTTGTGACCAGCTGTTTACAACGTTAATGGGCGACCAAGTAGAGCCTCGTAGAGAGTTTATCGAAGCAAATGCGTTAAAGGTAGAAAACCTAGACGTGTAGCATTACCTGATAGAAATCTTTTTCAAAAACGACCCGACAGGGTCGTTTTTTTTGCATGACGAAATGTGTTCCGCTCAAACCTAAACAAGCGATAACGGGACAATGATGCTAGTCGAACTTGAAATGGAGCTTTTTTAAAACTTGCTGCGAGAAAGGTTAATAATAAATTGCCTTTCTCGCAGTAGGTGTTTAGCCAAATTTATAGCTACTTTAGAGTTTAGACACTACCAATGCAACTTCTCCCGCACTAGCAGGGTTTACAGTAAAGCGATAAGTACCTGTAGTAGAGGGAGTAAATTGTAAGTTCTCTGAGCCTTGCTCACAGACTAAATAAGCGGTAGAGCCTAGCATTACAGGCTGGCCTTTATATTTGCCTCCACAGCTCTGTGAGGGCGTCCATCTTGCATCAGATAACCTGAAGTCATAAGGTTGCCCGTCTGCTATGAGTTCAACGTCTACTGTCCAACCTGAATTTGAACGTTGAAGCTTGTAGCTTGGGTCAGCCTCCCACCAGTTAAACACGCCTCTTAAAAACATGTTTTCAAATTGAATGCGTGGCACTTCCGGTGCTATTTCTGGAATTTTAAAACTTCCACTGCTAGAGCATGCTGAAAGTGCCATACACATAGAAGCAATAGTTAATAACTTTTTCACAGCGTCTCCATCTATAAAAAAGCCCAACAACTAAGGCTGGGCTTTATGTTCTAAGCGGTGAATAACCGCAAAAACTTTACTAGCCTACGACTTCGCGAGAATTGAGATGTCCGCGGTAGTAAGGAAAAGTTGCCTTAAAAGCGATAGCAAAGCAAGTCGGTTATGTTTAACTGCTTCGTCATCTGCCATAACCATTACGTTATCAAAGAAGTTATCGATTACATTTCGTAAGGTTGCAAGCGTGGTAAGAATACGCGTGTAGTCCTGTGAAGGAACGGCAATTTCGACTTCTTTCTGGGCAGCTTTTAGCTCAACGTAAAGCGCTTTTTCAGCGTCTTCAGCCAACAGTGATTCATCAATATTGACAGTTGCTGTTACTTCGACGTTCTGCTTAGCAAGAATATTTGCTACGCGTTTGTTAGCGGCAGCTAACGCCTCTGCCTCTTCTAATGCCTTGAATTTATCAACCGCATGGACACGAGCTAGATAATCAGATGGCTTAGTAGGGCGACGGGCTGCTACGGCTTGAATAACGTCAATGGCGATAGCTTGATCTTGTAGGAGGGCATTGAAGCGACCTAATACAAAATCAACAACCTGCGTTTGTGTTTCAGCATTTGTTAACTTATCGCCGTAAACGTCAATAGCTTTACTTACAAGCGTTTCAAGGTCTAATGGCAGTGATAGCTCGGTAACAATACGCAGAACACCAATAGCTGCACGACGAAGTGCAAACGGGTCTTTATCACCTTTTGGCAGCTGGCCAATACCGAATATACCAACTAGTGTATCAAGTTTGTCAGCAAGGGCTACTGATGCGCTTACGCCAGAACTAGGAAGGGCGTCGCCAGCAAAACGCGGCATGTATTGTTCGTACAGCGCTTCAGCAACAGGTGCATCTTCACCGTCGTTTAACCCATAGTATTTACCCATAACGCCCTGAACGTCTGGAAACTCCATAACCATGTTCGACATTAAGTCGGTTTTAGCTAGAAGACCAGCTCGTGCTGCTTGTGTTTCATTCGCATCTATTTGCGAAGCGATAAACGCCGATAGGGCAGAAATACGTTCAGACTTTTCTTTAAGCGTTCCAAGCTGCTTTTGGAATAACACGGTTTCTAAGCTTTCAAGGCGGCTTTCTAGCGTTGTCTTTTTATCGCTGTTAAAGAAGAACTCTGCATCGGCAAGGCGAGGGCGGATAACTTTCTCATTACCTGAGATAACTTGAGATGCGTCATGGCTTTCAATATTCGTCACAAACAAGAAAGTGTTAGAAAGTGCGCCATCACTATCAAGCAGCGGCACATACTTCTGGTCGTCCTTCATTGTGTAGATAAGTGCTTCTTTCGGCACTTCTAAGAAACCCTTATCGAATCCTGCTTGCAGCACTACAGGCCACTCTACCAGGGAAGCAATTTCTTCCAGCAGTTCTTCGTCGTAATCTGGCTTAAGCGATAAGTTTTTGGCTGCGTCTTCAAGTTGCTGGCGTACTTTATCTTTACGCGCTTCAAAATCTGCCAACACATATTGTTGCTCTAATGCAGAGGCGTAGTTGTCAGCATGATCAAGCTCAAAACGACCTTCGCCGTGGAATCGATGACCTTGTACAACGCGGCCGCTTGTTAGGCCCAATACTGAAACGTTAACCACTTCGCTTCCATAAAGCACACAAAGGGTGTGCACAGGGCGAATAAACTGAGTGTTGTAGTTACCCCAGCGCATAGGCTTTGGAATAGGTAACTTGCTTACTGCTTGATTAATCAAACCTTCTAACAACTCAGCGACAGATTGTCCCGGAACGTGGGCTTTATGAAGAAGCCATTCACCTTTATCCGTAACCAAACGCTCTGCGTCAGAAACGTCTATACCGTTACCGCGTGCCCAACCTTGAGCTGCCTTAGTGGGGTTGCCATCAGCGTCAAATGCCGCAGATACTGCTGGGCCTCGCTTCTCTACCACTTTGTCAGCCTGACCTTCAGCAAGACCTGAAACGTAAACCGCTAAGCGGCGAGGGGCTGCAAACCAGCTTACAGAGTCAAAGCTTAAGTCAGCTTGGCTAAGTGCTGCTTCAAATTGTGTGGCGAAGGCTTCGCCCAAAGACTTAAGTGCTTTTGGTGGTAACTCTTCAGTACCTAATTCAACTAAACAATTTTCTGTACGCACGCTTATGCCTCCTTGTTACATAGTGGGAAGCCTAGTGCTTCACGCGCTTGGTAATAACTTTCTGCACACGCTTTAGCGAGCGTTCTTACGCGAAGAATATAGCGCTGGCGCTCAGTAACAGAGATAGCGTGTCGTGCATCTAAAAGGTTAAACGCGTGGGACGCTTTCATTACCTGTTCATAAGCAGGAAGTGGAAGACTGTTTTCTATCAGCTTTTTACTTTCCGCTTCGCATTCGTCGAAGGTTCTAAACAACGCTTCCACATTGGCGTGCTCAAAGTTATACGTCGATTGCTCTACTTCATTTTGGTGGAATACGTCACCGTAGGTTACTTTACCCATCGGACCGTCAGTCCATACAAGATCGTAAATGCTATCTACGCCTTGAACATACATGGCCAATCGTTCTAGGCCATAGGTAATTTCACCGGTAACAGGCTTACATTCAATACCGCCTACTTGCTGGAAGTAAGTAAACTGAGTCACTTCCATACCGTTTAGCCATACTTCCCAACCTAGACCCCACGCACCTAGCGTTGGCGATTCCCAGTTGTCTTCAACGAAGCGTATGTCGTGAACTAGCGGATCGAAACCTAACTCTTTCAAAGAGCCCAAGTACAACTCCTGAATATTATCAGGCGAAGGCTTAAGCATTACTTGAAACTGATAGTAATGTTGTAAGCGGTTTGGGTTCTCGCCATAACGACCATCAGTAGGTCGGCGACACGGTTGAACATAAGCGCTACTCATAGGCTCTGGACCTAAAGAACGTAGGAACGTCATCGGGTGGAAAGTTCCTGCACCCACTTCCATATCCAGAGGCTGAATAATAACGCAGCCCTGGCGCGCCCAATAATCTTGAAGCGCAAGGATCAACCCTTGAAAGGTCTTAATATCGTATTTCTGCATACATCCGCTGCTTATTAGTTATCTGACTTAAATAAAGGTGGGATAGTATACAATTTGTCAGGCATAGTATGTAGGTGTAAACCGTGAAAAAACGGGTTGAATAAGGGTAATATGCCGCTTCACAACAAGGATTTAATTTTTAACCATGGGTGATCAGACAAAAATAGAGAAAAAGCAGCCGCTACACCGGTGTGGATGGGTGAGTAATGACCCCACTTATCTCGCTTATCACGACACTGAGTGGGGCGTCCCCGAATTAGACAGTCGAGCATTGTTTGCAAAGTTATGTTTAGACGGTCAGCAGGCGGGGTTGTCTTGGTTAACAATTCTTAAAAAGCAGCAAAACTTTGAGAACGCTTTTCATCAATTTAACCCAGAAAAGATTGCCGTAATGGGCGAATCTGATATCGAGCGACTTATGCAAGATAAAGGTATTATTCGCAATCGATTAAAAATTGCGTCGATCATCCGAAATGCTAAAGGCTTTCTCGCTATAGAACAAACGCAGCCATTTAGTGAATTTATTTGGCAGTTCACAGACGGGCGCACCGTTATCAATAGGTGGGAAGACTTTAAGCAAGCGCCTACCTCGACCGATGAATCAAAAGCCATGTCAAAAGCGTTAAAAAAGCAGGGGTTTAATTTTGTTGGCGAAACAATTTGCTATGCGTTTATGCAGGCGGTAGGTATGGTGAATGACCATGAAATTAGCTGTCATTGTTACGAACGTACCTGCGAACTGGCAGTGAAGTAAACGCGCAAAAAGTACAATTCAAATAAAAAAGGCCGAGCACACTAAGTACTCAGCCTAAATCTTCTTCTATTACTGTCGCTCTAATACTAGCCGTTCTGAGCCGCCAACAAGCTTCCACAATAGGACTGCAAAGCAGGAAGTTCTTCTAACACTTTTGACTCATATTCCGACTCGATTTGCTCTCTGGCAATATCCTGCTTTCGGCGCTCGCTTTTAGGAAGTTGTTGCCTCTCTTCTAAAATAGCGAAGCCACTTACTTCTGTAAAAAGCGCATGAATATGAGGATACTGCGCTTTAAAATCGGGTGGCGAACTAATCGGCAGTGCATTAAGCAAGTTTACAATGCGGATCACACCTTCTGAAAGGTCGCACTGTTGCTGGTCCATTGCTTTGGCTATTACAATGACGCTGTCGGTGATATTGACAATCCGAGACTGCCTTGCGGCTTCCTGTCGTTTCTTCTGTTGATTCAATAAAAACAGCAGCTTGCCTGCGTAAAACCCAAGCCCAAGAATGATTAGTAGCGCAATGCCTGAAAGTACTGCCCAAAGCATGACTCTTTCCCGTAATTATTAATGCTTAAAGTCGTCGATGTTAATAGCGTCTAAATCGTCAAACGGATCCATATCGTCGTCTTCATCATCTTCTTCTACTATGCCTAGTAGGTCGCACAATATACGGTGGCGCGCCATTTTCTCATCCACATAAGCTTGTTGCTCACGGGTTAAGGTCTTGTCATCATCTAGCTTGTCAAGTAAGTCCGTTAGGCGTTGATCTGCTTCAAGAGCTGCGAGTTCTTGTGCTGGCGTAGCAAACTTTTTCTTCTGTACTGGAGTAGGCGTTACCGTTTTAACAAGCTGGATTGGCTTTTTGCTGCCATGGCGAGGGTCTTTATTCTCTGCACTCTTTTTGCCCGTCACTTTTTTCTGTTCAACATTGTGGCGGTTACCAGCGGGCTTGCCCTTATGTTTTTTAGGGCGAGGCGAGTCTGATTTACGGTTTTCGCTAGGTTTAAAGTCTGGATCTTTACGAACGCCGATGAGGCCGACTTTACGAGATTTCTTTGAACGTGCCATAATTTCCAAATAACAAAGAGAATGAAAAAACAGCGCTATTATAGCGCGAATTCGTATCTACGTATCGATCTTTGGGTTAGCTATGTAAAATCAATACGGGTGAAGCTTACTTGTAGACGGTTCTGTTCTAGATCTTTTTCAGTAAAACAACATCGTCAGCAGGGAAGGCCACGTCTAAGCCGTCTCTTTGCCCTAAAAATCTGAACGTTGCCTCACTGAAAAAACTGACGTGGGTAATATCGTTTTTATAATGCCAATTTTCAAACCGCGCTTTATCTAAAACGCGCTTCGTCATAATGGCAAGTATACCCTTTGGTGCCAAAAGCGAATTGAGCAAGGCCCATTCCTTGTGAGGAGCATGAAAATGTTCGATGGCTTCTGTACATGTAACAATATTATATGTGTGTGATAACGCATCGGACGTGTTGGCGTAAAACGGGTCATACGTACTCATTTGAACGCCTTGTTCTGTTAGCATCGCCGCGAGTACAGGAGCAGGGCCACAGCCGAAATCTAAGCCTTTTAGTGTGCCAGACTCATGGGCATCAATATAAGGTGTAAGTGGCGTTAAAACCTTTCGTAAAAACTTTCTATAGCCGACATCTTCAAAACTGTTTTCATGAAGGTCGTACTCTTGCTTTTCGCGTTCTTTAGAGGGCAAATAGGCAGGTCCCACATAAACAAGCTCGCACCGACTACACTGAAAATAATCGCGTTTCTTATCGGTGTGATAATGAGATGCGTGAGGGCTTTGGCATAAAGGGCAAGTCATAGGAAACGTGAATATTAAAGCGCTGAAAAAGAAAAAGGTGATGGCTTTCACCATCACCTTACATTGATTGAGTGTCAGATGACACCTCTCCCGTTATACACTTCTATGTGTAGCTGGCTTCCCTAGCTATGCTCCCCTTATTTTTATTGTTCGCAGAGCTGTATTGTTGTTTTTGGCCCTCGTGGCTCTTTATCCCGTCTTCCATGCTGCATTTTTATTATTATTCTTGTTATTTAGTTTGTAGCTTTTCAAAGGCACCTACAAACTACGCCGTTAGATTACACGAATAATTTTAAAATACAACTTTTTTGGTAACAAATATTTAACAACAATGTGTAAACAGGCTGCGTCTTAGTGTAAGCCCGCAATATAATTAGATAAAATTTCGATATCTTCGTCAGTTAATTTCATCGCAATATCACGCATCATGCCATTCATGTCGTTATGACGTTGGCCTGAACGGAATGCTTTTAACTGTGAAGCCGTGTAGGTAGCGTGTTGCCCACTAATATCAGGGAAACCTGCTAAGCCCATGCCGTTACCTTTCGGACCGTGGCATGCAATACACGCTGTTACGCCTCTAGACTCATCGCCGCCTTGATAAAGTGCGCGACCCGCTTCAACGTATTGTTCTGGTGTCTCACCCGCTTTAGGCTCTTGGCTAGAAAAGTAAGCAGCTAAATCTTTCATGTCTTGCTCTGAAAGTGGGGCAGCCATACCATTCATCACAGCATTGTTGCGTCCTTCTTCACCACCTGTTTGTGAAGCAAGTTTAAATTCGGTTAATTGCTTAACAATGTACTTCTCATGTTGGCCAGCAAGCTTAGGGTTCATGTCAATCATGCTATTGCCATCAGGGCCATGACAGGCTGCACAGACTGCAGATTTCGCTTTACCTGCCTCGGCGTCGCCTTCTGCTATCGCAGTTGCGCTTAAACCTAAAGACATACATACCAACAAACACAGTTTTTTCATAATAAATCTCTTTAATGGATCCAACGGCTAGCGTGATATACGTGATATCATGCGTATTTTACACATTTAACGCGTCAGAAAAACCTATTCCATGATAAAACTATGGTTTTTAGTTGGTTTATTCATTAAAAAACTGTAAACCGAAGGTTGAGACGCATGTGGAGGTAAGTCTAGATGTCGTATTACACCAAAGCAAAGTTCTTTACGAGTGCACCTGATATTCGTCACTTGAAGAACGATACCGGAATTGAAGTAGCGTTTGCCGGCCGCTCAAATGCGGGAAAATCAAGCGCACTAAATACGTTAACGCGCCAACGAAATTTGGCAAGAACCAGTAAAACCCCTGGCCGTACACAGTTAATCAACGTGTTTGAATTAGAAGAAGAACTGCGTTTAGTTGACTTACCTGGCTATGGGTTTGCAAAAGTCCCTGTCGCGATGAAAAAGAAGTGGCAGGCGTCGTTGGGCGAATACCTACAAAAGCGTAAGTCGCTTAAAGGGTTAGTCGTATTAATGGACATCCGCCATCCTTTTAAAGACCTAGACCAAGACTTGATTCACTGGGCTGTAGAGTCGAATATTCCAGTGTTAGCGCTATTAACTAAAGCCGACAAATTAAAAAGTGGTAAGCGTAAGGCGCAGCTGCTTATGGCACAAGAAGCAGCACTTGCGTTTATGGGGGATGTCACGGTTCAGACTTTCTCTTCATTAAATAAACACGGTTTACCAGAACTTGAACGTATTCTAGATGGATGGTTCGGGCTAGACAAAAAAAGTGATGAAGAGGGGGCTGTTGTCGAGGGACAAGATTAGCGCTTGAGATGATGTCACAAATTGCTGTGTTAGAAAAAAGAAACGCCTCGCATAGTGCGAGGCGTAAACTGAGAGAAAACACATAAAAACCGAAGATATAGAGTAGCTAAAAGTGAAGAAGTTCAGAAAAATCTAAATTATTTCTTTGTTTTTATTTAAACTGTTGATAATTAATGATTATTTATTTTCTTCAGACATAAAAAAACCCCGACAAAACTGTCGGGGTTAAAGCAAAGGTTTGAAAACAGCTTTCTCACCTCTGTACCCTACATGCGTAATATTACAACAAAGCACAGAAAAGGCAAGAGCGTTATGTAATTAAATTACCAAAATTAATGAAATTACGCTGCCTTTTAACGATAAAACTGTAATCTAATTACTAAACTAGTGCGCTTCGTCCCAGTTTTCACCAACACCCGCTTCAACAACAAGCGGTACATTAAGCGTTGCAGCGCTTTCCATAAGCGTATTGATGGTCTTCACATAGCTATCGACTTTATCTTCTTTTATTTCGAATACTAACTCATCGTGCACTTGCATCATCATAGTGACATCGTCTGCGGCATTCTTTGAAATCCAGTCATCCACTTTGATCATAGCCATTTTAATGATGTCTGCGGCTGTACCTTGCATAGGCGCATTGATAGCGGCGCGCTCTGCGCCTTTTCTACGGGCACCATTGCTTGCTTTAATATCTGGCAGGTAAAGGCGTCGGCCAAATACCGTTTCAACATAGCCTTTTTCTTTTGCACTCTCGCGGGTTGAGTCCATATATTCAAGTACACCAGGGTAACGTTCGAAGTAAAGATCCATGTATTTCTGGGCTTCATTACGGGGAATATTTAATTGCTTAGCCAACCCAAATGCACTCATGCCGTAAATAAGGCCAAAGTTAATGGCCTTAGCGCTACGTCGCTGTTCGGTTGTTACTTCGTCAAGCGGCACCCCAAATACCTCTGATGCGGTGGCTTTATGTATATCTTTGCCATGTGCAAACGCATCTAACAGACCTTTATCCCCTGACAGATGAGCCATAATGCGCAGTTCAATTTGCGAGTAATCGGCAGCAACAAACTTGTTTCCTTTACGGGGAACAAAGGCTTGGCGTACACGACGGCCTTCTTCGTTGCGAATAGGGATGTTTTGTAAATTCGGATCGGTAGAAGAGAGTCTTCCGGTGGCTGTTATGGCCTGATGGTAAGATGTGTGGACACGGCCTGTTCGATGATTGATCATCTTTGGAAGCTTATCGGTGTAGGTATTTTTCAACTTGGTTAATCCCCGGTATTCCATAATTTTCTTGGGAAGCGGGTATTCAAGGGCAAGCTCCTGTAGCACGTCTTCAGACGTTGATGGCGCGCCTTTAGGCGTTTTCTTTATTATGGGCAGCGACATCTTTTCAAATAGAATATGTTGAAGCTGCTTTGTTGAACCAAGGTTAAATGGTTCGCCGGCTTCTTCATGGACTTCTTTTTCCAGCTCAGCGATACGGGCGGCAAGATCTTGGCTTTGCTGACTCAATCTTTGACTATCAATTAATACCCCTTCTTGCTCCATTCGCGACAGTACGCAAGCAAGGGGCACTTCTACATCAATTAACAAGTTCTTAAGCTCTGGAATTTCTTTCAGCTTAGCCCATATTGTATTGTGCAAGCGAAGCGTAATATCCGCATCTTCAGCAGCATACGGCCCAGCTTCCTCAAGAGCAATTTGGTTAAACGTAAGTTGCTTCGCTCCTTTACCGGCAATGTCTTCAAAGTGAATGGTTTTGTGACCGAGATAGGCAAGAGCAAGGGAGTCCATGTCGTGACGTTGTGCAGTGCTGTTGAGCACATAACTCTCAAGCATGGTGTCAAAGCCAATACCGTTCAACGTAACGTCGTAGTTTGCCAATACGTTTTTATCGTATTTGATATGCTGGCCTACTTTAATGATATCGTTCGATTCTAAAATAGGCTTAAGTGCATCTAATACAAACTCGCGAGATAACTGTGTCGGAGCATCTGGGTAATCATGCGCGACAGGTACATAGGCAGCCTCACCTTCTTCAATACAAAATGAGACGCCAACAAGCTCTGCATCCATATAATTAAGGCTGGTCGTTTCAGTATCAAACGCAATGAGCTGTGCTTTTTGCAATTTGCCAAGCCAAGTATTAAATGTTTCTTCATCTAGCACGGTCTCATACTTAGACTTATCAATATCGCCAGATGTCGCAGATTCACTCGTTTGCGTAGAGTCGCTGCTTTCTGCGCTTGTGGATTCTGTAGCACTAGATGTATCGCCGCCTGCTAACAAAGCACTCACTTCAGCGTGCCACCGCTTAAACTCGTATTCGGCAAATAGATCACGAAGTTGTTCATTGTCGGCTTGGCAAGGCATTAGCGTTTCGACATCGTAGTCCAATTCCAGATCGATACTAATCGTGGCGAGGGTGTAAGACAGGCGGGCCTGTTCTTCATACTCTTCCATTTTAGCTGCCATCGACTTACTGCCTCTAAATGAAAGGTCGGCGATCTTGTCTAAATTCTTATATATATCGTCAATACCGCCGATACCGTTTAATAGTGCTTGAGCGCTTTTATCACCAACCCCTGGCACGCCTGGGATGTTATCAACCTTGTCGCCTTTAAGCGCGAGAAAGTCGATCACAAGTTCAGGAGGGATACCGAATTTAGTATTTACACCTTCCACATCCATAAGCTGGTTAGTCATGGTATTGATTAGTGTGACATGCTTGTTCACCAGTTGAGCCATATCTTTGTCGCCCGTACTGATAAGTGTATCGATCCCTTTTTCTGTAGCGTGCTTTGCTAATGTACCAATAACATCATCAGCTTCCACACCCGACTCAACAATAACCGGTAGACCCATCGCTTTGATAATCGTGTGTAAGGGCGCGATCTGACTTCTTAGCTCTTCCGGCATAGGCGGGCGGTTAGCTTTATATTCTTTATAAATATCGTCGCGAAAGGTTTTGCCTTTAGCGTCAAAAATAACCGCCATGTGAGTTGGGTTATATTGTTTGATCAGGCTCTTGAGCATATTTACAACGCCGTAAATAGCGCCGGTGTCTTGACCTTTTGAGTTGGTTAAAGGTGGTAGACCGTGAAAAGCACGAAAGAGATAAGACGATCCATCAACAAGAATAAATGGCGGCTTTTTAGAATCAGGCATAGATAGCGATTTTCCGAGATACAATATGAGCGCAAGGATGCCACAGACTAGCGCTGATCGCCATATCATGAAGGCACATTAAGGACAATATGCGATCACAATCTGCCTGTGGATAACTTTGTGATCTAAAGTTTGGTGCACGACGATCGTGGCGATCTTTGTCAAGTTAAAGATCACCTTTCAAATCAAGAAAAATAAGGGAATGAGCCTAAGGTGTGAAAACAGCGTACCTGCTACTAAACATTCCATTTTGTGTGGATAACTTGGTGTACGTTTATTTTTGGTTTAACCAAGTTGGTCAAGTAATGTAGCATAACCATTAACAATGTATACACGATTTATTAAGAACTTTTTTTGAACAGTTGTGTGATTAATAGCCAAATTTTGAATAAGTAGATGGCATCGCGTCTAGGAGGACAATATGAAAAAAGTAGCCGTTATTTTAAGTGGTAGTGGGGTGTTCGACGGAGCTGAATTGCATGAATCCGTATTAACGCTTCTAGCCATCGAACAAGAAGGGGCAACCTATACGTGTTTTGCACCAGATGTAGAGCAATTACACGTGGTAAATCATTTAACCGGTGAAGTATCAGAAGGCGAGACTCGAAACGTACTTGTAGAGTCTGCGCGCGTGGCGCGGGGTGACATCAAGCCCGTCACTGAATGCGATGTAAACGCATTCGACACGCTAATTGTGCCGGGTGGCTTTGGTGCCGCTAAGAACTTTTGTACATTCGCGGTAGACGGCGAAAACTGCTCGTTTAATGAAGACGTATTAAATGTGTGCAAGTCTTTTGCTCAGGCGAAAAAGCCAGCCGCCTATGCCTGTATTGCTCCAGTATTGGCTGCCAAGGTATACGCTAACCACGTAAAGCTGACTATTGGTAACGATGATGGCACGGCTAATGGTGTCAATGCGTTAGGTGCATCACACGTAGATTGTAAAGTAGATGAAGTGGTCGTTGATAATGATGCCAAACTTGTCACCACCCCTGCTTATATGTTGGCTGAAAGTGTTTCTCAAGCCCATAGCAGCATCACTAAAATGGTTAAAACCGTATTAGCAATGAAATAGCGACAAGTACGGTTTATTTTTGTTTCGCGATGTGGGGATACAAAGGTTTCCCCACATTCATTATAGTCCTATAATCAAAATCCTATACGCAATATTGATGCATTCGCGTTTTACGAATAGCATTTTAGCGTGTCCATAAATGCACTTTTTAACACTGCGCCACTATAAAAACAAAGGCATAACGAACAATGCACTACCGTGCCATCATACGAATACTTGGGTTATTAATCGCGCTTTTTAGCGTAACCATGATCCCACCGGCTATTGTGTCGTTGATTTATCAAGATGGCAGTGGCTTACCTTTTACCCTGGCCTTTATATTGTGCGTTATAGGAGGCATGGCGTTATGGTATCCCAACCGCTTGGAGAAAAGTGACTTAAGAGCACGAGAAGGGTTTCTTATCGTGGCGCTGTTTTGGTCAGTACTGGCAAGTGTAGGTGCAATTCCGCTTATCTTGCTCGAGCAGCCGAGCATGACAGTGACCGACGCATTTTTTGAGTCGTTTTCAGGCCTTACCACCACTGGGGCAACAGTTATCGAAGGGATAGACTTTCTGCCCCATTCTGTACAGTTTTATCGCCAGCAGCTTCAGTGGTTAGGCGGGATGGGTATCATCGTACTCGCTGTCGCTATTTTGCCAATTCTAGGTGTGGGTGGCATGCAGCTTTACCGCGCTGAAACGCCTGGCCCTGTAAAAGATAACAAAATGACGCCGCGTATTGCCGACACCGCAAAGCACCTTTGGTATATCTATTTATCAATTACTATTGCGTGTGCAGGTGCTTATTGGCTCGCGGGTATGAATGTGTTCGATTCTATTTGTCATGCGTTCTCTACCGTCGCCATTGGGGGCTTTTCTAACCACGACGCGAGCTTGGGGTATTTCAATAGCCCCATGGTCAACGTAGTGTGTACGGTATTTCTACTTATCGCCGCCCTTAATTTCTCGTTGCACTATGCCGCGGTGAGTTCTCGTTCCGTTAAAGGGTATTTCAAAGACCCTGAGTTTAAAGCGTTCTTTATTATTCAGGCTTCACTTATTGGCATTTGTTTCTTAGTGCTGACATTGTCAGGTTATTACACTTCCGCCGAGCAGGCTTTAGATCAAGCCATGATCCAAGCGGTATCGATAAGCACTACAGCAGGTTTCGCTACCACTGACTTTTCAATATGGCCAACGTTTTTGCCGATAATGCTAATATTCTCAAGCTTTATCGGGGGCTGCGCAAGCTCGACAGGCGGCGGGTTGAAGGTTGTAAGGGTTTGCCTCTTGTTCTTACAAGGTAAACGTGAAGTCGATAGGCTCATTCATCCTAAAGCTGTGTACAGCGTTAAGTTTGGCGACCGTGCCATGCCCGATAGAGTAGTAGAGGCTGTTTGGGGGTTCTTCTCAGCCTATGCTGTGGTATTTGTTGTGCTTATGATTGGCCTTATCGCTACTGGTCTTGATAACTTAAGTGCGTTTACCGCAACGGCGGCAATGTTGAACAACCTAGGCCCAGGCTTAGGCAGTGTGGCGGCAAACTATGCCGATGTAACCGACGCCGGAAAGTGGATTTTGGTTACCGGTATGGTGTTTGGTCGTTTAGAAGTATTCTCGCTTCTTGTACTGTTCTCGCCTACCTTTTGGCGCAGCTAATACATTCGCGGTACACGCTAAAATTATCGGTTTATTAAACTAGAAAGGGCGATAACTGCAACTATCGCCCTTTGTGTTTAATTTTCTGTGCTCAAACTGCGACTTAGGTTGCGCAGCGTAAGCCCTACGGTCAGACTATGGCGTGTCAGCCAAAGAAAAAAGCGCTCGGTTGGAAGAGCTTTTCCACGTCGTTGATATATTTCTTATCTACCAAAAACAGAATAACGTGATCGTTAGCTTCTATCTTGGTATCGCTATGAGCAATAATAACCTGTTCATCGCGAACGATAGCGCCAATGGTAGTACCCGGTGGCAGTTTAATATCACCAATTTGTCTGCCCACCACTTTAGAGGTGTTTTCATCGCCGTGCGCGATGGCCTCAATGGCTTCAGCAGCGCCCCTGCGCAACGAGTAAACATTCACAATGTCACCACGACGTACGTGAGTAAGCAGGGCCGATATAGTGGCTTGCTGGGGTGAAAACGCAATGTCGATTTCGCCACCTTGAACTAAATCCACGTAAGCGCTGCGTTGGATAAGCACCATGGCTTTCTGTGCACCCATACGCTTGGCCAGCATGGCCGACATAATATTCGCTTCATCGTCATTGGTAACCGCGATAAACGCATCTACCTGTTCGATATTTTCCTCGCTGAGTAGCTCAGGGTCAGAGGCATCGCCACTGAAAACAATGGTTTTATCTAAGTTAGCAGAAAGGTATTTAGCCCGTTCAGGGCTGTATTCGATAAGTTTTACATTGTGGTTGTGCTCGAGCTGCTTAGCCAGTCCTGCACCAATTAAACCACCGCCCGCTATCATGACGCGCTTATAGCTAGACTCTAATTTTTGTAGTTCACTCATTACCGCGCGGATATGTTTGGTCGCTGCAATAAAGAAGACTTCGTCATCCGCTTCTATAACCGTCGTGCCCAATGGTCGAATAGGGCGGCCGCGGCGATAGATGGCGGCCACGCGGGTCTCAACGTTAGGCATATGGTCTTTCAGGGCAGATAGCGCATGACCTACCAACAGGCCACCATAATAGGCTTTAACCGCGACCAAACTTGCCTTGCCTTCAGCAAACTCTACTACCTGTAGCGCGCCGGGATAATCGATAAGGCGCTTAATTGCTTTGGTCACTAGCTGTTCGGGGGCAATGATATGGTCGACAGGAATATCTTGCTGCTTATACAGCTGCTCTTGATAAATAATGTATTGTTCAGAGCGTACGCGGGCTATTTTTGTGGGGGTTTTAAATAAGCTGTAGGCCACCTGACACGCCAACATGTTACTTTCGTCACTGTTAGTAACGGCGATAAGCATGTCAGCGTCTTCTGCCCCTGCTTTACGCAGTACGTCAGGGTGAGAACCAACACCCGTGACTACTTGTAGATCTAGACGGTCTTGAAGTGCCCGTAGAATGGTGGGGTCTGAATCTATAACGGTAATTTCGTTATTTTCACCAACTAAGTTTTCAGCAAGCGTACCGCCTACTTGGCCTGCCCCTAAAATGATGATTTTCATCGTTATTATTTTGCCTTCGTCTTCTTGCTGGTCTTACATTGTACCGCTGCACAATGCGTGAGCCCTCAGTCTTGTGACTTTACCAGCCTCGCATAGTAGAAACCATCCATTTGTTGCTCACCTGGTGTAATTTGACGGCCTGGCTTGTCTGGTGTTTCCGTTTTTAAAATAGGAGATAGCGACGCATCTGGCGTGTCAGCAAGGAACTGTTGTATTTGCGCCATATTCTCTTTCGGTAAAATAGAGCAGGTGGCATAAAGCAGCGTACCGCCAGGTTTCAATAAGCCCCACAATGTATCTAAGATGCGGCGTTGTAGCTGTGCTAAGTTATCTATGTCATTTGCTTTACGCAGCCAGCGAATATCTGGATGACGACGAATAACACCAGTGGCAGAGCAGGGAGCGTCTAACAAAATTCTATCGAAGGGTTTTCCGTCCCACCATGATTCAGGGTTAGCTGCATCACCTTGCCTAATGTCTACCTTATGCTGCAATCGCGTCATATTTTCTTCTACGCGTTTAAGGCGTGTGGCATCAGCATCGAGTGCTAACACGTACTCAGTGTCAGGAGCACACTCTACAATGTGACCGGTTTTTCCGCCCGGAGCGGCACAGCAATCTAAAATGCGCTCATTAGCTTGTGGTTGTAAATAATGTGCCGCTAATTGGGCCGCGCCGTCTTGTACGGCAAAGTGACCCTTTTCAAACCCGGGTAAGCCCGTAATATCTTCGCGTTGAGAAAGGACGATTGCATCGCGGTGGCTTTCACTTAGCGTGTATTTTACTTCTGCCTTATCAAGTGCTTCGGTAAAGGCGCTAAAACTCACCTGCTGCCTATTCACTCGAAGCCAAATCGGTGCCATTGCGTTAGTTTCGGCACGCACATTGTCGGCCTCTGCACCGTAGGCTTGCTCTATCGCTTTATAAAGCCACTTCGGTAAGCCGCTATTGATAATAGCATCGTCGACGGGTTTATCGGCAAGGTTCTCACGCTGAAAATTACGCAAAACGGCATTGACTAAACCTTTAAGGCCAGCGGCGTTTAAATAAGACGCCGCTGCTACGGTTTCTCCCACGGCCGCGTGGTTGCTAACCCGAGAAAAGTTCAGCTGATATAACCCAAGCAGGATAAGGTGCTCTATTACTTTCTTATTACCTTTAAGGGGCCTATCTAATAGGGCTCTTAGCCAATGTTGTAAAAGAGGAAGGCGACGCATTACCCCTAACGACATTTCTTGTAACCAAGCGTTATCACGTGCATTGTGCCTACGCTGAACTCGCTCTAAACATTCGCGTGATGATTTGCCTTGCTCTAAGATTTGGTAAATAACCCACGCGCAATCTGCACGCAGGTTTTTTTGTTTGGGAAGGGGTAATGGTTTCACTTTTAGTCTGCTTGTTTAATACAACGGCCAACTTCAAACCACGACTGGCGGGCATTAAAAACATCTGCTGCAGGTAGCGCCTTTTTACCAGGTATTTGAAGAGAGGTAATGCGAAGGGCGTCTCGTCCTGTCGCAATAGTGATGCCTGCTTTATCTGCGCTTATTACCGTGCCCGGCTTCACGTCTTTATCTAATGTAACTACATCAGCAGACCACACTTTTACGTTTTGATCTTCAACTTGCATCCAAGCAACCGGCCATGGGTTAAATGCACGAATGTTGCGCTCAATTTGCTTAGCATCGTCAGACCAATTAATTAACGCTTCTTCTTTAGATAGCTTCTTAGCGTAGGTTGCCTGGGTATCGTCTTGTTTTGTTGGGGTATAACTCTCGAAATCGTTAACCACATCCACTAAGGCTTTAGGGCCAAGTGTAGCTAACTTTTCATACATTGTTGCGCTGGTGTCGTCATTGGCAATGGGCAGTGTGGCAATGTGTAACATGTCACCCGTGTCCAAGCCTTCATCCATTTGCATAATGGTTACGCCAGTTTCGGCATCCCCGGCCCATATAGAGCGTTGAATTGGGGCAGCGCCTCGCCATTTAGGCAAAATAGAGCCGTGTACGTTGATACAGCCAAGCCTAGGTGCGTTAAGTACCGCCGTGGGAAGTAATAAGCCATAGGCAACAACTACCATCAAATCCGCGTTAAGGGCCGCTAATTCTTTCTGTGCGTCCTCGGCTTTAAGTGATTGAGGTTGATAGACGGGAATAGCGTTTTCTTCTGCCAGCACTTTCACTGGGCTGGCGGTCAGCTTTTTGCCTCGCCCTGCGGGTCTGTCAGGCTGTGTGTAAACCGCAATGACCTCATGCTCGCTATCAAGCAAGGCTGATAAATGCTTAGCTGCAAAATCCGGTGTACCGGCAAAAATTACTTTCAATGGAGTTGTCACGTTATTCCTTAGGCTTTCGCAGCAAGACGCGCTTCTTTCTCAAGCTTCTTACGAATACGTTGGCGCTTAAGCGGAGAAAGGTAGTCAATGAACAGCTTACCTTTTAAGTGATCAAGCTCGTGCTGAATACAAATCGCAAGTAGACCTTCTGCGTCTAGCTCGAATGCCTCGCCATTTTGATCTAACGCTTTAACCGTAATCGCTTCTGCTCGCTCAACTTTGGCGTAATTACCCGGAACAGATAAACAGCCTTCTTCACTAATCGTTGAGCCATCTTTGCGAGTAATTTCTGGGTTAATAAATACACGTGGCTCGTTTTGATCTTCCGATACGTCCATTACAACAACTTGAACATGACGGTTCACCTGCGTCGCCGCAAGGCCGATGCCGTTCTCGTCTTTCATGGTTTCGAACATATCCGATACCAATTGTTTAATTTCGTCGTTAACTTCTTCTACCGGCTTAGCTACCGTACGAAGACGTTCATCAGGAAAACTTAATACGTCTAAAATTGCCATTTCTCGCTTACTTCACCTTTTCGCTGTATAAATACATATACGATCTAATTGCCAGCACACTTTACAGTGCTTATTAAGTTACTATTCTAACGTATATCGGGAGCATTCGTGCAGTTTTTTGCCGAACCCCTATAAGAATACGAACTTATGCCGATATAGTGCTATTGTCTGAAAAAACAACAATAAGTGATAGTGAATAATTTGAAGGTGGTTAATTTGAAAAAGCGATTAATAAGCGCTCGTCGCGGGGCAACACTCCTTCTTTGTGCAATTCTGTCTTTGCCAGCGTTTGCACTTCAACTCAAAGATACCGCACCTGAAACCTACACGGTAAAACGTGGTGATACACTCTGGGCCATTGCTAACATTTTTTTGAATGAACCTTGGTTATGGCCAGAGCTTTGGCGCACCAACACACAAATTGAAAATCCTCACTTAATTTATCCTGGTGATGTCATCGTTGTAGGCTATATAGACGGACAGCCTGTTTTATCGGTAAAACGAGATAAACCTAGCTACAAACTGTCACCTTCAACGGACAAACGGTTAAAACCAAAGCCTGTAGACGTACTTTCTTGGACAACCATATCGCCGTTTATTAAACAACATATGTTACTAGACGAAGAGAGTTATCAGGCATTACCGAAACTGTTAGGGAACCAAGACGGAAACGTAAGGTTTGCTGCAGATGACTTTGTACTAAGCCAACAGCAATTCAGTACTGACGACCAGTATAGAGTCATAAGAAAGCACGCTACTATTAAAAACCTTGATGGAGAAATATTGGGCGTACAAGTTACCCATGTTTCCACGGCATCTTTAGTAGAAAAAGGTCAGGCAGACGACACCATGCTGCTTTTTATTGATGATGCGAATCAAGAGGCTAAACGCGGCGATAAGCTAATGGCTGGTGGGTTTAAACAGCCGCAAAGCTTTGAACTTGTTCCTGCGAAGTCTCAGCGTGGGGCCGTTGTGGGAGACCTACACGATCACGACCTGTTAGGAAAGTATGACGTTGTTATCCTTGATTTGGGCGCGGCAGATGTCTTACCGGGAACCGTGTTAGGTGTTTACGCACAAGGTCCAGCCATCATAGATGAAGAAAGTCCGCGTTATGTAGATGAACCGGGCGTAAAAACAAGTGGTGAATGGTTTATCGATACAGTGTCGCAACCCGCACTTAAAGTTGGTGAAGTTGTGGTATTCAAAACATTTGACGCGGCAAGTTACGGATTAATCTCACGAGCGAACAAAGGCATTAAGCGCGGCTTTATTGTCGCTAAACCTTAACGTTCCGAGTGCCTCATTGTCGCTTAGTAAGGAGCGGCAATGAGCGCACAATTTACATCTTTAGACAGCTCGGCAACGGCATGGATAGCGCTAGCCTCTGCACAGCGTGTTTCACCTAAACTGTGGTTACAGGCGCTCGAGCAACATCAATGTTCTCCCATTGAACTTTTAAGCCAAGCTTCTTCTTTGGGAAGTGCGGTCACTACACTCACTGATCAAATAACACAAAAGCACATCGACACAGCGTTGAATTGGGCGAAGGTAAGTGAAAACAGGCACGTCATTACCCTTGATTCACCGGACTATCCACCGTTACTCAAGCAGCTAGACAGCCCTCCGCTTGTATTATTTGCTACCGGAAGTAAAGCGCTACTAAAACAACCGCAAATAGCCATTGTTGGCAGTAGAAGGGCGAGTATTCAAGGAAAGCGTATAGCGACTGACTTTGCAATGGGGCTCTCTAACAATGGCATTGCCATTACCAGTGGTTTGGCGATGGGCATAGACAGCGCCGCTCACGTGGGTGCCATATCCGGCAGTATAGGTACCATCGCTGTTATGGGTACGGGGCCGGATAAAATATACCCTACAAAGAACAGTAAGCTTTATAACGAAATACACGATAGTGGCGGCGTTAGTGTTACAGAGTTTTTCCCGGGGCAGGGGCCTAAGCCGTGGCATTTTCCCCGGCGTAACCGAATTATTGCCGCACTTTCACTCGGAACCTTGGTTGTGGAAGCAAAAATTAAAAGCGGTACCTTGATAACTGCAAATTTGGCCGCAGATATGGGGCGAGATGTATTCGCTGTACCTGGTAGCCTCTTTCACGCTTACTCTGAAGGTTGTCACTGGTTAATCCAACAAGGTGCTAAGTTAGTAACTAATGTAAACGATATTCTTTTGGAAATTGGGGTTCAACCTCAGCAAATGAGCTTTGATGTTGGCGAACAAAATGAAAAAAGTGCAGTGAATAGCTTGGCAACTGATAAATTATTAGCTAGTGTGGAATATGACATCACCGCTATTGATGTTATAGCGCAGCGCAATGCCTTATCTGTATCGCAAGCAATGGCATCACTATTAGAATATGAGTTGCGTGGTTTAGTAGCCGCTGTCCCTGGTGGTTACGTTAAATTGAGGGGAAAATAATAGATATCCTCATGTATCTGTTTGAAAACTTCATTCACAGTGAAACGGAAATTCGTGTTGATCAAGACGAGTTAACGGAAGAACTTGTGCGCGCGGGTTTCCATCACGATGAGATTTATAAAGCCCTCGCATGGTTAGAAAAGTTAGCGGCATTGCAAGAAACAGACATCAAGCCGTATTTTTGCAAAGGCATTAGCACTAGCTTAAGCCGGATATATACCCACGAAGAACAAATGCGTTTAGATGTGGAATGTCGTGGTTTCTTAATGTTTCTAGAGCAGGTTAACGTATTAGACGCATCTACGCGTGAAATGGTGATAGACCGCGTAATGGAAATCGATTCCAGCGAATTCTGTTTAGAAGATTTAAAATGGGTTGTGCTAATGGTGCTATTTAATGTACCCGGTAAAGAAAAAGCCTACGCACAAATGGAAGACCTATTGTTTGAAGAACCAGACGGCATACTACATTAATGCGGTAGCCCAGCTGCAATTTAGGTTCGCGAATCTGTATTTAACTAAATGCGTTGCCAGCTGGTAGCGCGTTCGAGGCTTTTATGTCTACATCATGTCTAAAATAGACCACTCACTTTTTTCTGCTCACGAGCACGCTCTAGAAGATAATTTTGGAGACTGTCCCGAATGTGGCAAGCCCCTTCATATTAAGAACAGCAAATCAGGGCCGTTTTTAGGCTGTACTGGCTACCCTGATTGTAATTTCAGTAAACCGCTTCACGATACCCAAACCACGGTCCTTAAAACGCTAGACGGTATGGCCTGCCCAAAGTGCGCCTGCGATCTAGCCATTAAAAAGGGTCGGTTTGGCATGTTCATAGGCTGTACCAACTTTCCCTCATGCCATCACATTGAGCCTATCAAAGAAAAAGAAGACACCTTAGTTGACTGCCCAAAGTGTAAGAAAGGGCATTTAATTTCACGCACCAATAAATACGGCAAACAGTTTTTTGCGTGTAACCATTATCCGCAATGCCGATATGTGCTAAATTTCACGCCTGTAAATGAAAGCTGCCCAGACTGTGGATGGACAGTGTTGATAGATAAAAAAGGGCAAATTCAGTGCCCGCAGCCAACTTGTGGCTACAAAAAGTAATCATACGTAGAGAACAAAAATCATGTCTGATACTCAAAATGGGAACGTAAATACGTTTACCCCCGTTGAGGCTAATGCATCTGAAGTCGGCCCTGTTGTTGCCGCTTTCGAAGCGGGGCGTTTAATTGTTTATCCGACCGAAGCGGTAATGGGTATAGGATGTGACCCTGACAACGAAGCAGCGGTTAATGCACTATTAGATATCAAACAAAGGCCTGTTGAAAAAGGCGTAATATTAATTGCCGCTAATTACAGCCAGCTTTTGCCCTACGTAGATGACAATGCAATTCGTCCCGATAGACGTACCGATATTTTTTCAAGCTGGCCTGGCCCTAACACCTGGCTATTACCTAAGTCGTCATCGGCGCCTGTTTGGTTAACCGGCAAACATAGTAAAATAGCGGTGCGCGTAACTAATCATCCTGTGGTTGTAGCGCTATGCAATAAGTTGGGTAAGCCACTTGTTTCAACCAGCGCTAACCTAACAGGGCAACCGCCAGCGACAGACACCGACGAAGCCAAAGCCGTGTTTGCAGATTCTGTATTTTATGTAGAAGGTAAAGTAGGCGGTGCAACTAAACCCAGTACCATTCGCGATGGTGACACAGCAGAGGTAATAAGAGCATGACATCAGCAGAGTTATTGGACGGTAAAAATGCCGCTGAAGTAATAGAACAAGTAAAAAGCTATCTACTAGGGTTGCAAGATACCATTTGCCAAACCCTTGAACTTGCCGACGGTAAGGGCCAGTTTGTTGAAGACAGTTGGCAGCGCGAAGAAGGGGGCGGTGGACGCTCTCGCGTGCTTAAAAATGGTGCGGTGATAGAGCAAGGCGGCGTAAACTTTTCCCATGTGTTCGGCAGTCAAATGCCAGCGTCTGCTACGGCTAATCGTCCGGAGCTTGCAGGGCGAAACTTTCAGGCAATGGGAGTATCTTTAGTTATTCACCCCCACAACCCGTATATTCCCACCTCTCATGCAAACGTGCGCTTTTTTATTGCAGAAAAAGAGGGCGAAGCACCTATCTGGTGGTTTGGCGGTGGCTTTGATTTAACGCCGTTTTATCCCTTTAAAGACGACGTGGTGCATTGGCATGATACAGCCAAGAAATTATGCAAGCCATTCGGTGAAGACGTATACCCCAAGTACAAAAAATGGTGCGATGAGTACTTTTACTTAAAACACCGCAACGAAACCCGTGGCGTAGGTGGGTTGTTCTTTGACGACCTTAATGAATGGGGCTTCGAGCAGTCATTCGCTTTTATGCAGGCGGTTGGCAATGGTTTTATTGATGCTTATGTCCCTATTGTTGAGCGACGCAAGCAAACTGATTATGGCGAAAGAGAGCGTGATTTTCAGCTTTATCGCAGAGGTCGCTATGTTGAATTTAATCTAGTATTCGACCGTGGCACCTTATTTGGTTTGCAAACCGGTGGACGTACGGAATCTATTTTAATGTCTATGCCGCCGTTGGCCCGGTGGGAATACTGCTATACCCCGGCACCAGGGAGTGCTGAGGCTAAGCTTACGGATTGGCTTAAACCTACTCCGTGGTAAAAAGTGTTCAATTCAATCACTTCTTTATCCAGGCTTACACCAAAGAAAGTTTAAGCATAAAAAAGTCATACAAAAACGCCGCATGAAGTCACTCTGCGGCATTTCTTGTTGATCTATATCAATTTCAAATACCGTTGGTGTTTCAGTGGGTTATTAACTTTGCGCTGGATCAATGTTTCGTTTAGCTAACGGCGTAAAGTAGCGCCATCTTAGTTAAACACAAAAGAGACACATCATGCGCAAACACACTTTATCTGCACTTTGTCTTACCCTTGCTGCACTTTCACCTTTAGCTAGCGCTCATCAGCAGGGCGATTGGATTGTTCGAGGCGGTCTGACTACCGTTGCTCCTGACGAATCTACTTCTAACATCGTCGCTGGTGGCAATGATCTTGGTGTTGCCCTTAATATTGATAACGATACCCAGCTAGGTTTGAACGTTGCATACTTCATTACTGATAAAATTAATATCGAACTGCTTGCGGCAACGCCCTTTAAGCACGACGTGAACTTCTCTGTTGCCGACCCGTTAGGTACGGGAAATCAGCTTGGTGAAGTTACTCACTTACCGCCAACACTCACCGCTAACTATTACTTCAACGATGCAAGTTCAGCCTTTCAGCCATATATTGGTGCGGGTATTAACTACACCTTTATCTTTGATGAGGAATTTACTGGCGCAAACGAGGATGCAGGCTTAAGCGACCTATCACTCGATAACTCATTTGGTTTATCAGCTCAAGTGGGTATGGACTACCAAATTGATACAAAGTGGCATGTAAATGCATCAGTACGTTTCATCGATATTGATACTGAAGCCACGTTTAAGGTTGGTGATGCCGCAGGTAAGGTGAGTGATATTGAAATAGACCCTTGGGTGTACACCATATCGGTAGGCTATACCTTTTAAGGCCGAACACCCAAAAATTGAGGCTTTCGTAATTGTACTACTTTATACGCCACAAAGAGCGTAGACAGTAACAGGGGACTTGCGCGTTAAAGGTTATTCCTTTCAACGCGCTTTTTTATTTGGTGTTCACCATATGGCTGGCAAGCTGGTCAAGTGCTTCAAGTAGCTGTTGCGCTAACGTTATATCATCGACAGTTTTAAACATAGCCTTGCGCATACAGTACATCCACTGCGCTTTAAGTTCTGGCGTTACGGTATAAGGAAGGTGGCGTGCACGAAGTCGCGGGTGGCCGAATTGCTGCTGATAATCATCTGGGCCGCCAAGCCACAAACTTAAATATAAAAAGAACACGTGGCGAATTCTATCAAGCGGTTGAGGGTGAAGAGCCAAAAGTTCGCTTGCTAATGGGTCGGTTTCCATTATGTCGTAAAACGTATTCGCCAATTCGCGTACTTTCTTCTCTCCACCTATACGCGCATATGGTGTACTCTGCGTAACACGATTATCGCTTTTCTTCTTTATATTAAATAAGTCTCGTATTCCCATGAAAAAATTCGCTGTATTTGGCAACCCTATTGCACAGAGTTTATCACCAACCATCCATCAGATGTTTGCAGATCAGGTCGGAGAAAAGATTTCTTATGAAAAGATACTTGCGCCTGAAGATGGTTTTGTTGAAGCTGCCAAAGCGTTTTTAGCTCAAGAAGGCGCTGTAGGCTGCAATGTCACCATGCCTTTTAAGCTTGATGCCTTTAACTTAGCAAAGGTAGATGATCAAGCAGCTAAAGACGCACAAGCTGTTAATACACTAATGAATGGTGACAGAGGTGAGCTGTTAGGGTTCAACACAGATGGTGTGGGGCTAGTCAATGATTTACTAAATAGCGGCGTGAAAATTAAAGATAAACACGTGTTACTTATCGGAGCCGGCGGCGCAGCCCGTGGCGTCATTTCTCCGTTATTAAAAGCGGGCGCTGCTACACTGACTATTGCGAATAGAACGAAAGCCAAAGCTGAAGAAGTGGCAAGCGCTGCTTCAAACCCTAAAGTGGACGTAGTGGCCCTTGAGGATATCGCAACGATTGCACCTCATATTATTATCAATTCAACAGCAGCTAGTTTAAGCAATGCGTTGCCGTGCAGTTTGAATGACGGTGTTTTACAACACTGTGAAGTGGTGTACGACATGGTTTATAAAAATTCACCCACGCGTTTTATGAGAGATGCGGCTGAACTAGGTGTTAAAACGCAAATAGATGGGTTAGGGATGCTGGTTGAGCAAGCGGCTGAAGCGTTCTATATATGGACACAAAAGCGCCCAGACACTTCTGATATTGTTAAGCGAGTTCGTGACATTGTTGAGCAAAGTGAGAAGCGAAACTAGTTCGCTTCTTCCAAGTATTCATCTTTTAACACAACATAATTAACAGCAGACTGTTTTAAAAACGCCATTTCAGCGTCATTGAGCGGCCTCTTCTTCTGCATTGGGTTTCCAACGTAAAGAAAACCGCTCTCTAATCGCTTGTTTGGTGGTACTAATGTACCCGCGCCAATAAACACATCGTCTTCAACGACAACACCATCCATGACAATAGCGCCCATGCCTACTAATATACGGTTGCCTAACTGACAACCATGAAGCATACATTTGTGCCCAACGGTAACGTCATCCCCAATAATAAGCGGAAATCCATCAGGGTTTTTCTCAGATTTACGGGTAACGTGCAAAACACTACCGTCTTGAATATTAGAGCGAGCGCCAATACGTATTTTGTTTACATCGCCTCGAGCAGCAACTAAAGGCCAGACGCTACTATCTTTTTCAATTTTTACATCACCAACAATTCGACATGAAGCGTCTATATATACTGATTTATCTATTGATGGGAAAATGCCCTTAAAGCTACCTACAGTGTTCTTCATCTATAACGTTCCTTTTGAGTATGAACATATTAGCTAATCAACTAACCAATGAGTGTCTTGTTGCGCTCATAATACTAATAGTACGGTAAGTTAGTTATACTTGAAAATCCGCTTATCAAAACAAAGAAGCTAAGAAGAAATTTACATGGCTAAACGTTACGTACTATTCGCGTCTCTTCCCTACGCATATTCAATTCTGCGTCCACTTCAAGCTGAGATAAGAGCGAGAGGTGATGACGTTGCGTGGTACCTAGAGTCTACGTGTGAAAATTTACTTGATGACACTGAAGTCTTGCTTGCAAACATTGATGACGTAAAAAGTTATGACCCACTTGCAATTTTTGCGTGCGGTAACTTTATTTATCATTTTCTTCCTGGAATAAAGGTCGCAGTATTTCATGGGTATGCAGTAGGGAAACGTGGTGAGAAGGGAAATGTACTGGATGACCATTTTACAATTCGAAATTGGTTTGACTTGTATTGTACACAAGGTCCTAGCAGCACACCTGTATTCAAGCAATTGGAAGAAAAGCTTGGTTTCTTTAAATGTTATGAAACAGGTTGGTGTAAGGTTGATCCATTTTTTACAGAACCTACTCTGCAGAACGAAGGTAAAACTACAATATTATATTCGCCTACATTTAGTCGGGGTATAACTTCGGTAGAGGCCTTATATGACACAATACATCAGATTGCTGAACGTAGAGATTGGGAATGGATAATAACCTTTCATCCCAAAATCACTGATCATTCGATAATAAACAAATACCAAAAGCTGGCAGAAAAGTTCGACAATGTTAGTTTTGAAAGAAATGAAGGTTTAAAAACATTCCAACGTGCAGATGTAATGCTTTGTGACAGTTCATCAATAATTCTTGAATTTATGTTACTTAGTAAGCCCGTAGTCACGTTTAAAAATACAAACCCAGGACCGCATTTAATAGACGTGAATGAGTGTGATGCCGTCGAGCCTGCATTAGAGACGGCATTAACAAGGCCTAAATCCTTAATGGAAGCTATTGATACATATACGTTGAACCACGAAGCGCATAGAGATGGAAATAACTGTTCTCGCGTTTTAGATGCTGTAGACCATTTCAAATCTAACTTCGAAGGCCGAATAAAAGCTAAGCCTTTAAACCTGTGGCGTAAGTTTAGATTAAGAAATAAGCTGAAATACTGGAAATAGTAGGTATTTTGAGCGTTCGGAAAGAATGTGACACTTTTTTTAAAATAAGTGTTGACGTGAGCGCTCATTTCCCTAAAATGCGCAT
>NZ_CACSIG010000009.1:0-613 GCF_902705815.1 Alteromonas infernus
TGTGCCTGATTGGTAGTGACAGGGTACCTCGGTTACAACGAACGGCTAATACGACCCGCTTATCGGCGCGTATACCTTGGTATAGCCCCATATTACTTTAGCCACATCAACTGCGGCTTCAGCCACACTAATGGCGGCCTGCGCCTGGCTTTTTGGGCATAACGTCGTCGTATTCCTGCTTACTTACCGCATTTTGCGCCACAAGGTCGTCGTAACGGCGAGCTTTCGCTTCCAGTGTTTTAAGGTTTGCCTCTACGCGTTTTTAAATCAGCCTTAGCACTATTTAGCTGCGCCAGGTAGCGTGCCTCGTCAATTTGATAAAGCTGCTGACCTTTTTCTACATAAGCGCCTTCTTCAAATAGGCGCTCGGTAATAACACCATCTACCTGGGGACGCACCTGAGACTGACGAGACGGGCTAACTCTGCCCGGCAACACCATTTCATGTACTACAGGTTGTTTTTCCAGCGTAACTACCGATACGGAAGGTGCAGGCTTACCTTGCTGAGCACCTTGCTGCGCTTGCTCACCTTCGTTCGAACACCCAATAACGCCCAACAGGGTTATTAATGCTGCAGTAACATAAAAAATGCGACTCATAAATTTTCTATTTC
>NZ_CACSIG010000010.1:0-1001 GCF_902705815.1 Alteromonas infernus
TGAATATACAANAGTAGTTTCTCTAAATGCTCGCGAATTCAACTCCGAAGTGCACCACTCGCTAAATTAGGCAGCCTTGCGTAATTCATTGAATACTGCGATGGGCTGTCTGAAGCCGAGACACTCTCTCGGTCTGGCATTTAGTGCACGTTCAACCTCGTTAATTTGCCTATCTGTTATCGTCCGTAAATCGATGCCTTTCTTGATGTATTGGCGCAGCAAACCATTGAAGTTTTCATTCAATCCGCGTTCCCAGGATGAATACGGGTTTGCGAAATAGATATCTGTTCTAAGCTTTTCTGCGACCAGCTCATGGTCACAGAATTCGCTGCCGTTGTCAGCGGTAATAGTTCGGACATGACCTCGATATTTCCATAACATGCCAACCATGGCCCGGGCCACATCGGCTGCGCTTTTTGCTGGCACTTTGCGTATCAGATAAAGCTTACTTTTGCGCTCGACCAGGCTAACAATTGCGCCCGTTCCTTGCTTGCCCAGAACCGTGTCAGCTTCCCAATCTCCGAACCGCTTTTTCTTGCTCACAATAGCGGGGCGATGCTCAATACCAACGCGATTCGGGATAATCACTCGCTTGGCGCGGCTACCTTTACGGTATCGTCGATGGCCCTGACGTAGTTGTTTATAGAGTTTACCGCCGCGTAATTTATCAAGCCTGACATATCCATAAATCCATTCGAGACTCACGTGATGACCGATAATTTTGCCTACGCCAGCTATCTGCTCAGGACTCCATTTCTCGTTAAGTCCGAACTCAACAAAGGTGATCGTTAGTTCAGATATTCTGCGCTTTGCGGCCTGACATCGTCGCTTTAAAGCCTTCACCTGAGCGACTTCCGGCAAATAGTGGTTATCCCGAATTCGATTACGATTTACTTCTCTACTGATGGTGCTGTGACTCACATTCAGACGCTTTCCGATCTTCCGATAACTGAAACCCTCGCGTAAGTAGGCTTCGATCTGGTATCGTTGCCCTTCGATCA
>NZ_CACSIG010000011.1:0-591 GCF_902705815.1 Alteromonas infernus
AAAGAAATACAATTAGCGAACTTCGATCGATTACTGCATAGGGAGTTTTCTAAAGAATAAAGGTGTATACAAATCAATCAAAGAGCATAATGCTTTCGAGTGGCATGCGTACAATTCAATTTTGTCAGGCCTACCTATGTTATCGAAGCTTTCGCCGGACAATGGTGAAAACTTTGAGTGTTTTAGTTCAGAGGATGCCCTAATCGATAGCCAATTATCTTTCTACCACAACAATGGTGTGCGCATGATGGGGCGGGCGAATTAAGGCACCTTCACGGTAAACTTGTGGAAACGTGCGGCCCGAGTGAACATGTTGGTGAGTTTTAATCTAGACCTTCTTGATATTAAGAGGTTTCTACTGCCAGTAGCACATCTGTTGAGAGACGCTGATGTTTATAGTTCTCATCAGGTTCCCGTGGTTATTGATTTGGCAAGCTTTACAGACCGAGAAATAATAAGCGGTATCGAAGTGATGCTGAAAAGCATGAGGGAACAACTCTGTGCAATAGAGCCAGACAAAAGTAGAGTATGGGCATCTGACAGTAGGAAAATTTTGACGTATAAGGTTCTCCAAACATTGGACCTAAAACT
>NZ_CACSIG010000012.1:0-834 GCF_902705815.1 Alteromonas infernus
CGTTAGCTTCGCTACTCACGNCTTAAAGNCACAAACAGCTAGTAGACAGCGTTTACGGTGTGGACTACCAGGGTATCTAATCCTGTTCGCTACCCACACTTTCGCACATGAGCGTCAGTCTTTGGCCAGGGAGTCGCCTTCGCCACTGATGTTCCTCCAGATATCTACGCATTTCACCGCTACACCTGGAATTCCACTCCCCTCTCCAAGACTCTAGTCTGCCAGTTCTAAATGACCATCCCAGGTTGAGCCCGGGGCTTTCACATCTAGCTTAACAAACCGCCTGCGTGCGCTTTACGCCCAGTAATTCCGATTAACGCTCGCACCCTCCGTATTACCGCGGCTGCTGGCACGGAGTTAGCCGGTGCTTCTTCTGTTGTTAACGTCACGGCTAGCAGGTATTAACTACTAACTTTTCCTCACAACTGAAAGTGCTTTACAACCCGAAGGCCTTCTTCACACACGCGGCATGGCTGCATCAGGGTTTCCCCCATTGTGCAATATTCCCCACTGCTGCCTCCCGTAGGAGTCTGGACCGTGTCTCAGTTCCAGTGTGGCTGATCTTCCTCTCAGAACAGCTAGAGATCGTTGCCTTGGTAAGCCTTTACCTTACCAACTAGCTAATCTCACTTGGGCCTCTCTTTGCGCCGGAGCCGAAGCCCCGTTTGGTCCGTAGACGTTATGCGGTATTAGCAGTCGTTTCCAACTGTTATCCCCCTCGCAAAGGCAAGTTCCCAAGCATTACTCACCCGTCCGCCACTCGTCAGCGAAGTGCAAGCACTTCCTGTTACCGTTCGACTTGCATGTGTTAGGCCTGCCCCCCCCAGCCACAAG
>NZ_CACSIG010000013.1:0-5346 GCF_902705815.1 Alteromonas infernus
AACGTGGCCGATTGTACCCACGTTTACGTGGGGTTTCGTACGTTCAAACTTTTCTTTTGCCATTTCTATTATCCCAGCAAAGTTACATTAAAAAATTTAGAAATTTTACATGAGCTGGGGAGAAATAAACTGGTGCTGATAGGCAGATTTGAACTGCCGACCTCACCCTTACCAAGGGTGCGCTCTACCAACTGAGCTATATCAGCACTGATTTGGAGCGGGCAGCGGGAATCGAACCCGCATCATCAGCTTGGAAGGCTGAGGTAATAGCCATTATACGATGCCCGCAATCCTAATTCTCTGGCCACCTCATAGAGAAAGTGGTGGAGGGGGCAGGATTCGAACCTGCGAAGGCTGAGCCGGCAGATTTACAGTCTGCTCCCGTTGACCGCTTGGGTACCCCTCCAGATTGATGGTGCCGACTGCCGGAATCGAACTGGCGACCTACTGATTACAAGTCAGTTGCTCTACCAACTGAGCTAAGTCGGCACTACATCAAGTGGGTGCGCATTCTAGAGTATTGTTTAACTCTGTGCAAGTGTCTTTTTGAAAATTTTTCAATTTTCTTTTTTGACCAATTTTTCAACTAATCAAAAACTTACGCCGACGTTTCCTTTAAAAGTTCACTTCGAGCGTAGCGGGCAAGACCCTGCATCACCAAATGAGCGAGGCGCATGTTATCAGCAGATTTTAAGAATGCAAACACTTTTTTGTCTCCACCCCCTAAAATAATGTCAAAATCGATTTGTTTGCTTGATATGTAATCAATCGCGCTCAAATAAACACCATATAGGGCGGCATGACACCCTGTTGCAACACAATCTTCTGTGTCTGTCCCAACCCCAAAGGTGGTTGGAATTTCATCATTTGCGAACACTTTTTTAGTTGAAGCGACCAATGCATTACGCATTACTTGAAAGCCAGGTACGATCCAACCGCCTAAATGTTGACCATCTACCACAAAATCAACCGTTATTGCCGTACCCACATCCATAACAAAAAAATGCTTTTTTTGATTTTTCTGCAGCGCAGACCATGGCAAGCCATCGATCAACGCCCATTTTTTGAACATTGTCGTAACTATTTTTTATGCCGAAGGCTTCTTTTTCTGTGTGCTTTTCTACAAAGGTAATATTTCGTTCATTGCACATGGTGAATATTTCATCAACCAGCTCCTGGTTTCTCACAGAAGCTATATATAAATGAGAAATATTTTTCTGAGAATCGATAAAAGAGAAAAGAGAATTGGCATCTTCGCATGCATTAGGCTCTTCTTCAGCATGACAAAGCAGTGAATATTTTATTCGGGTGTTACCGATATCCACTAATATGACGTGGTTTTCTTCAATGTTATTCATATTTTTGGTTCCAGTCGCAATGTAATGCGTAAAGCGAACGGAAAAAACTTTATTTAAAAATCACAAAGATGAACTACGAAGTACTTTTATTATACAAATGCCCAAAACCTTCGTAGCCCAGATATAAAATAAAACGTTAATTGCCTCTAAGGCTAACTTCGCCACCATGGAATCGCGTAATACCGTCTTGTGTTTCAACAAGTAGTGCGCCGCTGGCGTCCACTCCCCTGTCAATTCCAGAAAATCGCTTCTCGCCCATCTGCAAAACAATACGTTTATCGGCGTATAGGTCTAACGCTTCCCAATACGCAGTGAAAGGACCAAACCCTTGCTGGGTAAATTTCGGTAAATAAGACCAAAGCGACTTAATTATTTCTGCCGCTAAAGCGTTTCTATCAGGAATGGTACCTAGGTAAGAGGCTAAATCGCTATGAGGCTGCCCTACATCATACTGATTATCAGGTACACATACATTTAAACCAATACCGATAACACTGTGCGCCGTTGCGCCAATCTGGCCTTCTACTTCAATTAATACACCGGCAAGCTTTTTGCCTTGTAGATAAATATCGTTCGGCCATTTCAATTCGGCATCTTCAACACCAAATTCTTTTAATGTATCGCAAACGGCTAACCCCACTAGCAAAGAAAGACCCGCCATGCTTTGGTAACCATCAGGGAAAGACCAGTACATAGAGAAAGTTAGACTACCACCAACAGGGGCTAACCAAGAACGGCCGTGGCGACCGCGCCCATCGGTTTGAATTTCGGCGAAGACGACATCGCCGTTTTCAAGATCTTCCCGTTTACTCGCAATACGTTTTTTCATTTCCGTATTGGTAGAGGGCAATACGGACTCCACATCGATGACCGCGCGTTTTGTATTGCCTAAATGTCGTTTAATACTGTCAGCACTTAACAATGGGAACCCTCGCTCTAATCGGTAGCCTTTACCTTTCACTTTAAATACATCCAACCCCCAATCGGCAAGCTGGGAAATGTGGCCCGCTACCGCGGTTCTTGATAAACCGACCTGCTGAGCAATGGTTTCACCTGAGTGAAAATGGCCGTCGGACAACAAAGCGAGTATATGTTTTCTTATAGCTTTTGATGCTTGTCTCATAGCGAAATAAGTCCTTTGCTTCCTAATAAGCGCACTTCTGGTTCGAGCGTAACGCCAAACTTATCATGTACGCTTGCTATGATATTTTTTGCCATGGTAATTAAATCTTCTCCGGTGGCACCACCTAAGTTAGTTAGTACCAATGGCTGTGTAGGGTGGCAGCGTACTTTATTTAACGTCTTGCCTTTAAATCCTGCTTGGTCGATAAGCCACGCTGCAGGAATTTTTATCAATTCTTCGTTTTGCTTAGTGTTATCTTGCTGTTTTAGGGTAACGCCTAAATCACTCGTTTCAGTTGGCGGCGTTACCTTATTAGTTATAACAAAGTGCGGGACAACGTCGTAATCTTTTTGAATACTGTGAAATACCGACGTCGGTACTACGGGGTTCTTGAAGAAACTCCCTGCATTACCTAAAACGTTTGGGTCGGGCAACTTGCTCTTTCTTATCTCTATTACCTTACTATACACCTTTTCAGGCGTAGGCTCGGAAAGTGCGGCCAATTCGCCGTAGCTAGTTTCAAGTTCATAGTCTTTAGGAAGCTTAAAATTAACATGGGTAATAAGCACTTTATTGGCTAATGCATGTTTAAACACACTATCTCTGTAGCCAAACTGGCAATCTTCTTTGTTAAGCAGAACTTGCTCACCCGTTTCTAATAATACACATTCTACTTTATCAATGAGGGCATTAACCTCTCGCCCGTAAGCACCGATGTTCTGAATAGGACATGCCCCTACTGAGCCTGGTATCAGTGCTAAGTTTTCGAATCCATACCACTTTTCTTCCATACAAAGCGTTACAAACTCATGCCAGTTTTCGCCTGCGCCTACCCTTAGATAATGGTGACTTTCAGTATCGAAGTGACTAATACCCTTTATTTCATTAACCAGTACAGTACCGTCGAAGTCTTGTGTAAAAATAGAATTGCTTCCACCACCTAATATGTAAACCGCGTTAGCGGCGCTTTGTTTTATTGAGTTGTATAGGGATAAAAAAGAAGGGACGTCGACAAACGACTCAATAGAATTACACGATGCTGAAAGACCAAACGTGCTGTAACTTTGTAATGAAGGCATATTATTTTACGAACCGCGAACAATCCGCTAATGGTAGGGTAACAAGGGCCCAAATAAAAGCGTAAAGACGCAATAATATTAGCGGTAGGGAATTACTGCGCTTGTGCTTTATAACCTATACGAAACCCGCCCCAGTGTTTACCGTTCACATAAATAGGGGCTGATAAATCATGCATAACTTCTCCCGTATCTCGTTTATAGGTTTGAAGTAGAAACGTTGAGGTATTAGCACCACAGCGGCTTCCTGTCTTATCATCAAATATCCGTTTTGTTCGGTTATTCGCAAGGTCAGTATCATAATTACCCGTAAGCGGCTGACTGAACTTCTTATTATGGGTGGGGAAGTAGCCATTTTTATCAACAGCGCCAGCATAAATTATGAAATCGTGCGCTGTTAGCAAAGGCTCTTGAATTTCGGGTAATATCTTATCGGTGAATTTATCGAAAGGTGTCGTGTGCTTTAACGGGTTAGTGTTTGCAATGGGCGTATAGTCGAAGCTAAATAATTGCGACTCGGCAATGTCGCCCGCTTTAATAGCCTGTTCAAATCGTTTACCTATGGTTTTCGCTGTACTTATCGCAATATCTCTTACTTCGCTATTTCTGTCGTTTACGTCAAAACTTTCTAATAGCCTAAAAATATCTTCCGCTTGGCTGCTAAGAGATAAGGCTTGCGCTGAAACGTCAGAAAGATCGCGCTCCAAATTACCCGTAGTTTGATGAAGTTGAAGAATATTGGCGCTGATACCTGCGCTGTGCTCTGCATTATCCTCTACCATACCCTGCATTGCCTCCATAGAGTCCCGGGCTTTAGTAGATAACAAGCTTGAATGAGATATAGCCGCTTCACTCTCCTGTAGCTTAGCGTTCATATCGTCACTTGAACTAAGTACTTTATCCATAGTAGCTACCGCTTTTTGGCTACTGGTATTCATATCTTGAAGCAAAGTTTCAATTCCAGACGTTGCATCTGTCGTTTTCTTTGCGAGTTCCCTGACTTCGTCAGCAACTACAGCAAAACCACGGCCTTGTTCGCCAGCCCTAGCGGCTTCAATTGCTGCATTTAACGCGAGCATATTCGTTTGATCGGCCAGCTGATTAATGGTGTTAGTGATTGTACTTATACCTTCAGCTTTGCTTTTTAAGGTAATGAGCGCGTCAGATGACGCATTGATATTTTTAACTAACTGCTGTTGTTGGTTTAACACTTCTTTTAGCGACGTACTTCCAAACTGTGTTTTCTCATCAGACTCATTCATAGATGAAGAGGCTGTTTTGGCTAATGCATCTAACTGACTAGACGACGACTCTAAATGTTGTAGCCTGCCGCTCATTTCACCAATATTAGCGACTTGTTCTTTAAAAGCGTTTGCTAGTTGCTCCAAAAAGAACGAAATAGAGGCACCGCCAATTGCGATATTGCTGGCGGCATGACTGACCTTGGTTGCATCAGTTTGTGACGACGGAGGTTGACTCGATGAAAGGCTGTCATCCCCTACTCCTTCAGAAAACGCATTCGTTTTTCCGCTGCCTAGCGTTTTACTAAAAATGAAAGACGCTAAAAGAATAGTAAAAAAGATGACAGCAGTAGAAATCAGGACGCTCATGGTTAGAAACGACATCACTACATTTATCAGCCCTGCGACAACAGCTAACACCAAATAATTCATCAAGTACACTTAACATTTTATTAACACAAGATAAATGTAGAGCGATCTTTGCTATTAATCTATAAGCGATTAGTAGTATAGAGAAAATAATGAGGCAGAAAGCAAAAAACCCGCCG
>NZ_CACSIG010000014.1:0-15054 GCF_902705815.1 Alteromonas infernus
AAAGTAGCTTAACTGGGTTGGTCAATTTTGGTTGACCACGTCACTATTCCTTTTTTATACATTTTTATTAGCGATATTTTTCGATAATAGCCTAAACGCAATCAAACGTTTACTTAATAAAACTTATCCTTCATTAGCCAACCTGTGAATATAGCAATACCCTTAATTCTATTTTATAGTAGGAAAAACAACAGTGTCGAAAACGGTATAGGAAGTATGGGCACCACTAAAAAGGGATCGCTTATTGTGGTCGGCACAGGTATCAGTGTTGCAGGGCAAATGACCGTCGCCGCAAGAAGCCACATTGAGAATGCCGACATCGTCTTCATGGGTATCATGAATAAAATCGGCGAACATGTGGTAACCAAACTTAACTCTAATAGCGTCTCGCTAGACGACCTTTATGAAGAAGGAAAATCTCGCGCCCTCACCTATTCTCAAATGGCCGACCGAATTGTGCAATCAGTGGTAGAAGGTAACAAGGTTTGCGTTGCTTTTTATGGTCACCCAGGCGTATTTGTCACGCCTTCACATGAAGCATTCGCCGAGTACAAGAGCAGGTTTAGAGGCGCAAATGTTGCCTGGCGTTTCCGCCGAAGACTGCTTAATTGCCGATTTGGGCATAGACCCTTCTCGCTATGGCTGTCAGTCATACGAGGCCACCCAATTTCTGTTCCGCGACTACCGCATAGACCCGCACATGACGCAAATTATCTGGCAAATAGGGTTAGCAGGAGAAGCAACGTTAAGCGTGCTAGATGCCAATCACAGCCAATCAGGTCTGGCTATGCTGGCAGATATACTGGCCGAGCATTATCCAAGTGATCACGAACTCATTATTTATGAAGCAGCGACGCTTCCTCTTTGCGAACCAAAAATAGAAAAAGTCATGCTTCGTGAGCTCGAATTCGCAAAACCCACCTTGGTGTCGACGCTCGTTGTTCCATCGAAGGGAATGCCAGCATACCGACAAGACCGCTTAGCGAAGCTAGGGCTAACAGAACAACAAGTTACTAACTATAGAAACCCAACCCTAAATTAAAAAAGGATAATAAGAAATGGCAAAATCTATACAAGATTTTTTGGTTGAATTAGACACCAACAGCAAGCTAATGGAAGCTTACAAAAGCGACCCTGTGGCAACCGCAAAGAAGTACGGATTACCTGCCGATGAAGTAAAGATTATTGCGGATAAAAACTGGGACGAGCTTTCTAAGCGCTTTGACGACACCAGTAAAACCATTCGCGTTATTAGCTACTAACTAATAGCAAAAGAAAAATGAAACGGATTGTCTTGTGCATTGTTAGTGTCATTACCTTATCAATGACACTACCTGCTCGCGCTTTCGAAGAGCCGCAAGACAAGGTTTCACCTCCCACACTTCAACTTGACGGACTTAAAGCACGCATTCAGGAAAACGACCCAAACGTTCAAGCTACGTTCGCAGAATTAAATGCATTTTTTGCAGCTCACCCTAATGATGATGGGCATGCACGCTTTTTAAACATTAAGTCCTACTTTCATATTCTAAAGCAAGACTATGTTTCGGCCTACGAAGCATTACTTGAAGCGCGTAAATACGCGACGTCAGTAAAAAACCTTGCTAGACATTGCAGAGTCGTATCGCCTAGAAGGGTTGATCCTAGATTTGTCTGGCGAGCATGCCAGTGCATTAGAAGCAATGCATCGGGCTTTAGATATCTACAACGAAGCCGGAAGTGACCGCGTTTTATTGATTTATAGCGCCATGGGTAACGTCTACATGTCGCTTAAAGACTATGAACTTATGCTTACGTTCGGGCATCAGTATTTGTCTGCAGCCCAGCGTTTTAATAGCAAAGAAGGTGAAGGAACCGCATACTTTTTCCAAGGGTACGCGCAGCGGGCACTCGGTAAATACCAAGATGCTAAAGTTAGCCTGCTATTAGCGGAAAGCCTGCTTCGCGAAGCTGATTACCCTTTTATTGGCATTGTACATAGCGCCATGGCCGAGCTTCACATCGCGCAAGGTAATTTGAGTGAAGCCCTTAAAAAACTCAATCAAGCAGCAGAAGCTGACCGCCAGGTAGGATTCCGGTACAACGAAGGGTCGCACCTTCTTCACTTGGTAGACATTTACCTGCAACAAGGCGAAGTAGAACTTGCTATTGCCGAACTTGAAGCCGGGCTTAAAAAAGACATTATTAAAAATGACAAAGCTTTGGTTATCGATGTTTTAAACAAACTTATTCCGCTTTACGAGGAAAAAGGCGATATAGCGGCCGCTCTAGAATACTCGAAACAGTATCAACAAGTATTTAAGCAAAGCTTTAACGAGCAGCAGTCAAGACTGATGGCGCTGCACCGCGTGCGTTTAGCCATTTCTGAAAAAGAAGAAACCATCAAGCTTTTAGAGAAAGACAACCAACTAAAAGAAGAGCAAAATCTTATTCAACAAAAAAAGAATACTCAGCAACTCTATTTTATTGGCTTTGTGATCCTTTCATTAGGGCTGGTAGTTGGTCTATTAGTTAGAGCTCGGCAGCAACGAAAAACTCTCGACACCCTCACCCAAGATTTGCGCAAAGCAACCAAAGCAAAGTCTGATTTCTTGGCCCGTATGAGCCATGAAATTCGCACGCCGTTAAACGCAATTATTGGTCTTACTAAGCTATCCCAGCGCGCCGCTGAAGACAAAGAACAACAAACTAATTTGATACAAATTGAGGGCGCGTCGCAGACACTGCTAAGTATAATTAACGACATTCTCGACTTCTCGAAGATTGAAGCGGGAAAACTGGATATCGAATCGACGCAGTTCAATTTAGACGCGCTGGTAAACCAAACCATTAGGCTGCATCTTGCCCGTGCACAAGAAAAGCATATTGAGCTTATACAACATATCTCACGAGATGTGCCGCTTAACTTAATCGGCGACCCACTGCGCATTCAGCAGGTGCTTAACAACCTATTAAGCAATGCCCTTAAATTCACCGAGGATGGGCTTATCTCAGTGAGCGTGCGATGCAAGCAAGTCTCAGAAGACATTCAGCTTGAGTTTGAAGTGAAGGATTCGGGCGTTGGATTAAGTAGCGCGCATCAAGCGTTACTGTTCCAACCATTTAATCAAGGCGATGAAACAATTTCTAGGCGTTACGGTGGTACAGGTTTAGGTTTAGCAATTTGCAAACAGTTAACGGCGTTAATGGGCGGTGAGATTTGGGTAGAGAGCCAGTTAGGAAAAGGGTCTATTTTCCACTTTACGGTGAAAGTACAGCAGGACGCATCTCAGCAGATCATATCCCCTTCTACACAGCTTTCCGCGCTGAAGGTACTTATAGCTGACGATATTGAAGCATCGCGAGATGCTATTTCAGAAGCCCTTTCTATGGCTAACATTCAAGCTGACATTGCCACTGGAGGCAAAGACGCGGTTGTTAAAATGCGCTCAGCATTAGCGACATCTACGCCCTATGACGTGCTTATTTTAGATTGGAGTATGCCTGATATTGATGGTCTTGAAGTAACGGCCATTATGAATCAAGAGTTTTCAATTAAGCAGCCAAAAGTAATTATGCTTTATGCGTTTGAATCGCCACGCATGCGAGAGCAAGCTAACCAACTAGGCATTCGCAACTTTATTAAGAAACCATTTAGCACCAGTGAGTTAGTAGATAAACTGCAAGAGCTATGTCTTGACGTAAAAACTAAAGCCTTGCCTAAAGACAAACCAACAGTGCCTAACTTAAAAGGCACTCGCATTCTTTTTGCAGAAGACAATGCACTTAACCAAAAAGTAACCCTTGGACTGTTAAGCGACACCCATGCCACTATTGAAGTGGCCAATAATGGTTTGGAAGCAATAAGCATACTGCGTAAAGACAGCGCATTCGACGTGGTGTTGATGGACATTCAAATGCCGGTAATGGATGGGTTAACTGCAGCCAAACACATCAGAGAAGAGCTGAAGTTAACTTTACCTATCATCGCCACAACCGCGCATGCCATGCAACAAGACATTGATAAAAGCCTAGCGGCTGGCATGGATGGTCATATTAACAAACCTGTCGACCCTAATCGCTTTTTTGATGTACTTGTTGAGGTATTGGATAAAAGGCAGTCTTCGGCTACCACAGAGGTGATCAGTGAAACGAGTGTAGCGCCCACATCATTGACCTTTATAGACAAACCCACAGCGTTGAAAACATTGCTAGGTGACGAAACCCTATACAGCGACTTACTAAACGATTTTGTGGCTTTAGAGGGTGAACTTAGCGCACTCAGACAAGCTATTGATAACCACAACTATCCTGCTATCGCAAGAATAGCGCATATCTTCACAACGGCGCTTCGATATATCGGCGCCTTTCCACTTGCAGAATTAGCAAGTTCGATAGAATTAGCCATAAAGGGCAACGAGCACGAAGCAGACGAAGAATTCAATGACAAATTGGAAAGGCTACACAACGCCTTGGTTGAATTGAGTACAAAGGTTGAGGGAATGAAGGGTTAAGCAGCGAAGCCTACAGGTTGGTATAAGCTTCACTGTTCACGAATGTGTCGAACGGCTACCTGTTACTCTTCACTAGCCTCTTGCGACGCATACTCATTTTTCATAAGCCATGCGTAAGCCGTGGTAAAGGCTGTCTCTTGGAACTGCTTTAAACCAGTTTCAGAGAACGGAACTGCTAGCGGGTTTCTGCGAAGCGACTCTTTAATATCTGTAGGACTAAATACAATAACCTCTAACCCATCAATCAATTCGATAGCTGCCTCTAGTTTGAAGCCGATTGCACTTCCTGCAAATTTACCTTTGCTTTGACGCTGACGAATGATCACAGCATCAATTTTATAATCTTCGACAAGCTTAGCGAAGGTGCTTTGAAAGCTTTTTAGCCCCTTGGCACTGGTATCGGCCAGTGTTAATCGGCGCGTACGGCAGTCGGGCAAATGAAACAAACCGTCAGCTAGCGACACCAAACTAATAATTGCTTCGTTACCTTTTAAATCTATACCACAGACTTTCATATTTATTCCTAATTACGTTTGCCTGCTATTATAACCCGTTTCGCGACTGTTATTCACTTGCGAGCGCTTTTCTTTACTTACCATCCATCATGCGTTACCGCACCAGCGGGCCCTGCAAGACTAACTTAGCACTGACCTGATAGTTTCTTTAGACAGCGGCTTTACAAAGTGTTTGTCGAACCCAGCAGATTTAGAATCCTCGATATATTTGCCTGACCCCCACCCGCTTTGAGAGTAAAACTTAACGCTATCTGCTTCTGGTAGGGCTTTAAGCATTTTAACTAGCTCATAACCATCAATATCTGGCATGCCGATATCAAGGAATACACAGTTTGGCTTAAAGGCTTTAAATTTCTCTACCGCTTCTGTCGGAGAGGTAATTCCCAAAGCAGTAACCCCCATCGACTCAGCTAACAAGCAATAAGCATCGATAAGATCGGCGTTGTCATCCACAAACATCACTTTACTTTTATTTGGTACAACAGATTCCATTTCTTTGTTGTCAGACTGCTCAAAAGCTGTTTTGGAGATAGGTAGCCTAACTTCAAAAGTACTTCCTTGACCGACGCCCTCGCTCATTACAGATACTTCGCCATGATGTAATGCCACCAGCTTACTCACCAATGTTAGCCCAATACCAAGCCCGCCTTTGGTATGTGTAGAATGCGCTTCAATTTGGGTGAACATGTTGAACACATCTTTTAGCCTATCTTCAGGGATGCCCATGCCGTTATCTTTAACAGAAACAACAATCATTACTCCGTCTTTTCTGATATCTACAACAATCTTCCCCGACTCTTTTGTATACTTAGTCGCGTTATGAATAATGTTAGAGAAAATCTGGCTTAAGCGCGCTTTATCTCCGTAAACGGTCACATCTTCATCAAGACAATTTACGGTTATATCGTGCTTCTTGGCTTTCACTTGCTGCTCAACAATTTCAAGGGAATCAGAAAGGACGTCTTGAATGCTCAATCTTTCAAATTCAAGCTTAACCTTGCCGCGGGTAATACGAGATACATCCATTAAGTCGTTGATGAGTTTAGACATGTATTCCGCTTGTCGATTAATAATTGCCGTTACTCTTTTACGCGTTTTATCATCATCGACCGTTTCTAAAATGCTTGCCCCCGACATGATTGGGCCCAATGGGTTTCGTAATTCATGAGCCAAGGTAGCAAGGAATTCATTTCTGTAATTATCTTGTTTTTCAAGTTCTTGGATGCTTATATGCATACGCTCTTGCACATCAAGAGCATATACCAAAAACATTCTATTTAGCCGATTGGCGGTATCAACATCTGCTTTATCAAACGGTGTTGAACGCCCCTCAATTTTTCGAGTATGGATAGTAAAAGACGAACGAGGTTTAAGGCGCTCAGATTTTGGTGCTTCTTCTGACTTTTCATCTTCAGCGCCAATCCACTTTTGAACGCGGTGGGTTTCTTTTCTAAACCAAGCGGTAAAGTACTGCTTTTTTTCAAACAGTGGAATGATCATAATACCCGCGATACCATGCTCTCGTGCTTCCGGGTAATCATCATAAAGTGAATCGTTTGTGTAAGGAAAACCGCCTTCACTACTGGCCTTAGAAAAGATGTCTTTAATAAGGTCTATCGGTAAGGTAGAGCCAAGCGTAATGGTTTCGTACTGTGAATAGTAAACAAATCCTGAACTATTGAGCGCATCTAAAAAAGCCCGTTCGCCGCTTTTAACCACGCGACTAATAGGGTTAGCTGGGCCAATTTTGTCTAGCATGGCATCAACAGCTTCATCGGTGACAAACTTCTTCTGTTTCGCAACTTCCTCTTCTTTAGCCAACAAATGCCAGCTAAACAATTGACTTAAATTCTCGCACTGTAGCCTTACATCTTGAGGAATATAGCAGGCCTCACGATGATGACAGGAAATGAGCCCGTATAACTTACCATCGGTGACTAACGAAATGGAAAATGAAGCCCGCAAACCTTGGTTTCTAATATATTGCAGGTGAATAGGCGAGAACGTGCGCAGAAGCGAACGAGTCAAATCTAACCGCTCTCGTCCCGACTCCTCCACAGAAGGCACTAGCCTAGCTGGGGGCAACTCAGTATCAGGAGTTAGCCTTACCCAGTTTGTTTTGTACAACTCCCTGGCCTGCTTTGGTATATCTGAGGCGGGGAAATACAAATCTTGGTAAGACTCCATATCTTCAGCTTTGGCTTCTGCTATAACCTTTCCCGAATAGTCTTCATTAAATTTATAAAGTACGACTCTATCCATATTGGTGAGATACCTAATGGTTGACACCATCTCTTGCGCCATCTCACCTAACGACGTCATTTCTTTGAAGCGTGGCGCTATAGACATTGCATAAAGCTTTATAAATTGTTCTGCACTGTAGGTTTCTCTAAATTCTGTAGCAGGCTCTAGCTCAACCACATAATGATGACCCGAGTCATAAACAACGGCTAAATAATCTATTGCCGTACCTTCATTTAAAAGTGATGCTTCCAAATGAAGTTTAATGGGCAGCCTTATTTTGCTCTTCGATACCCTCTCGAACGTCTCTTCAAGAAAAGCGCGCTCGTTTGTATTAGAAGAAAGAATATCTAAAAAGTTTTTCCCAATAATCCCCTCAGCAAATATTGTTTCGCAGTTCTCACTGACGATTGAAATATTCAGATCGTCATAGCTAAACGCGATAAGAAAACCGTAACTTTGTACACTTTCAGGAATGTGTATAGGTTCGTCTTCACAACGTTCAAAGTTAAAGTTTTGAGGAGATTGAATCATAGAGTTCCTAAAGTTTGTATCTGTCCGTCATACGCGAGCATGAATCGAAAACTATCCTATCGACAAGTTAATTAATAATGCACTCGCGTTTTACTCGCTTAATTTAATTAAACGCCCGCCTTCCTTATCTTCAAGCACATAGATATTGCCCATGCTGTCTTGCTCGACTTCACGCACTCGCTTACCCCACTCATAGCGCTCGGCTTCTTCCACTTTCCATTTACCTTTATCGTCCTTATTAAAGGCAACACGAACCAGTGCCTTTGAAGACAAACCACCGATGAAACCGTTACCTTTCCAGCTGTTAAACTTATCGCCTTTATAGATGATAAAACCGGCAGGGCTAATAGCAGGTACCCACGCTAATTCAGGTGATTTAAAAATAGGGATATCTTCGTGATTTGGGATTTTTACGCCTGAATAATGGTCTCCCTGCGACACGGAGGGATAACCGTAGTTGCGACCTTTTTCGATAAGGTTAAGTTCGTCGCCATGGCGCGGCCCCATTTCGTGAACCCATAAATTACCTTGCTCATCAAAGTCGATGCCCAAAGGGTTGCGGTGACCTAATGTCCAAATTTGTTCGGTTACACTGCCTTGGCCATAAAACGGATTATCTTCTGGCACACTTCCATCTTCGTTCAAGCGCACAACTTTACCCAAATTCATTGCCATGTTTTGGGCTGGCGTAAATTTCTGGCGCTCGCCAGAGGTAATAAACAAATAGCCGTCAGGCGAAAACGCCATACGATGTGAATAATGACCGTTACCCGTCACTTTAGGCGATTGACGCCAAATAAGTGTTCTATCAGATAATGTCGCGCCACTATCGGTAACACTAAGCGTAGCGCGCTCTATTACTGCACCGCTAAACGCATCGTCTTTTTCATCCCGTTCCATATACGAAATATAAATGGTGTTATTCGACGCAAAGTCTGGGTGAATAATAACGTCACCTAAACCGCCCTGCCCGCGTGCAGTAACACTTGGCACATTGCTTACAGCAAAACGCTTTTGCTGATTTTTATCAAGCAACCAAAGTGTACCGGCTTTTTCCGTTACCAAACTGTGCCCATCAGGCAAAAAAGCCATCGCCCACGGATTGTCGAAGGTCGACTGCACACTCCCCATCACAGACGAACCATTACTGCCTGTCATTTTAATTTGTTCAGTTGAGTTTGACTGGGCAAAGGTGAAAAATGAGGTAGCAAAAAGCGTAACCAATAATGCGGCTTTTCGGCTCATGCTGGTTTTGTGCGTATTTAATGTTTGCATCTACGTTCTAACCTTTTAGAGAATTTGCGTACTACTGGTTACACGTTGAGGCTTTAATGTCACGTCAACGAGCGGCGCAAAGGGTTTCAGTTAGCATTGGTTACGTAGATTTAATAAGTAAGGTTTATATTGTCGCCTTGGTTTTGCTATTCCTTTTTTTGAATAGTGTGTACTTCCCTAAACTTTCTTTAATGAAGCCATACTTTACTTAGGCCCCGCCTATGTTATGTTCGAATTAGTTTTAGCAACGAAGATAAGGAGGTGATCATATGTCTAGAGTTAAGGTATTTGAACAGGCAGCTATGAGTGAGGGACGTTCTAGCTAACCCCTTTTACGTAATTGCTCTAGAAGGCTGTTTGATTCAGCCCGGCTCGGAAAGCCTGAATGCGGCGTTTTTTTTTTAACTGGCCATTTATTTGGCTATTTTTTGACAAGCAAGAGCGACTATGACAGCGTAGGATAAACAAATTATAAAAAGCTCGCGCCTGATAGCGGGAAAGGGAATTTCAAATGTATCAAAAGCTTGCCTGCGTTTTCATCGGCGCCATATTCACCCTAAGCCTTAGCTTTCACGTATACGCCAAAGTGCGTGGCGAGGCCGTAATTACAACAATAACGTCAGAAGTTTTGAATGAGTCGCGAGAACTACTTATTCACTTACCTAATAACTATTCCCGCTATAAAGACACCACCTACCCCGTTTTATATTTGCTAGATGGTCAGCGTAATTTTGCACATACCGTTGGCACGCTTGATCTGCTAAATCAGTCTGGAATGGCGCAGGAAATGATTGTTATCGGTATTACCAACACCGAGCGAACGCGAGACTTCACACCTACCTATGATGAAAGCTACAACCAGTGGGGGATATCTGGTGGTGCCGACAACTTTTTAGACTTTCTAGAAAAAGAACTAAAGCCTTACGTAAACGCAAACTATCGCACCAATAACTACGCGATTATTTCCGGGCATTCATTAAGCGCCCTTTTTACCGTATACGCACTGCACGAGCGGCCTGAACTATTTCAAGCTTACTTCGCATTCAGCCCAAGTTTGTGGTGGCACGAAGAAGTGATATTTCCAGAGGCAAAAGCGTTCTATGCGTCAGATAGCGACCTTAACAAATATCTATATATAAATATGGGTAACGAAGATGGGAACATGCTAAGCGCATACGTACGTTACGTTGAACTACTAAATAGTAGCGAACGAAAAGGGTTTACCTTTGATACCGAACTGGATACATCTGAAAGCCACAATACGACTGCGCTTGCAGGTATGAGCTTGGCGCTTCAAAAACAGCTTAATTCGTTACGCCCAACAGGTGCGATAATACAAGAAGGCATTCCTGCGGTAGAGCAATACTATAAAGACCTTTCTGCAAAATACGCTTTTGAAGCAAAGCCAGAATATAAAGCCGTAAACCACGCGGGTTATGCGGCGCTAAACAAACAAGACTTTGACTCTGCCATTGCGATTTTTAAGAAAAATATAGCTCGCTTCCCTAACAAATCTGATGCCTACGACAGCCTAGCAGACGGCTATGAAGCTAACGGCGAATTAGGCATGGCGCTTGAAATGAGAGAAAAAGCGCTAGCAATGAGCTATAAAGAAAATGTTGAAAATGGTGCTTTTAAAACGCGGTTGGCTAACTTGCGAAAGAAGATTGCGGAAGGTGAAGAATCAAAAGAATCTGACCTTTTAAAAACTGGACTAACTGAACGCATTCGAATTGCAGGGCAAGAAATTAATTACCAATCTTTAGAGCAAAGACAAGCGCATTATGATGTACCTGGTGTGTCTGTCGCGTTTATGAGAAATGGGCAACTAGCGTGGACCATGCAAAGCGGTGTTAAGGATTTAACCACTGAATTGGCTGTTGATGAAAACACGGTGTTCCAAGCAGGAAGTATTTCGAAACCCGCATTTGCAGCAGTATTGATGAAATATCGCGAAGATAACCCGCTAGATTTAGATGCAGATATTAATACCTTACTCACCAGCTGGCAGTTGCCTGAACATAAGTGGACTGGCCAAGACGTTGTTTCTTTACGCAGATTGTTAAGCCACACGGCGGGTACCACAGTTCACGGCTTCCCTGGTTACGCAGCGGGTGAGCCAGTGCCAACTTTGCAGCAAGTGTTAGAAGGTACAGCGCCTGCAAACACCAGCGCAGTAGTGGTTGATATTAAGCCAGGCACGCGAATGCGTTATTCGGGTGGCGGCACTACGCTAGCTCAGCTTGCCTTGCAAGACATAGCTAACGAACCTTTGCCGACTATGTCGCAACGGCTTTTGTTTAAACCTTTAGGTATGACACGTTCAGAATACGAACAACCCATAACAACAAACTTATCGAACAATATGGCTACCCCGTACGACGGTGACGGTGCGCCAATTAAAGGTGGCGCCCATACTTACGCTACGCTTGCAGCAGCTGGCATGTGGAGCACGCCATCAGACATGTTGAAATTGGCAAGCGGCGTGCGCAGTGCGTATTTGGGGCAAAAAACCGACTGGATATCGCAAGCCACCGCGAAAGAAATGTTAACCAACAATACGCCAAATATTCAGCCGCCTAATGTGGGAATTGGTTTTTTCATCAATATGGATGACAACGGGGAAATACTAGGCTTTGGTCATGGTGGCGCAGATGCTGGGTTCATGTCGCAGCTATACCTTGAACTAGATACCGGCAACGGCTACGCCATTATGACGAACGGCAATAATGGAACACAGTTAATAAGTGAGCTAGAAATACGCTTAAAAGAAGCGCTGAACGTAGGCTACTCGGAAGCTGAGGTTAAGAAGTTAGTACCCATAAGCCAAAAGGAACTGAGTAAATACATTGGAACCTATGTGGTGACCAAGCCAGTTAACGTTGATGTGGTGCTAGAAAAAACAGCCAATGGTTTTGTGCTTAACGCCTTACCTTACGTTGAAAATGAAGAGTATTTTCATGAGGGTGGCGGTCGATTCTTTGCTAAGAACGGGAGTAGTATTTCGTTTGAGATGGATGATGAAAGTGGATTGGTTAAGACGCTTGTGATGGATGGGAATATTCGGGGTGTTAGGAATAGTAAGCAGTAAAGATAAGCACTTCGGAAATTAGATGCTCTTTTGCCGCATCGGTATAAATAAGGTAATTCACTTTCGCCAAATTGCGGCGAGTATTTCTGCCCAGTTATAGAAATTGCTGTTCTTTTAATCGCTGAAGCTCTTTAAAGAGGTAGACTTTTAACTCGACCGTAAACGTAGAACCATTAAAACCTACAGCCAAAGAAACACCAAAACCTATAAATTGAAAGACATTAAAACCTATAAGTGATATAACACTAAAACCTATAAAAAAGGATTGATAGCTGGTCACTATCATGAGTAATAGTTGGAGCGAACATGAATGACATATCACAAAAACTAGCAGATTCGCTCGAGCAATTAAAACAACTTCAAGAGTCAGGGGCTGTTGCCATCCAGTCTAAGCAACTTAGCAGAGTACATCGAGAGCGGCTATTGAAGCATGGGTTTATTCGCGAGGTCATCCGGGGTTGGTATATACCGGCGATGCCAGATGAAAAGCCGGGCGACAGTACATCTTGGTATACTTCTTTCTGGGGCTTTTGCGGCGCTTATTTGTCACAGCGATTCGACAATGCTTGGTGCCTCTCACCTGAACAATCAATTAGCCTGCACATCGGCGATAGAACCGTGCCTAAACAATTACTCGTGCGCTCGCCTAAAGGCAATAATAAACCCACCGCCTTTTTGCACAACACCTCTATTTTTGATGTCAGGTTGAACATGCCTGCCACAGAACACATTGAAGACTTGGAAGGGCTCAATGTTTACAGCTTAGCAGCAGCGCTTGTTTATTCTTCCGCGAACCAGTTTCAAAATGCGCCCATCCAATTGCGTACTGCCTTATCGATGGTGACAGATGCATCCGACGTACTATCCGTTTTACTTGCAGGTAATCACAGCGTGATTGCTGGCCGTTTAGTGGGCGCCTTTAGAAATATCGGCCGGGATCTGATTGCTGACAATATCTTAAAGGGTATGCACGCGGCCGATTTGAAAGTGCAGGAAGAAGATCCTTTCGCAGAGAAAGTGCAGGTGAGCTTTGGTCGTCGTGATGTGTCACCCTATGTTAATCGAATTCGGTTAATGTGGGCACAAATGCGTGAAAGTGTTATCGCTCACTTCCCTGAACAAATACAACAAAGCGTCGATATCAAAACCTATATGGCCGAAGTGGAAGACAAATACGTTACAGACGCATACCACTCACTGTCTATTGAAGGCTATCGTGTGACTCACGAATTGATTGAACTGGTTCGCTCTGGTAATTGGCAAGCTGAAGGTTCAGACGAGAGTAAAAGGCATTTAGATGCGATGGCCGCTAAAGGCTACTGGAATGCATTTCAGGAAGTTAAAAAAGCCGTGTTAGCGGTGTTAGAAGGTAGAAACGCTGGCGATGTATTGGAACAGACACACAGCGATTGGTATCTGGCTTTATTTGGCCCAAGTGTGGCTGCTGGTATTATTAAGCAGTCGGACTTGGCTGGTTACCGGACAGGACCAGTCTATATTCGTCAATCTATGCATACTCCACCAGGTAGAGAAGCGGTTCGCGATATGATGCCGATACTCTTCGACTTGCTCGCAGAAGAGAAAAATGCAGCCGTCAGAGTGGTACTGGGGCACTTCATTTTCGTCTACATCCATCCTTACTTTGATGGCAATGGCAGAATGGGAAGGTTTGTCATGAATCTAATGATGGCATCGGGTGGCTATCCCTGGACAATTGTACCCGTCGAACGACGAGATGAATATATGCAAGCGTTGGAAACAGCCAGCGTCAAACAAGATATTGTGCCTTTTACAAAGTTCTTGGCATCGTTGATTTAATCAATCTCAGTTTGGAGAAGTGAACACCAGCAAGCTCCGCAACTTCAGCTTGTTTTAAGAGGAATAGTCTCGATTTAGTCGGGCTTGCTTCAACCTTTCGTCGAGCTCTTCTGCTAATAATATGGCAGTCACACCTTTCACTATAAAGTCCCGATTTGGTTACATTAGGGCCCTTTAACCTATTTGAGTAACCATTTTGGGACTTTATTTGATCTTTGAGGAATATTGTTTATATCAGATAAAAGCGATAATCGGGGCGAGCACAGACATCTCTGCATAATGGAGTAAAAAGCTGTTGTCGCTTACCTTGATGGTAACGGGAGAATGGAAAAATTTATTATGAATCTAATGATGGCAGCTGGTGGCTAACCTTGGACAATTGTGCCGGATACGCGGCGAGATGAATATATGTAAGCGTTGGAAGTAGCCAGCGCCAAACAGGATATTGTGCCTTTTACAAAGTTCATGGCATTGCTACGTTAATTAAAATATTAAATTTACTATGTGAATTCGCAGGCAGCTTAATAATGCCCCTGTTATACCTTGGACAGTTTCACCGAATTTGTTGAGGCACCCATTACTATGTCCATAGCGTTATTTGATAGTTTTAATATTTCACAACAGGGTGTATGGTTACAACTTAAGTATAATAAAAGTGGGTGACTAACTCACAGTATCAAGGATGATCTATGAAGCTTTCAAACGTACTTTCTCTAGTTAATCAGGTCGAAAAATCTAAGTTCATTAATGCGATAGATCGCCTATGCAGTGATGCGGTTAAACACGATAAGAAAATAGCCGCCCAACTGAACAAGCTAGATGGACAGATTAAAGATGCATCTAGCACCGACATCACACAATTATTCAAAATTGTCCTTCCGTATTTCGAAAAGTCAGTGCGAGAGCAATTGGCCATGCTTGGTGCCCAGGCCACTTTACTCACTAACATTTTGAGCCGAGACGGCAATTGCATTGCAAGAATTAATTGGATTGAATCTCTTTATGCAAAGGAGTGGGCAATAATTGATAAAAGAGCAAATTGACGTGCTCCAATAGATTCACACACCCAGTTAAGAGATAATTATCT
>NZ_CACSIG010000016.1:0-527 GCF_902705815.1 Alteromonas infernus
TTAGACAGTCGAGCATTGTTTGCAAAGTTATGTTTAGACGGTCAGCAGGCGGGGTTGTCTTGGTTAACAATTCTTAAAAAGCAGCAAAACTTTGAGAACGCTTTTCATCAATTTAACCCAGAAAAGATTGCCGTAATGGGCGAATCTGATATCGAGCGACTTATGCAAGATAAAGGTATTATTCGCAATCGATTAAAAATTGCGTCGATCATCCGAAATGCTAAAGGCTTTCTCGCTATAGAACAAACGCAGCCATTTAGTGAATTTATTTGGCAGTTCACAGACGGGCGCACCGTTATCAATAGGTGGGAAGACTTTAAGCAAGCGCCTACCTCGACCGATGAATCAAAAGCCATGTCAAAAAGCGTTAAAAAAAGCAGGGGTTTAATTTTGTTGGCGAAACAATTTGCTATGCGTTTATGCAGGCGGTAGGTATGGTGAATGACCATGAAATTAGCTGTCATTGTTACGAACGTACCTGCGAACTGGCAGTGAAGTAAACGCGCAAAAAGTACAATTCAAATAAA